>NZ_JAKREZ010000001.1:0-393319 GCF_022348345.1 Alteromonas sp. CNT1-28 | reverse complement strand
CCCTTGCCATTCGGATTATCTTCCCCTCAGTCAGGGTGATTCAGGTTTCTTTCAACCTGACGGGTTTGCCAGCTTCGCTGGGCAAACAAAAAAGCCCCGTCAAACGGGGCTTTTTAAAAATACTATACGGTGGCTTGAATAGGCTTAGCCTTTTTCTACCTGACCAAATTCTAGATCTACTGGAGTAGAACGCCCGAAGATAAGCACCGATACTTTTACGCGGCTCTTTTCGTAGTCTACTTCTTCTACCACACCGTTGAAGTCTGCAAATGGGCCATCGATAACGCGAATAACTTCGCCTGGCTCGAACAGCGTCTTTGGTCTTGGCTTATCAACGTTTTCTTCAAGACGATTTAAGATAGCGTCAGCTTCTTTCTGCGTGATTGGCATAGGACGGTCAGATGTGCCGCCGATGAATCCAAGTACGCGAGGTACGCTTTTCACTAAGTGCCATGACTCTTCTGTCATCGCCATTTCTACCAATACGTAACCAGGGTAGAACTTACGCTCAGATTTACGCTTTTGACCCGCACGCATTTCTACTACTTCTTCTGTTGGTACTAGTACCTGACCGAAGTAGTCTTCCATGTTGTGCATTTTGATGTATTCAAGCAGGGTCTTCTTAACGCGAGACTCATATTGTGAATAGGCTTGAACTACGTACCATCTTTTCTTTACTGCTTCTTCTTCAGACATACGGTTATGCTCCTATTCCTGTAATAAAGCCAACTACACGAACGATGATGCCGTCTAGTCCCCATAAAATTAGTGCCATAATTAACGTCGCTGCAAGCACGATAAGTGTAGTTTGGTTCGCCTCTTGGCGAGTTGGCCACACAACCTTGCGAACTTCTGTGCGAGACTCTTTAGCAAAGCTCAAGAAGGTGCTACCTTTTTCGGTAGTTGCCGCGATGAAACCAGCTATACCAACAACTACAACAATTGCGATGGCACGGTATAGTACCGAGATCTCACCGTACATTGTATTAGCGGTTACTAAACCGGCAAGTAGTGCAAAAACCACTACCCATTTAAACATGTCCAATGCATTGGACTGATTTTCCGTCTTTTCGCTCATGTTACGATCCTAGCACTACAGCGTCGTTGTTTTACGCATCTAAAAAATGCGCAACTTAAAAATTCTTAGTTTAAGTAAATTTGGCAGGGGTGGAGGGACTCGAACCCCCAACCATCGGTTTTGGAGACCGCTGTTCTACCAATTCGAACTACACCCCTGTGGTGTCGATAAGACAAAATTTACTTACACTGCCCTTGTGAGTTGTGCGTCTTTTCTAAGGAAAGTGCGGTATCGCAAGGGAGGGACGCGTATTATACTTAACCACTTTCAAGATACAAGCGGTTTATCCATCCCATCTGCGATTGAACGCTAATTCGCACATTGTCTATTCAACGCCTATAAATCCGCCCGTTTGGTGCGCCCAAAGCTTGGCATATATGCCATTGTGCGCAATAAGCTCGGTATGGGTTCCCTGCTCTACAATGTTGCCCTTATCCAGAACAAGTAACCTGTCCATTTGCGCAATGGTCGACAGTCGATGCGCAATAGCCAGCACGGTTTTGCCTTCCATCACTTTATCCAGACAGGCTTGAATTGCCGCTTCAACTTCTGAATCTAGCGCTGATGTGGCTTCGTCCAGCACTAGTACAGGCGCGTCTTTTAGCAATACGCGAGCTATGGCAATGCGCTGGCGCTGACCGCCTGAAAGCTTAACGCCTCGCTCACCTACATGCGCGTCGTACCCTGTTCTACCGTGACTATCGGTAAGCGTAAGAATAAAGTCGTGCGCTTCGGCCTGTTTGGCCGCACGTATCATACCTTCTTCTGTCGCATCCGTTCGACCGTAAAGGATATTGTCGCGTACCGAGCGGTGCATCAGTGAAGTATCTTGTGTCACCATGCTGATTTTGGCGCGAAGGGTTTCTTGGCCTACTTCAGTAATATCTTGGCCGTCAATGACAATGCGACCACTCTGGGTATCGTAAAAACGCATGAGCAAATTAACCAATGTCGATTTACCCGCGCCAGAACGCCCCACTAAGCCCACTTTTTCTCCGGGCCTAATGGCTAAATCCAAGTTAGTGAACACATCAATAGGTTTGTTATCTGCACCTGAATAGGAAAAATGCACATTATCGAAATTAATCCCGCCGCCATTTACCTTTAACGCGTCGGCTTTTGGCTTGTCTTTCACTGCTATCGGCTGTGCTAGCGTATTCATGCCATCCTGTACCGTGCCTAAGTTCTCGAACAAGCCTGATACTTCCCACATAACCCAGTGCGACATACCGTTTAGTCGCAAACACAGACTAATAGCAATGGCGATATCGCCCGGGCTCGCGATGTTTTCCATCCACAAATACACAGATAGCGCACCAATGGTGAAAATAAGAATGGCGTTAGCCATTTCCACGCAGAATTCCAACACGGTAACCAAACGCATTTGCGGGTAAACCGTCTTAAGAAAACCATCCATACTTTCTTTTGCGTAATCCGCTTCGCGGCGACTATGTGAAAACAGCTTCACCGTTGTGATATTGGTATAGCTATCGACAATACGCCCAGTCATTAATGAGCGCGCGTCGGCTTGCTTTTGCGAGACTTCTTTTAGTTTAGGTACCAGCACCTTCAAGATTCCGATATACACAAAAAACCACACGATAAGCGGCATGGCTAAGCGCCAGTCAGTGCTGAAAATAAGCACTACCATAGAGATAAAATAAACGCTGATGTACACCAGCAAATCGAGAACCTTGGTCACGGTTTCTCGTACCGATAGCGCAGTCTGCATCACCTTGGTGGCCACACGGCCGGCAAACTCATCGTGAAAGAAGGTTAAACTTTGTCCAAGCAAATAGCGGTGCGCTTGCCATCTAATGCGCATGGGGTAGTTCCCCATCAAGGACTGACGAGAAAACAACGAGCGCAACAAAATAAACAATGGAATAAAAACGAGCACGGTTAAACCCATGCCAATGAGGGTAAATTTTTGGTCGGCTAAAAATGTGTCTCGGTTTTGATCAGAGAACCAGTCAACTAACTGCCCTAAAAAGCCAAACAACGCCACTTCTAACATGGCAACAATGGCACTTAGCACGGAAACAGTAAGGATTACGCCCCACATGCCTTTTGTGTAGTACTTACAAAAGGCAACGATACCTGTTGGCGGTTGGGTAGGCGGCGTGTCAGGGAAAGGCTGGGTCAGCTTTTCAAAAAATGAAAACATGTAGAACTCGTTAGTTATTCAGTGACAGAGCACGTTTACGTATGCCCCAAAATACTGGGTCACAATTCTACACGATAACTGAAAGTGTGTTGAACTTTGCGGTGCTTTTTTACCGCAAAGCTCGTTTAACATTAATTAATATTTGGCACAGGCTGATACTTGGCGAAAATTATTATTTGGAGAAGCGCTTACATAAAACAACTCAACACTAAGCTAATTTCCTGTCAGTCTTCACTCTGCAAAGCCCAATTGAGCGAGTATGCTTTCTACTTTTTCAGCGTGCTCAGCCTGCCACTGTTCAAGTGACATGGAGCCATCTTTCTGGGCTCGCTTTTGGGCAATGTCATAGGCTGCTAGCGCCTCATCTTTTGGAATTACAGCAATGCCCTCTTCGTCTGCAACAATGATATCTCCGGCGTGAACCGTTACACCTGCACAGGAAATAGGCTCATTTAACGGCGATATGCACTTTTTGGCTCCTGGCTTGGGTATAACGCCCCTGGCAAATACCGGAAATTTGTTGTCACGGGTTTCTGCAAGATCTCGTATAACACCATCAATCACGAAACCTTTTATGCCGCGAGACTGGGCTATCGCGCAGACGTTACCGCCCGCAACAGCGAATTCATCATCGGCTTCCACAACAATAATGTCACCGGGGCTTGCGCGATATATCGCCGCATGCAGCATAAGATGGTCTCCCGGCTCACACTTAACGGTAAATGCTGGACCCGCAATGCGTGGCATGCCTTCCCACAATGGTTTTATCGCATAGTGCATGAACTGCTCTCTTGGCAGCGCATCGGCGTACTCACAGGGTGATACGCTATCGAAAGGGGTATTGTGTAAGTCCATCGCCGTTCCTTGAATGTTGTAGTGTGTGAAAAAAAACACTATAGCGAAATTAGCCCTACAAGTTGTTACAAGCTGTGTATTTTCACTATAAACACTTTTTCTATCCCCCCCGCCATGCTAAAAATTAGTAAAAAGCGTGCACGCAATACGCCACACCATTCTTTCGAAGGGATGTACAGGTTTAGCAACGCACTAAAACAATAAGCGGCAAGCCCAAATGTCGCCCAATAAAATGAAAAGGAAAACTCGACATGTTACGTAGCGTTTTAAGCTTAAGCGTGGCACTGGCCCTCACGGCTTGTAGCCCACAAAATTCATCCACAGAACAACAGACACAGAGCGCGGCTACCGAAGAAGCTCAGCAACAGCTTTCTTCAGGTGTCATTAAAGAAAATATGGATCTGTCTGTTGACCCGGGTGATGACTTTTTTCGCTACGTAAACGGCAAATGGTTTGATAATTTTGAAATACCGGCAGATAAATCGAGCTACGGTTCTTTCGTGATCCTTCGCGATGAAGCACAAGATCACGTTATGGATATTATAAAATCGTCTGCCGAAGGCGACTTTAAAGCGGGCAGCGACGAGCAAAAAGTCGGTGATTTTTACCGTGCCTATATGGACATGGAAACCCGCAACGAACTTGGTATGACACCGCTAAAGCCTGAGTTAACTAAGATTGAAGCCATTGAAGACTACACCGACCTTGCTGAGTATTTCGCTTATGCAGCTCGCTATGGCTACGGTACACCGTTCAGCCTAACTCAATACCCTGACCTTAAGTCGCCAAAAGAATATTTGATGTACACGTGGCAGTCGGGCTTAGGCCTTCCTGAGCGCGAGTACTACTTCAAGGACGACGAAACATCACAAACCATTCGCGATGCCTACGTTAAACATATTCAAACCATGTTTGAGCTGGCGGGTTTCGACGCGCCTAAAGAAAGTGCGGATATGCTGTTCGCACTTGAGACTAAGATTGCTCAGCTACATATGAAAAAAGAGCAGGCCCGTAACTTTGCTGCCAACTATAACAAACTGACAATTGAAGAACTTAAAGCGTTAATGCCTAAGTTCGACTGGGACGCTTATCTTACTGAAGCAGACATTAGCGACATTCCTTCGCTAGGCATCCTGCAAAAAGACTACATGCAAAACATTGATGGCGTTATTGCAGATACTTCACTGGAAGATTGGAAAACGTTCCTTAAGTGGGGCTTGTTAAATGCTTCAGCCAGTCGCTTAAATGCCGAGCTTGATGAAGCAAACTTCAATTTCTACAGCAAAGTGCTTCGCGGTGTTGAAGAGCAACAGCCACAATGGCGTCGTGCAGTAAGCCTTTCAAATGCCCATGTAGGCGAGCTAATCGGTAAGGTTTATGTAAAACAGCACTTCCCGCCTGAAGCGAAAGATCGCATGATGGAAATGGTTAATAACCTGTTGTTAGCTTACAAAGAAAGTATCGAAAATCTTGATTGGATGACAGATGAAACTCGTGCACAAGCACTGGACAAGCTGTCTAAGTTTACCGTGAAAATTGGTTACCCGGACCAGTGGAGAGACTATTCAGCGCTGACAGTTAATGCCAGTGACCTGTTTGGAAACCTAAAGCGTTCTTCGGACGTGCTGTACGAAGAAATGCTTAAGAAACAAGGCGGCCCAGTGTGGACCCATGAATGGGGCATGACACCACAAACTGTTAATGCTTACTACAACCCTCCGCTAAACGAAATTGTATTCCCTGCGGCTATCCTTCAACCTCCGTTCTTTGACATGAACGCCGAAGATGCGGTTAACTACGGTGGTATTGGTGCGGTAATTGGTCACGAAATTGGCCATGGCTTTGATGATTCAGGATCTACCTTCGACGGGGATGGCGTTCTGCGAAACTGGTGGACTGACGAAGATCGCGGCGAGTTTGAAGCACGCACTGCAAACTTGATTGAACAGTATAACCAGTTTGAGGTTCTGCCTGACTTGCACGTGAACGGTGAATATACCCTAGGTGAAAACATCGGCGACCTTGGCGGCATCAGCATCGCACTTAAAGCTTACCATCTGTCTCTTGATGGTGAAAAAGCACCTGAACTAGATGGTTTCACTGGCGATCAGCGTGTATTCATTGGTTACGGTCAGGTTTGGGCAAGCAAATATCGCGAAGAAGCGTTGCGCAGCCAAGTACAAACCGATACCCATTCACCTACGAAGTTCCGCACTAACGGTGCTGTTCGCAACGTACCTGAATTCTACGAAGCGTTTAACGTGACCGAAGAAGATGCGTTGTATTTACCACCAGAAGAACGCGTGAAAATTTGGTAATTCGCGTACTCTAAACACAGTACATAGAAAGTAGCGTACATAAAATACAATAGCTAAAGCCCCATGTTTGCTTCACCAAACTGGGGCTTTTTTTGTCGTGTTGAAGTGTATGACTGAGCAGTTTCAAAAAGGCTAAATATGAATGTAAGAACAACTATTGTCTTTAGCAGCTTAGCGTTGATTTACCTGGCGACGCTGCCGCTTACCCCCTACGTGGCGCAATTCTTACCCAAAGCCCTGCCTATTGTGGTACTGGCAGTTTTCGCCTATACAAAACTTAGCGCCATGCCGCGATACATGGTGTTGGCGGCGTTACTTTTTAGTCTTGCCGGAGATGTTAGTCTGGCCTTGCCCTTTGCTGATAGTTTTATTACCGGCTTGGCGTGCTTTTTTGTTGCCCATTTAACGTATGCTATGTGTTTTGCGTTGCTGCATCGCCGCCTACAAGAAACGCCCGGCGACCATATCATTTCGCGCATACCAAAGTGGTTAATTAGTATTATTATGGTTAGCTTTGCCGTAATGATGGCAGTGCACATTCTGCCAGCGTCGAAAGCCTTATTTTACCCTGTAGTCGCCTATATTAGCGTAATCACACTGATGGGTTTAACCGCGGTGTGGTTAGCTCAAACCAAGCTAATCGTAACTGGTGCGCTACTTTTTGTGATATCAGATGCCATTCTCGCCCAGTCGGTTTTCAAAATCCCGCTTCCACTGTCTACCTTTTGGGTAATGACAACTTACTATGGTGCCCAATATTGCTTAACCATGGGGCTTGTTGATGCGTTTTTGAGAAAAGAGAACAGGCAGGAAGAAAAGGGTCAGGCCTAGTTAGACAACGACGTTAAAACGTCTATCGCCAAGTCGGCTTTTTCAGCTGGCACAAAAATATGGTCGTGATAATAAGCGGCCACCACGTTGGCGCTAATTCCTGCCTTACCCAGCGCGGTGGACATAGCTGCAGTCATGCCTACCGCTTCCAAACTAGAATGTACTTCACAGGTTATACAGCGGTAATAACCTTCAAATGGCAAGTTAGCTTTCTCGGCTGCAATAACCGGAAGAATAAGCGTGGTGCCCTCGCGTTCCTGAAACATACCCTTAGCTACTGAAATCAACGTACTAGTTAAGCTATCAGCAGGCAAGGTAGTGAAAACGTAATCTTCACTACTCGCCACAGGATTCAGATTTTTCAGTAACACGCCCAAGTCAGTTTCAGCGACCACACTCAACCTTCCTTTGTATAACGTCAATACTTATTTATTGAAGCTCTTATTAAAGTTTTCGGGCTCTAATACGCTTTCCTTTGATCTTACCTTCTCTAAAGTGCGCCATGGCTTTTTTCACGCTTCGCGTTTTCACTGCGACAAAACTCATGCTGTTTTGCACTTTAATTTTGCCCAAGTCATCGCCAGGAATGCCCGCATCTTTGGTAAGTGCACCCACCAGATCGCCTGGGCGAAGCTTTTCTTTTTTACCCGCGCTTAGTGAAATACAGGTAAATTCAGGCTGAGTAATTTTGTTTTTATGAAAACGCAGGCTTTGTGCGCCTTTAAGTGGAATATCGCTTTCTTGCAATACTTCTATTTTTCGCAAAAAGTGCTCTTCGTCATCGCTGACTAGCGTGACCGCCATGCCCTGTGCGCCTGCTCGCGCCGTGCGACCAATGCGGTGAATATGGGTTTCCGGCTCTTCACTTACCGTGTAATTAATTACGCAGGCAACATCATCAATATCCAGCCCTCGCGCAGCTACATCGGTGGCAACAAGTACTTGTAGCGCATCGCTGGCGAACTGCATTAGCACCGATGTGCGTTGATGCTGTTCCAAGTCCCCCTGAAGTCCAGCTGCGCTAAAGCCATCTTCGATAAGCTCCTCAACCACTTCATTTACCTGAACCTTGCGGTTACAAAATACAATGGCGTTTTTAGGTTGGTAGTGGGTAAGTACCGCTTTAAGGGCCTGAGTGCGTGTGTGCGGGAGCACGTTGTAGCCCAATTGGGTGATAGCGGGTTTATTGTCTTGAGACTCAACTTTACAGGTTTCCGGGTTGTGCAGGTACTGCTTGGCTACACGCTCAATTTGTTCTGTAAAGGTTGCAGAAAACAACAGGGTTTGCACTTGTTTCGGCGTTTGACCGAAAATAATGCGTAAATCATCTTCAAAGCCCATATCTAACATGCGGTCGGCTTCATCGAGGACACGCAACTTTACGTTACTTAGGTCAACTCGACGCTTTTCCACATGGTCCATTACGCGGCCCGGCGTGCCCACAATGATGTGCGGGCTATGTTTCAGTGACTGAATCTGCGGCCCCATAGGCTGGCCACCACATAACGTGGTTACTTTAATATTACCGATGTTCTTAGCCGCCGTACGGCACTGTTGAGCCACTTGATCAGCAAGCTCTCGGGTAGGACAAAGTATGATAGCCTGCGTGGTAAAATCATTCACTTCTACGTGCTGCAAGGCAGGAATTACAAAGCACAGTGTCTTGCCGCTGCCCGTCTGCGCTTGGCCTATCACATCTTTCCCCTGCAACGCCTCAGGGAGCGATTGTGCCTGTATAGGGGAAAGTTGGTAAATGCCTTGTGAGTCTAGCGCCTTGGTGATGGCAGGGTTTATATCTAAATGCTTAACTGTTTCAACTGTCATTAATTTGGGTTCCAAAGGTGCACTACACCATGTTCGGTATGATGAGCTATGCCGTATTCTTGGGACACCATGTCACTCCAGGAAGAAAGCTGCTCATTAAACTTGTCACTCATTTTCACACCGGCCGCCGCTAACTTGAGCTTCTCTAAAACCAAAACACAGGTGTCTTTCTTTGACAGTGCTAGGTAGGCCGTTGAAATGTCGTACTTACTCGATAGGGTTATTGTCTCACATTTAAATTGTTTTGGGTTACATCCAAAGTCAATTGCCCCCTGAGAACCGAAAATAGTATCAATTTCGTTGTTGATCAGTGCATCCACTAATGCCTGCCACGAATCATAGGCTTTTACTTTGAAGCCCTTGCTAATGGCAACATCGTATCGATAATCTTCAAGCAACGTGCCTACCCTGAATGTTCGTGGCACATTATCAAAAGAATCAAAATAAGGTTTATTGATTCCATAGAGCCCGTGCATATTTCGAGAAACAGGCGTTATCCAATGAAAAACTTCATCACGCTCATCAGTTCGGATAATTGAAAACACCAAAACATTCGATTTAGACATGGATTCTTTAGCTATGCGTTCCCAAGGCGCAGAGAGAATTTCTTGTGGCAGTGCCATCTTATCAAGCACGTCTTTCACCATATCAGCGGCTATACCTTTCAACTCGCCCCTCTCTCCTCGCTCTGAGAACAAAGGAACGATGTCTGCAATAATCCATAGATCATCAGCATCAGCGTTTAAGCGCCCCGTTAAACTTATTATTCCTAAAGTAAGTTCAGCAAGGGAAAAACTTGTCTTGAGGGCGTGTTTCATCTCTTGTGCTTGCGTAGAGAAGTAGCTGGTATTCTTATACTGTCCGACCAGTTCGGTTAATCGCTCGGCGTATTCAAAGGACATCTTCGTTTTATCAACTGCAATGTAGCTCACTGCAATAGAGGCTGACTTCCCTCCGGCATTAGGAGTACAGGGAATGCCGCCTCCACATTCGAAAGCCAAAAGTGGCGAGACCCAGTAATAGTCTTGCTCGTTTTCATCATCTCTAATGAGATTGAATAAAACTTGGGGCTCTCTTGGCTCGTATTTAAAAAGTGGCTTTGCTTCAAGACGAATGTTCGATGAGGCGGCTTTTAGCAATGCCAACGAGTATAAATCGATAGCATCGGTATCCGCTTGCGAGAATGTACTGGGGAAGTTGTGAACGTAGGTATAAGACAATGCTTGTGCCCTACCAGCAAAGCTCACTAGGGCACATAAACAGACAACAACAAAAACTACGCTTGAAATGCCTTTTCTAATTTCCACTGCAACGTCTGCCCCGCATAAAATGGAACCATATCGGTGCCATCAGCTAGGGTTACTTGTTCTGGCACCGTCCACGACTCTTTAACTAATGTCATTGTAGTCGTATTTCGCGGTAAACCATAGAAATCCGCGCCATAATGGCTAGCAAATCCTTCAAGCTTATCTATTGCGCCTAGCTGCTCGAACACTTCGGCATAAAGCTCAATAGCAGACCATGCGCTATAACAACCCGCGCAGCCGCAAGCATTTTCTTTTTTATGCTTGGCATGAGGTGCCGAGTCGGTGCCTAGGAAGAACTTTTTGTTCCCGCTTGCCACCATATCGCGCAAGGCTTTTTGATGCGTGTTGCGTTTTAGTACTGGCAAGCAATAGTTATGAGGGCGTACGCCGCCAACCAGTAAATCGTTGCGGTTTAACAATAAGTGCTGAGGGGTAATGGTGGCTCCAACAAATTCGCTGGCGCCCGCTACGAAGCTTGCGGCATCTGCTGTTGTAATATGCTCAAACACCACTTTCAGCTTAGGGAATGCGTCAACGATAGGCCCTAAATGGGTATCAATGAACACTTTTTCACGGTCAAAAATATCAATGTGATGTTCGGTCACTTCACCATGAATTAGCAACAATAAGCCTTGCTCTTGCATGGCTTGAAATACAGGGTATAAAGCCTGAATGCCTTTCACAGCCGCATCAGAGTTAGTAGTGGCCCCTGCAGGATATAACTTACACGCTGTAACGCCCGCTTGCTTCGCATCAACAATATCTTGAGGCGTGGTTTGGTTAGTAAGGAATAAGGTCATTAATGGCTCAAAGCTACTGCCTTTAGGTCGCGCAGCTTCAATTCGCCCTTTGTACGCCATGGCCATTTCAGCATTAACCACCGGTGGTACAAGGTTTGGCATAACAATAGCACGCTGGAAACAACGTGCGGTTGCAGGCACTGTTTCAGCTAGCATTTCGTTATCGCGAAAGTGAAGGTGCCAATCGTCTGGCGTAGTAATGGTGAGCGTTTGCATGCCTTGTCTCTCTTAGTACTTATTCAAACAGAGGGGAAGATGCGCGCAATAATAGCACAATTCCCATTTTGCGCGCAGAACAACTCGCTCGAAAGTGGCTATGAATTCTCTTCGCCGTGCTCTACCCAAATAAGCTTGCTAACGTCGTACCCAGCCGATGTCGCTTTTTCTAGTAAACGGGTGCGGACTTCATCTGAAATAGAAGGTGTTCGCGCTAAAATCCAAAGGTAGTCTTTATCTGGGCCTGTTATCAAAGCATATTGATAACCTTCTTTATCTAGCTCCATAATTACATAGCTAGCGTAAAATGGGCCAAAGAACGATACTTTCAGATGCCCTGTCGTTTCAGACTCTACAAAATACGCTTTGCCCTCGGCTTCATCCCATGCATTTTCTTCTACTGAAAAACCGCGATTAATTACCTTAACCCCTCCGTCATCGCGCATGCTATAAGTTGCCGTAACTTCGCTTAATCCTTCTTCGAAGCTATGGTCAAAGCGCGCTATTTCATACCACTTCCCTAAATAACGAGGAAGCTCAAAGCCTTCAACCGGCACTACCTTGTCAGGTACGCCAGTACAGCCAGACAAGCCCACACACACCATACCCGCCATAATCATTGAAACTAACTGCTTAAACATATGCCCTCTTTTCCTTGAACTCAGCTTTTAAAAAGCCCACTGATTAATTTAAATACACGCCTACATCGCAAAAATGATCTTTATCGGTGCTGCAACACCATAAACCTTCAAGCTAGGCTAACGGTCGACAGTAAAAATACGCTCGCCTAATCAGACTTTTCTTATCGCTTGGACCATATTACAGTGCTTTTAAAACAAGCCTTGAGCTAATACAGGCCCTGCCCACTCGATATTCTCAAACAGGGAGAAAATGACATGAATGCACACTTTCCACACGCAAGCCGCTTAATATATGGATGCATGGGCTTAGGTGGCGGTTGGAACGACAAACCGGCAACCAAAGCCGATATAAGCCAAGCAAGAAGCATCATTGATACTGTGCTGAGTTTAGATATTAATGTGTTTGATCATGCTGATATTTATACGTTCGGCAAAGCCGAAACGGTTTTTGGTGAAGCGCTCAAGCAAGCGCCCGAATTAAAAGACAAAATGATTATCCAATCTAAATGTGCAATACGATTTGAGGATGATTTAGGACCAAAGCGTTACGACTTTTCAGCAAATCACATTCACACGTCGGTTGAAGGCATTCTCTCTAGATTAGGAATAGAACAGCTTGATATACTGCTGCTGCATCGTCCAGATCCACTTATGGAGCTAGACGAAGTCGCCGGTACACTGAAGCTGCTTCAGCAGCAAGGTAAAATAAAGCATGTTGGCGTTTCAAACATGCATGGTCACCAAATTAATTACCTGCAGTCTGCACTTTCCACACCTATTGTTGCCAACCAACTTGAAATGAGCCTTGGCTTTAGAGACTGGTTAGAAGACGGTATTACTACCAACAGTGCTGCTAATCGCGATACAGGTTATGCGCCCGGCACACTTGAATACTGCATGATGAACAACGTGCAACTTCAGGCATGGGGAAGCTTGGCACAAGGTAGATACACAGGTGCAAAAGTTGAAAATAGTAATGACCGTGCAACAGCAGACTTAGTGGCTCAACTTGCAGGTGAATATCAAACTACGCCTGAAGCGATTGTTTTGGCCTGGTTGATGCGACATCCTGCCAACATTGCGCCCGTTTTGGGCAGTACCAATATTGACAGAATTAAAGCAAGCCAAAAGGCTGAAGATGTTCATTTAAGTCGAGAGCACTGGTACAAGTTATTTGAGGCTGCTCGCGGTCAAGAGATGCCGTAAGCATAAATATTAAGGAAATTAAGATGCTGAAAGGCTTTCACCACGTTGCTATCATTTGTAGTGACTACCCTCGCTCAAAGACGTTTTACACGGACGTGTTGGGCTTCTCGATTATTGATGAAAACTACCGTGAAGCCAGAGACTCTTACAAATGTGACCTCGCGTTACCTGATGGCAGTCAGATTGAGCTTTTTTCGTTTCCGGGGGCACCGCAAAGACCGTCGCGCCCAGAAGCGCAAGGACTTAGGCACCTAGCGTTCAAAGTGGACAACCTTGATGAAATGATCAACCACCTAACGAATAAGCGGGTTGAATGCGAGCCAGTGAGAACCGATGAATACACCGGCAAACGCTTTACATTTTTCCAAGATCCTGACGGTTTACCTCTAGAGCTATACGAAATCTAAAAATCGCGTAGCCGTAATAGAAAAATGCCGAATAAGGGTTCTCTTATTCGGCATTTTTATCAATAGCGATACAAACTTTTATTGGTCGAGCATCCTGACTTCCCGCTGCGGGAATGGTATTTCAATATCATGCTGCTGAAGGGCATTAAAAATGGCTTGGTTTAGTGCATAGCGCACTTCGAAATGCCTTACAGCTGGCGCCCAAACCCGAATACCAAAGTTAATACTGCTGTCGCCAAAATTATCTACACCAATGGCGGGTGACTTTTCTTCGCTGACTCCATCTACCGTTTCAACAGCCTTGCGAATCACATCGATTACCTCATCGACCTTACTGGAATAGGCAACGCCAATTTCAAGTTCAATCAACATGTTCTCTGCAGAATTATGCAAGATTTCACCGACTATCAGTTTGTTGGGTATTTGGATGTGAACATTGTCTTCGTCAATAAGAATGGTATAGGGCAACATGACTTGATCGACCACCCCTGCAACACCACGCACGCGGATAGTGTCGCCAACAACGAAAGGACGGGTAATAATTATGGTAAAGCCAGCGGCATAGTTGGCCAACATACCTTGAATAGCTAAACCTGCACCTAAACCTACAGCACCTACGGCGGCTATAAGTGGGGTTACGCTAATGCCCACATTACCTAATGCTATAATTATTACGATACCCAATACCACTAGCTTGCTGGCACCGCCGGTAAAGCGGCTCAGCGTAATATCGATATTTCTGCTGACCATCAGGTTTTCAACCATGTGGCCTATTTTATTGGCCACCCACCAGCCAAGCAGAAAAATAATGATGGCGCCTACAATTTGGAAACTGTAGGTCACTGCAAATTCTACAAGAGTGTCGTAAAGGGCTTGCGCTTGTTTTAACTCATCCATGGAACGTGATTAGACTAGAAACTGATAGGAATAACCGAAGCTTAAACAACAACGTGAGGAAAAACCAGTGCCGAGAGCAAGCCCGGCACGTTACGGTTTTAAGGAATAAAGAGCGAGCATTGCGTTTAGTTGGCGTATTCGCTTGCCTCAATTTCCGCTAAACGTTCTTTGGTAGGGTTCTTAATGTAGTTATACACCAAGCCAACAAAGAGCACGGCAGCAAAACCCGTGGCTACCATAAAGCCATACTTGGCGTCGCCACCGTTGGCGTCGCTCACCAGGCCCATGATGAAAGGCCCTGCAGCCGCACCTGCTGCGGTGAAGAACAAGATTACTCCGGCTACGCTTCCGTGTTGATGTTTTGGGAAACAGCTTATGCCTTTTGAGTTAAAGGTAGGATAAATTACTGACATAAAAATGCCCGTTAGCGGGAATAGAAACAACGCAAGCTGTTTTCCGCCCCACAGACCAAGACCGAAACACAGTACAATAGCACCAGTGAACACCATAAGAACCAATGCCCAGTTGAAGTGAGACATCATCCAGATGCCCACGAAACGCCCTGCAGCACGAAGGATAAAGAATGCCGTTACCGAGTATATTGCAAGGGTCTGAGAGAAGCCTTCAGTATAACAATCATAGGTCGCTTTAAGCGTAGTCGCGTCGCACACTAAATAACTCGGCATCCACACATAAATGGCGCTTTCTGCGGCGACATATAAAAACGCGCCTACTGAAAATCCTAAAGCATAGGGGTTTTTCACTAAACTTAAGCTCTGCGCTATCGATACTTTCTTTTCACCTGAGGCTGTATCGCGAGTGTAAGCGGGGTATTTCACCAGCAAAGCACCGATTATAAGTAGCGTACAAACACCACCGGCGATTACATAAAGCCACTGCCATGCAACGCCTTGATGAATGAGATAAGCGACAATAAGAGGCCCGATAATTGCACCAACGCCAAAGAAGGCTTCTGCCCCATTCATAGTAGCTGTGTGCTGTTTGGTCGATGTTGAAATATCACCGATGAGCGCCAGCGCACCTGTTTTAAAGATGCCCACGGCAACGCCAGATAAGCTCATTAAACTAACAATCAACACAAAGTCGTTAGCAATTAAAAAGCTGTAGCATGCAAGGCCAAACAACGCTAAACCAATGATAATGGTAGGCTTGCGGCCTAACTTATCAGCCAAAAAACCTAGGAAAAGACCCGATAAGGCAATACCTAACATGGGGAGTGAATGCATTAAGCTTGCTTGAGCATTGGTGACAGAGAACGCCACTTTCACTTCTTTGATTATCTCGCCTACCGAGTCTGACGTCATCGCAAACATCATAAACATTAGGTAGGTTAGCCATCTGATAATTCTGCTACTAGGATCATGATTGGGCATAGTCTGTCTCACAAGCACGGTATGAAAGGCCTTGTTCAGCCCTTCTAAACTTCACAAAAACACGTTGATCATTGCACGCATTCAGTAGGTCAAAAATAACGATGTAATAAACTTGATAAATGAACTTAATCGTTTAAGATAAAAGTTAACAGAATTTAAAAAGCCTGTAAACCTGTTAATTAGGATAGGTTGTATGACGCACTTAAGCGTCGCACTTTGGAGTTTTCTATGAGCTATGCTGCTGACAGTGGTGTATGTTTAGACCGAATCTTGGCATCAACCGATTTATCTGGCCTACGTAAGAAAGATGCAACAACTTTTACGCGTCGCTTGAAGGAACATTTTCCTCGTCTTTTTGACAAATATACCTACGTTTATGGGCACCAGTATGACTGCTACTTTCATTTACAAAAACTGGTTGAAATATTAAGAGACGGTTTAAAAAACCGTAATCCAGCCCTCAAAAAGCTTGATAATGAAAGGTTAAAAAAACCGCTTTGGTATCGCGATGAACAGCAAGTCGGCATGGCCTGCTATGTTGACCTGATGGGCCCCACTTTGAATGACTTGCATGACAAAATTCCCTACTTTAAGTCTTTAGGCGTTACCTATGTGCACTTAATGCCTTTATACGATGCGCCCAAAGGGGATAGCGATGGAGGATATGCTGTGTCGGATTATCGCAAGGTTAATCCAACGCTAGGCACAGTTAAAGACCTGGAAAAGCTTGCTTCAGCACTTCAGAAAGAGGGAATAAATCTTGTTCTCGACTTTGTGTTCAATCATACCTCTGACGAGCACGCTTGGGCGAAAGCTGCACTGGCAGGTGAGAAGCAGTTTCAAGACTACTACTACCTTTTCGATGACAGAACCATTCCCGATCAGTACGAACATACTTTAAGAGAAATATTTCCCCAGGTAAGAAGAGGTAGCTTTACCTTTAATGAACAGATAGAAAAATGGGTATGGACGACATTTAACAGCTTTCAATGGGATTTAAACTACAGTAATCCTGAGGTGTTTAACGCTATCACGTCTGAAATGTTGTTTCTGGCCAATATAGGTAGCGCTGCACTGCGTTTAGATGCGTTGGCCTTTATTTGGAAAGAGCTTGGTACTAACTGCGAAAATCAGGAAAAGGCCCATGTTCTTATACAAGCGTTCAACTGTTGCTTACAAATTGTAGCGCCTGCCGTGGTCTTTAAGTCAGAAGCCATCGTGCACCCTGACGAAGTACTTAAGTACATCGACAAAGATGAGTGTCAGCTATCCTACAACCCTTTGCTAATGGCACTGCTATGGAATTCGTTAGCCACGCGTAAAACCCGTTTGCTTACGCGCTCAATGAAAAAGAGCTTCTCTATTTCTGAGAACTGCACATGGGTGAACTACGTGCGATGCCACGACGATATAGGATGGACCTTCGACGACGTGGTAGCCAACGAACTGGGTATTAACGCATTCGATCACCGCCATTTTCTTAATCAATTTTATACCGGTCGTTTTGAAGGAAGTTTTGCCAACGGCGTGCCGTTTGCTGAAAACCCTTCTAACGGCGATTGTCGTGTGTGTGGTTCACTGGCCTCTTTATGTGGGCTAGAAGGCGCGCTTAATTCCAACGATTCAAAAGGCATTGATGACGCTGTGAAACGAATGATGCTGCTTTACGGTATCACCTTTAGCATTGGAGGTATTCCGCTACTTTACTCAAGTGATGAAGTAGGCAAGCTTAATGACTACAGCTATCGATTTGATGACACCAAAAAGCACGACGACAGATGGGTAAACCGAATTGCTGTTACCCGCGCAGATACGGAATTGGCGCTAGGAAACACGTCGCCTGCCAACCCTACAGAGACTGCGAGCCTTCGCGTGTTTAGCGGATTGCGCAAAATGATAGCAATTAGAAAGCAGAATGCGATTTTCGGGCAATCTAGCACCCAAATTTTAGATGCCGATAACCATCATTGCTTTGCTTTTCTTCGGGAAAATACACAGGGTCACAAGCTTCTTGTGATATGTAACTTCAGTGAGCACCCTCAGACCATTCAGCGTAGCCTTTTGGCAACACTAAAGGGCGCATCAAGCCGAGATTTGCTAACTGATGAAACGGTCGAAATGAATGGGTCACCACTATTGCTTGAGCCTTTTCAACAAATGTGGCTTCTTACTGATTAGAGCTCGAGCTTTCGTCATATCTTGCTAATTGCTGTTTGAAAAGTGGTTAGCAAGTTATCCGCAGCTTAGTCGCCAAATTAATTATCTTTACTGCCAGTGACTTATCGAATAAGTCATTTTTTCACAGGCACACCAATAAATACCCACTATACTTTTTATAGTGAATAGATAGTTCACGTAGCTTCCGCATAACTTTGGTAGCTTGGCCTGTGTTTGACTGGCTTTCAAACTGATTGACGCGGAAGTAGCACTCTTCTTGTTGTGTGTGGTTTGTTTCTTGCTTCACGCAGAGGTATTACACAGCGGGATTCGACTTATGTCATATGGATATGTTTAACATGGTAACGGATAAAACGATGCAAAGTGATAGTGCTTTGGAATACATGTGCCCGTATTGCGGCGCAATAAATGACTTCCAGCTAGAAACAGTTCGCGACATGTATCACGAACAGCATGAATCTTGTGGGTGCTGTAACAAAGTACTCAGTTTAACGGCGGCCAGTGGTATTGGTGGCCGTATCAATTTGATTGTCGATTCACTGGATGCAGAGCTTGTTATCAAATAAAGCGCGTTGGAAAGCGTAGCAAAATGTTAGCAAACAAAAAGCCGCTTCATGAGCGGCTTTTAAAGTTCTTGAATAAAGTTCCGAAACAAACAACCATCAACTACCGAAAGAACTCTCGTTTCAATTCATTATCAGTAAGGAAACGGCCGCCGAGCGCAGACGTTTTCGTATATGAATTAGTATCACGGATCCCTCTCGCCTTAACGCAATAGTGCGTGGCGTTAATGCTCACCGCTACGTCTTCAGTATTGGTCAACGTCTGCAACGCAACTAACACTTGTTGAGTTAAACGCTCTTGTACCTGTGGACGTTGAGCAAAGAAACCCACAAGACGGTTAATCTTTGAAAGGCCGATTACTGTATCTTTTGGAATATAAGAAACGGTTGCCGTGCCATCAATAGTAACAAAGTGGTGTTCGCAGGTGCTGGTCAGGCTTATATCAGATACCTGTACAGGCTGGTCAATCTGCATCTTGTTTTCAATGGCAGTAATCTTAGGAAATTTGCGGTAGTCCAATCCACCGAAGATTTCATTAACATACATTTTAGCGATTCGCGTGGGCGTATCACACAAACTGTCGTCAGTTAGATCAAGGCCAAGCGTGTCCATTACGTCACGCATAGCACTTTCAATTCGTTTGCGCTTTTGCTCGTCAGTAAGACCATTAGCCACCATAGGTGTTTCTAAACCTTTGGCTTCTAGTGCTTCTCGTACACGTTGTGCTGGCTCTGAAATAGAGGGGTCTAGTGCGTCGCGCACAATTACCGCTTCTTTTGCTAACATTACTTTATCCGTAGTTACTTCTTTTTTGATCTTGTACGAGCATGAGTTCGTTACAGATCGATTACTTGGCAACATGACTTTTATTTAATGTCATTGCTACCGACTGTGCATTTGGCACAGAATAATAAAACCGTTACCTTTTACGAAAGAAGGACATCATCTTGAATTCACCTGTGTTAATTACAGGCGCAAGTCAACGTTTAGGCTTAGCTATGGCCAATAGTTTACTTGACCAGGGCCACCACGTTGTCGTGACTTATCGAACACTTCGTCCAAGTATTTCAATGCTTGAGGATAAAGGTGCTACAGTCTTACAGGCGGATTTTAGCACTGAGGCGGCTATTGATCGAGCAATTGATGAGATTAAGGCAATCAGTAAAACCTATCGAGCGGTGATCCACAACGCGTCAGATTGGGCGCAAGAAAAAGATAACCATGACAAGCATAGCTTGATTGAACGAATGATGTTGGTCCATGCTGTTGCCCCTTACCGCATAAACTTGGCACTTGAAAAGGCTCTTTGTGATTGCGACGTTCAATCTGACATTATTCATATGACTGACTACGTTCAAGAAACAGGCAGCGAGAAACACATGGCTTATGCGGCAAGTAAGGCAGCCCTGCACAACCTGACCCTATCATTTGCTAAGAAGCTAGCACCAAAGGTAAAAGTAAATAGCATTGCCCCAGCTTTGCTTATGTTCAATGAGGGTGATGACGAAGCTTATAAGCAAAAAGCGTTAGAAAAATCACTGTTAGAGATAGTACCGGGGGCGCAAGAGGCCGTGAAAGCCGTGAACTATTTATTTGATAGTGACTATGTGACAGGGCAAACCCTTCACCTCAACGGTGGGCGGCATTTAAAATAAAGACTGCCCCTTTTTTCTGTCATTTCAGTTTTCCTTATGGCTTAAAGTAATCGTCACCGCCAATTAATTTCATCGCCATTTGCCTTGGTCTCATGCTGAGGCATGGCTATAATCCGAACCCTATTTCGTAGCTATTTGGAATTTTACTATGCACGGCAACCGTACTATGGCGCCTGAATGGCATAACATTGATGCTGTTATGTTAGCGTGGCCTCATGCGCAAACCGACTGGGCTCCATGGTTAGAAGACGCGAGAGCGACGTATCTGAACGTGATTGCTGCAGTAAACCGCAACGATGCGGGTGTGATTTTATTATGTGCGCCGAGTGACGTAGACGATCTTAATTCTCGTTTACCAGAGAACGCTCGAGTGCTTATTGTTCCTGCCTCATTTAACGACACATGGATGCGCGACTACGGCTTCATCACGTGTAAAGACAGTGAAGGCAATGGCTCGCCGGTAGAATTTCGCTTTAACGGTTGGGGCAATAAGTTTAACGCCGCTGAAGATAATCTGGCGAATCAGCGTTATCTTGCCAGCATGTGTAAATCTGTACTTCGCAGCAGCCCAATTGTGGCAGAAGGTGGCGCACTGGAAATTGATGAAGACGGACACCTATTAAGTACTGCCCAGTGTTTACTTAACCCTGAGCGTAATGGTGATATGTCGCTAAGCGCTTACGAAGATGCATTTAAAGATATGCTAGGCTGCAGCAAAGTTACTATTTTGCAACATGGTCATTTAGAAGGCGATGATACTGACGGTCACATCGACACATTAGTGCGTTTCACGCCGAACAAAGGCCTAGTGATCCAGGCGTGTAACAACCGTCCTAATGACAGTCACTTTGAAGGGTTGAAAGCGTTGTGCGACGAGTGCGCCCTTGAGCTGCCTGAGCATGAACAGTTTCATCTGCCGCTGCCTAATATTGTAAATGACGAAGGGGATCGCCTGCCGGCATCGTACGCAAATTACTTAATTTGTAACAACGCAATATTATTGCCTGTTTACGGTGAAGAGGAAGACGCAGAAGCCATTGAGACTGTACAAAGAGCACATCCCAATCATATTGTTGAACCAATCGATTGCAGTGTACTCGTAAGACAATACGGCAGCTTGCATTGCATTTCCATGCAGGTTCCCACAAATACATTAAAAGATTCGATTATCACCACCTTAAAGAAAGGAGTGTCATTACATGCGCCCAGCTAAGCTAAAAGTGGGTCTGGTACAACAGGCCGTTGCCGATAACGATAAAGCAACGAACTGGAATAAAAGTGCCGAGCAAATTGCCAAATTAGCCGCTGAAGGATGCGAGTGTATTTTGCTTCAAGAACTACACAGCACCCTGTATTTTTGCCAGCAAGAAGATACTGACGCCTTTGATTTGGCTGAACCAATTCCTGGACCTGCGACAGAATTTTTTGGTGAACTAGCCGAAAAACACAATATCGTGTTGGTGACATCTTTATTTGAAAAGCGCGGTTCAGGTTTGTATCACAACACCGCAGTCGTGTTCGACCGCAGTAAAGAAATTGCGGGCAAATATCGTAAAATGCATATTCCTGATGACCCAGGCTTTTACGAGAAGTTTTACTTCACACCGGGCGATATGGGCTTCACGCCTATTGAAACCAGCGTAGGTAAACTTGGCGTATTGGTGTGTTGGGACCAGTGGTATCCAGAAGCGGCGCGCCTAATGGCGATGGCAGGTGCGGACTTGTTGTTCTACCCTACCGCAATCGGCTGGGATTTAACTGACACAGAAGAAGAACGTACCCGTCAGCATGGTGCATGGGAAACCATTCAGCGCTCTCACGCTGTGGCAAACTCAGTACCGGTTATCGTGGCAAACCGCACTGGATTTGAAGCGTCACCTGTTGAAGGTGATCCAGGTATTCAGTTCTGGGGACAAAGCTTTGTAGCAGGCCCGCAAGGTGAGATTTTGGCCAAAGCCGAAGCTGAAGGTGAAACCACGCTAACCGTAGAGCTTGATATGGAACGTACCGAACAGGTGAAGCGCATTTGGCCTTACTTCCGCGACCGCCGCATAGACGCCTACGACGAACTAACCAAGCGCTGGCGCGACTAACCCGAATAATGGGGCCAGAGTACATTATTTGAAACAATGGGGTCAGTGTACATTTTCCGAGACAAATCTATGTCACAAAATGTACTCTGACCCCTTTTTTAATTCTGCCGCGGTGGAAATGTACTCTGACCCCAATTTTGTGGTTACACTTTAAAAATAATGTTGTCGTAGAGCATGAATACCTGTCGTGAGCGTTTAGGCAGAAGCGTTAGCATTACCTCTTCATCTATATCTAGCCCACCAGTGAACTGACCAAAGGCTGGCATCACAAATACATTTTCGTTGTTAGTAAAGCATTTGCCTGAGTAACGGCGGCGAGTAATGGTTGTGCGCTTTTTGGGGTGATAATGGCCAATAACCTGAGCACGAGTTTCACTCGTTTCTACTTCGTGTCTAAATACTATATTATCTAACACTATTTCAAAACACGGCGTACCCGGTATGCCGTCGGGTAAATCTGGGTCATGATTACCTTCTACCCACATCCACTCGTTCACACTATCAACTAATCTGCATAAGTGCTGACGGTCCTCAGTGGTCATGCGCGACATGCTGTGTTTATCGTGAAAGCTGTCACCTAAGCTGATAACTCGCAGTGGCTTGTAATCTTCGATGATACTTTCTAACCGCGTTAACGTGGCAGTGGAATCTAAACTCGGCAGCGGGTTCGCATAACTGCGTAAATAACTGCCTTTTTCTAAGTGGAGATCAGACACTATAAGCCAATCGCATGCGGGTAAATACGCCACACCGCGCGCGTCTAACAGCCACAAGTAGTCTGCATATTTTGTAATAGTGATGTGGCGCTGGCTTACTTTTTCGGTTAGCCAAGCATCGCTTATTGCCAAAATTTCCTCTTTTGCTCTTCGTTTGTGAGTTTTTATTATCGGTTTGAAACCGCTCGTTAATTTTGCGGGACTACGCTTCAAGCTTCCGCATTCTGACCGCTCTTGTTAGTTGAGCAAGGTGTCAGGCGTGAAGTACATCGCCAAGGTATTAAAGCGAAGCCTACAGGTCGTGTTTATCTTCACGTTATTCAACGCTAGCCCCTGATAACAATGCACGAACTTCATCTAACATGATTTCAGCTTCTGCATATAAATTAGCTTGCTCGATGATCGCCTGTGCTCCAGCGCCTTTCACTTGTTCACTACGCACATCCAGCACTATTGGAATGGCCATGGGCGACGGTTTTTCAAGGTTTACCAGTGTCGTTGAATCCACGTAGCGAATAAGTAAATTAGCGAGTCGCCGTAAATCAAGTAGCTCACGTTCTGCATCGGCCCGCGCTACTTTAAGTAAGATATGGTCGCGGTCATGTTCACGCAACGTATCGTAAATAAGGTCCGTGGAGAACGTGACCTGCTTCATGGTTTTTTGGCTGGCGTGATAGCGCTGTTCAGTGAGCCCACTCACCACCGCCACTTGCCTGAACGAGCGCTTAAGCATAGGTGCCTGCAACATCCAGTCTTCTAACTCGTCCCCTAAAATATCTGGCTGGAATAGCTGCTGGAGCTGCCCTTGTGTGATGGCGTTTACTGAAGCCACCGATAATCCGTAATCGGTCACGCTGAAGCTTAAAGGCTTAATGCCCATTTTTTCCATTCGTCGCGTTAGCAACATACCTAAGGTTTGGTTCGCTTTGCGTCCGTCGAAGGTGTAGTACAAGGTATAGTGCGCCTGTCTAAACGGAAATTGTTCTACAAGCACGTTGTCAGGACTAGGCAATTGAGAAAACGCCTGTTGAAGTTTAAGCCACTCTTGTACCTGTGCAGGCAGTGCTCTCCATGATTTCTGAGTAGCCAAAATTGCCCGTACCCCTTCCGCCAAGTAAGTAGATAGCGGCATTTGACCACCCGCGTAGCTTGGTATTTTCGGCTCTTTTGCTTTTGCAGGCTTAGCGTGTAGCTGCATGTCGCGAATAGCCTCAAAACGCAATACTTCTCCTGCAAAATAGAAGGTGTCTCCGGGCGTTAACTGCTGAGCGAAATACTCTTCTACTTCACCAATTATCTTGCCCTGATTTCCTCTTCGTATACGCTTTACTTTAAGCCGACCCGCTTCAACGATTGTGCCGATATTTTGTCTGTGCCGTTGAATAACCCGCCGATTCGCTGGCGAGTAAGTGCCATCGTCGTTTTTTGTGAGGCGTTGATATCTCTCATACGCATTAAGCGCACTGCCGCCGTCTTGAGTAAACTGCCACAGCTTATCGAAATCATCTCTATCCAACCCTTGATATGGCGTGGCGGTAAGTATCTCTTGATACAAGGTATCTGGGCTATCAGCCCTACTACACAAGCAGTTCAATATAAATTGCGGGACAATGTCCAGTGCCCCTGGCTGTGGGCTTTCCCCGTCTAGCTCCCCTTTTTCAATAGCGGTGATCGCCGCCTGACATTCCAGCGCTTCAAAACGGTTTGCCGGTACGAGCAACGCTTCACTTGGCTCGTCGAGCCTGTGGTTTGCTCGCCCTATCCTTTGCAGCAGCCTGCTTACACCTTTAGGTGCGCCAACTTGTATGACCTTGTCTACATCACCCCAGTCGATACCTAACTCCAAGGCCGACGTACATACAATTGCCCTCAGCATGCCGCTTGCCATCATGGCTTCGGTCTTACGACGCTGCTCTTTGCTCAAGCTGCCGTGATAAAGGGCAATGGGTAGCGCAGCCTTGTTTGCCTCCCACAGCATTTGAAACAACAGCTCTGACTGAGCTCGCGTATTCACAAAAACCAGTGTGGTTTTGGCGTTTTCAATGGCCTGGTAAATATCATCGATGGCGTAGCGAGCCATAAAGCCGCCAAAAGGCATGCGCGCTTTAGAGTGCAGCATTTCCACCTTAGGTTTTTCACCCGCTTTCACTTTTACAATATTAGCTACACCGTCACTGCCAGCCAGCCACGCACCTAGCGTTTCGGGAAATGCCACGGTGGCTGATAAGCCAATACGCTTACAATGCGGTGATAGAACGCTTAACCGCGCGAGGGCGAGTGAAAGAAAGTCTCCGCGCTTGTTGGCCATTAAACTGTGCGTTTCGTCGATGATCACGCGTTTAAGCTTGCCAAAAAGCTTATCGGCATCGGCGTAGCTCAACATCAGCATGAGCGATTCTGGTGTGGTAAGCAGTATGTTTGGCGGCTTTTTACGTTGACGCTGGCGCTTATGAGAAGGCGTGTCGCCAGTACGTGTTTCTGCCGTTATCGGCAGCGCCATCTCTTCAATGGGCTGTAACAAATTACGATGAATATCTTGCGTGAGTGCTTTCAGCGGCGATATGTAAAGGGTATGTAGGCCGTTGAACCCATCCTTTTCTTTTCCTTTTGTTGCCTGCTTGTTTATTGCTTTTGTTTCGGCTTGTTCACTGGTTCCGGTCTTCTTAACAAGCTCCCCGTTTTCCGACATCTCTGCAAGTTCACTCATACCAAATGTCTCAGCAAGCTCGCTCATACCAAATGTCTCTGCAAGTTCGCTGTTTTTCGACATCTCAGCAAGTTCGATTAGGCTAGGTAAAAAGCCAGACAGGGTTTTGCCAGCGCCGGTTGGCGCAATCAATAATGTACAGTCATGCTGGTCTTTCTCCACCAGCATGGTGTGTTGATAATCGCGTAGTTGCCAGCCTTTTTGTTCAAACCAATGGGCAAAGACTGAAGGAAGTGGAGTCATCGATGGTTCTTGTTAATACTTTTAGCACTTATACGGCAAAACCTTGGTTAGGTTTACTTGTCACGCCTTACGATAGATGCACAATGTAATCATCCTCAGCGCGTTTAATGTTTAGATACATTTTTCACTTCGACCTTATGCATTTTCTTAGCGTAAACTTCAGCGCAGAGTTTTTGACCTTCTTATGCTTCACGAATTAGCGATTTTCTTACAAGGACCGTACATGCGAATTCATTCAATAGACGCCGTTAGAGGTTTAGCCATTCTTGGCATCTTATTCATGAACATTACGTTTCACCAAAACGGTTACGCTAACTATGCATTTTTTGAAGAGCCGTTATTATCAGACACGGTTATTTCACTTTTTAACACGCTGTTTTTGGATGGACGATTTCGTTCTCTGTTCTGCTTGCTGTTCGGTGCAGGTCTGGCAATTCAATTTGAGTCCTGCGAAAAGCGCGGACACCATTTTTTAGATTTCTCACAAGCCAGACTTAAGTGGCTGTTTGTATTTGGGCTACTGCATGGCGTATTTATTTTCAGCGGCGACATTTTGCTTTATTACAGCCTGTGCGCATTTTTTATTTTAAAACACTTCACGCTCCCTCAAGATGAACTCAAAAAGAAAAGTATTCATTACCTTATTGTGGGAAGCGCAATTATGTTAGTTGGTGGGCTCGTCATGGCGTTTGTGTTCGACATGGGGGCTGAACTGCCAACACGACCCAGTGAAACATTTAACGAAGAAGTGGCCTTGTGGCAAAGCGGCTATTTAACGCAACTTGGTATTCAAGCGTCATTTATGCTGTCTACGGTTATTGTCGCGCCATTCACTATGCTGTGGCAGTCTATGGGGCTTATGATGTTTGGCGCTTATTTGTATAGGGCAGGCTTTTTCAATCACGGCTTCTCGTCACTGATATTTAAGAAGTTAGTATTGGTTGCTATCGTCACATCCATCATTACTGCACTTCCGCAATTTTTATTCGAACAGGTAACATTAGATGTGATTCCCATGTTCACTAGCATTCCAGCCATTTTCTGCGCTTTGGTATACGCTCACCTATTGATAAACATAAGACATACTGCGGCGTGGTGGTATCAGTCGCTTATAAACTGTGGCAAAGTTGCGTTCACCCTCTACTTAACCCAATCAATAGCACTCGCTGTGCTATTTCGCATCGTCATGCCCGCTTATTTTCCAAACTTTATTTACAGCGTAACGTTGCTTGATTTGCTTCCAGTCACCATCGCCTTCACCGCAGTACAAGTTATTTTGGCGAACGCCATTACTAAGCACTTCAACCAAGGTCCCTTTGAAGCCCTATGGCGAAAAATGTATTTGCGCAGTTTTCACAAAAAGCAAAAATTGAAACAGGACGAAATAGAGCAGCTCACCTAACGCCATATCGCTTGCATCTTGAAAATTGTGTCTATACTGAACGGTAAACGTAACCTAAATAAGTGGGCCTGCTAAGCTTTACTCAATGTTAAAGGTTAGCAGGTCCAATGGCTTTTCCTTAGCCATTGAGGTAAAAAGGCATGATACAAAATCGACGTCGAGTAGGGCTATTTTCAATAGTAGCGGTGATGATAATTTGGCACCTTTTCTGTCAACAAGCTTTTGGAAGTGTATTGGACAGTGCGAAAACATCACAGCTCGCCCCTAGCGGTTACGAAGTTAAGATAGTCGAAAGTAGTGAGCTCGACTATGCCTCTCATGCCTATTACTCTGCATTACTTAAATTAGCGCTTAGCAAAACAGAAGACCCTATTAAACCAACATATCTCGTAGAGAGTAGCGGCAATTTGGTTCAAGAACGCGTTCTGCGCCAACTAAACCAAGAAGGGGGAATTGACGTGTTTTGGACAGTGACGTCAAAACTACGTGAACAGCAAGCCATTCCGGTGCGGGTTCCTCTATTGAACGGAATCATGGGCTATCGCGTCTCTTTGATCCGCCAAAGTACTCTACGTGAGTTTAACAATGTTCGTAGCGCGCCTGACCTAAAGCGGTTTATTGCAGGTCAAGGTCACGACTGGCCCGATTTTCAGATTCTAGAGCACAACGGATTTACTACGTTAGGAACCAGTAATTACGACATTATCATTGAGCTTTTAAAGGCTGGTAGAATTGATTACTTTCCACGTGCGGCTCATGAGGCGGTGGTAGAGGCGAAATCACTAAACGACCCAGACATTATCATAGAGCCTTCAGTTTTATTGTATTACCCGTCTTACATGTTCTTCTTCGTTTCACAATCGAAACCTGAATTAGCGCAGCGCATAGAACGGGGATTAAATATTGCTCGACAAGACGGAAGCTTCGCCGCGTTATTTGAAAAGTACATTAGTTTTAAAGATATTGAAAAAGCGCTGAAGCTTTCAGAGAGAACCGTACTTAAACTTAATAATCCAAACCTCTCCGAAGCGACGCTCGAGGCAACAGCATCAGAAGCCCAACAACTTGAGGTTGTACAATAGGTATCTCGAATAGCACGTTATAAGACTACAGCATCCTTATCAGTGTTACTTCTCATCAAGGAAAGTATTCCATTGATTCAACCGCACATGTAATGTGAGAGACTTTTAAAGTGCCTCTTCCGAAGCTGTATCCAAGTCCATATCTACTGCGACAAACAAAGTGCTTAAGCGCTTTACAGTTCGAAAAAATCCTCAACGAACGAATATCAAATGGTCGATTTTAGGTACTCACTACGTAGTAAGAGCATTGTTTATTTCGTGGAAATTATGTGTAGTGCATCCATCAACATGGCTTAAAGCTGACGACACTGGCCTGTATTGCGAGCCGGGTGAATTCTATATTGACCCGATGAATGAAGTGGCCACAGCACTGGTCACTCACGGACACGCTGATCATGCGCGCGCAGGCCACCACAGTGTCTATGCCAGCGCAGAAACACTGGCCATTATGAAAACCCGCTACGGCGATGAAATGGCAACACACCAACACGCCATAACGCTAGGTAAGTCAGTGACATTTAATGACGTTGCGGTCACTTTTTTCCCCGCCGGGCATATTTTAGGCTCTACCCAAATTCTTATCGAATATGCAGGTTATCGCGTTGTAGTTTCCGGCGACTACAAACGTCGCCACGATCCTACCTGCCCGCCGTTTGAAGTTGTCCCTTGCGATGTATTGATTACCGAGGCCACTTTTGGCCTTCCTGTATTTAAACATCCACCTATAGAGCACGAAATAGATAAGCTCCTTCACTCGTTACGTGTTTTTCCCGAACGATGCCACCTTGTTGGTGCGTATGCCCTAGGGAAATGCCAGAGGGTTATTTTAGCGCTACGTGAAGCGGGGTACGAAAAGCCCATCTACTTACATGGTGCGCAGCTAAAGCTATGCGATTTATATGAACAGCTTGGAATAAGTCTAGGCGCTTTAATTCCTGTATCCGACGTCGCAGATAAAAAAGCACTGGCAGGTGAGATTGTATTAGCGCCCCCCTCGGCATTGGCCGACAGGTGGTCGAGAAGCTTACCCAATGTGCGCCCTGTTATGGCGTCTGGCTGGATGCAAATTCGCGCCCGTGCGAAGCAAAGAAATGCCGAACTACCGCTTATTATTTCCGATCACTGCGATTGGCCAGAATTATTACAAACCATTGAAGAAGTGAATCCCAAAGAAGTATGGGTGACCCACGGTAGAGAAGACGCGTTAATGTATCAAGCTGAAAAAATGGGGTTCAAAGCTAGGGCATTATCGCTTGTCGGCTACGATGAAGAAGAGCAAGGAGGCGACTAATGAAAGCATTTAGTAACTTGCTTGAGCAACTTTATTACACGTCGGGAAACAAAGCCAAAGCGCAACTCATTGCTGATTACATTGCCAACACACCTGACCCTGATCGTGGCTGGGCTATAGCCGCTATGGCCGGTACGTTGCGATTCGATTTTTTTAAGCGTAACACTGTGAAAAAGCTCATTACCGAACACACTGACTCTGCGCTTTTTGCAATGAGCTACGATTATGTGGGAGAGGTTAGCGAAACCGTGGCGCATTTATGGCCTTACAGTGAACCTACGGATAATCTTCCAAGTCTTACTGAAGTCGTAGAAACCTTTGCGTCTGTGAGTAAACAGAAGGTGTCGGAAACGCTAGCCAACTACCTGACGATAATGACCCCTGCACAGCGCTGGGCTTTATTGAAACTTGGCACCCGCGGATTGCGCATAGGCGTGTCGGCTCGCTCCATTAAACAAATACTGGCCGATTATGGCAATAAAGATATCAAAGAAATTGAAACCCTGTGGCACGCGGTTACACCACCTTACGCCGACATGCTTGCTTGGTTAGAAGGCAAAGCTGACAAACCTGACATTGAAAATGCAGTTACTTTCCACCCCGTGATGCTTTCCCACCCTATTGAGGACAGCGATATTGATGCTTTTAAGGAAAACACGTGGCAAATTGAAAACAAGTACGACGGTATTCGTGTTCAGCTTGCTGTTAAATCGGAGCCTATTGCCAGTAAATGCGCCACAAGAAAAGACCAGAACGATAACAAAAAAGGGCAAACAACAAATGAAGACACGCCGGATAAGGCGCTTTTCTCACGCACAGGAGATGACATTAGCCATTCTTTTCCCGACCTACTTGAAACGGTAAAAGGAAATATGGTGCTAGACGGTGAACTACTGGTTATTCATAACGTAAAAGGCGACGCTTATGACGCTATGGCTTCACAGCCGAATGTCGACACATTCAATGCACTTCAGCAACGCCTCAACAAGAAAAAGCCAAGTAAAGCACTGCAGGCGTCTTCACCTGTTGGACTTATTGTCTACGATGCCTTGGTGCTAGATGGCAAAGATTTAACTGAGAAAACGTTGAAGGAACGTCGCCAGGCGCTCCACGAATGGTTTAACCATAACAAAAGCGAGCGCTTGTTTTTATCGGAAACCCTTTCTGCGAGCTCTCCCAAAAGCCTTCGTGAACTTCATGCCCGCGTTTGTCAAAATCGCGCGGTGGAAGGGTTGATGATAAAGCGCTTAGATAGCAAGTACATCCCCGGCCGTCCCAAAGGGCAATGGTTCAAGTGGAAGCGCGACCCGCTGGTGGTTGATGCGGTAATGATGTACGCGCAGCGAGGGCACGGGAAACGATCGAGCTTCTATTCCGATTACACGTTCGGTGCATGGGAAGACAACCAGCTTCTGCCAATAGGAAAAGCATATTCTGGATTTACCGACGAAGAACTTAAGAAGCTAGACAACTGGGTACGGCGCAATGCAGTGGGACGCTTTGGCCCTGTGCGGGAGGTAAAGAAAGATCTGGTGTTAGAAGTGGCTTTCGACGCGGTCCATCCTTCTTCAAGACATAAATCGGGTGTAGCGCTGCGCTTCCCTCGCATTCACCGTATTCGTTGGGATAAACCCGCCGCCGAAGCTGACACGCTAACCAACGTTAAAGCGTTAATCGAAAACTAAGCACGTAAAAATACTTCCTAAGTAAGAAAAAATCGCTGAAAATGAAGTTTTACAGATGACCTCGGGCGGATTGCCTGAAGAGAACAAAAATAGGAAATCGCCATGCCGAAGGCTAGTGAAATCAAAAAGAATAACACCGTGGTATTTGACGGTAAGACCTGCATAGTTAGAGACATAGAACGTTCTGTACCCCAAGGTCGTGCAGGTGGCAGCATTTATCGCATGCGCATGTATGACGTCGTCACAGGTGCTAAGTACGACGAAACATTTAAAGACTCAGACACATTAGATATGGCTGATTTAATTCGTCGTCCGGCAATGTTTTCTTATGTTGATGGTGACGAATACATTTTCATGGATAAGGAAGACTACACGCCTTATCACTTGAACAAAGAAAGTATTGAAAATGAGGCGCTATTTATTAATGAAGACACCGACGGTATTCAGGTGGTTATCGTAAGTGAAGTGCCAGTAGCGTTAGATTTGCCAATGAGCGTAGAGCTTGAAGTTGTTGAGACAGACCCATCTATTAAAGGCGCCTCTGCTACGTCTCGAACCAAGCCTGCCACGCTTTCAACCGGACTGGTTGTACAGGTGCCTGAATACATCAGCACTGGCGAATGGATTAAGGTAAACACCGAGGAACGCAAGTTCCAAAGTAGAGCGGATAAGCATTAAGCCTCCAATACATCAGCTGACGCCACCTTTGCCGGTGCGCAGCTATTGAAGAAAAAAGGGTTCATTTTGAACCCTTTTGTTTATCTTAAGATAATCGATACTTATTTAGCGATGTTAGCCTGCGTTGGCAATGCGCTAAATGCACCATACTGCGTTACCGTGTAAGCACCACAGCGGATAGCAAATTCCGTAGCTTCGCTTACATTCTCGAAGTTCTCCGCCCATGCGTCGAAGTCATCAGCGCTTTTCACTTTTGTAGATAGGAAATATAAGAAGCCACCAATAAAAGAGTCACCCGCTGCCGTCGTGTCTTTTACATCCATTTTAGGTGACGCTAACGTGCCGCTAAACGACTTGGTAATATAGTGAATAGGCTCACCACCATCAGTTAGCAATACAACTTTAACGCCGCTATCAAGCCATTGCTGAACTTTTGTATCAGCATTTTCTTCGCCATATAGCTCTGCGAGTTCTTCTCGGCTAGCCTTTAAAACAGACACTTTCTTTGCAGCTTCATCTATACGTGACGGAGCATTCGCTGTGTCATCCCAAAACGCTGGGCGATAGTTAATATCCAAACACACCATCATGCCGTTTTCCTTCGCCTTGTTCAGAATAAACTCGGTACCAGGAATAAGTTCAGGGCCTGAAATAGAACCTGAGCAAAAATGAAGCACTGTATTTTTATCACAATCTATCGTCGACAAATCTTGCTCTGAAATATGTTTATGCGCGGCATTATCAACATAAAAATCAAAAGAGCGTTCGCCGTCTGCATCCAAGTTTACAAATGCCAAAGCCGTATTACCTTCTTGTGTAGTCCACACGAAGTCAGTGTTTACTTTGTAGTGCTCTAGCATTTCTTTAAGAAACGCGCCAAAAGTATCGTCACCTACTTTCGAGACCATCGCACTCTCACCACCTAGCTGAGCTACAGCGACTGCCACATTAGCAGGTGCACCACCCGCGTAGGGCTGGAAAGGTTTCATTGCTGGTATGTTGCCATCTTTGGGCGCAGCACCTTGGCTTAACATATCAATTAGCACTTCACCTAAACATAAAATCTTCATACCAGCCTCACTTAACAGAATTTAAAAATTGCAGCTTACCTATGCACAGTTCGCGCAAGGTTAACGAATCGTTAATTAATTGGGGCATAGTATTGTCGAAATAGCCAATTAAATCAACCTAATTGATTTAACCTTTTGCGCAAAAATCAATGGGTGTGATAGGGTTGACCTAGTACTGTCGAATAAAGTTATGTCTGAACAAGTACCTACACCATCTCTTAAATTTGATACACGGCTAGGTTGTTATTACACTCTAGCTTCTTAAAACGATAGATTGTAAATACATTGAATACTGAATCGGCCTTTCACCTGCCATCACAAAAAGCACCTACATTGCTTGATAGCCGCTCAGCGAATGAACGGGATATCCTTACCCTAATTCGCCAACGTTCTTCATTGCCTAAAGCTGAAATAGCACAGTTAACGGGGCTGTCTGCACAATCAGCGACAGTGATCATTAAAAAACTAGAGGCTGACGGCCTGGTAAGGCGACTAAAGCCAATCAAAGGCGGAGTAGGCCAGCCCAAGGTGCCGTTTGGTCTCAATGAAAACGGCGCGTTTGGTATAGGACTGAAAGTAGGTCGACGAAGTTTCGATATGACGTTACTCGACTTGAAAGGCAATGTAAGAGCAACACTTCACGAGAAGTTTGCCTACCCGACCGTAAGCAATCTGCTTACCTTTGCAAAACGTGCTTTCAATGTACTCATTAAAAATTTGGATACCGACCAACAGCGCCTAATCCGAGGTTTAGGCGTTGCTATGCCCTTCGAAATTTGGAGTTGGGCAGAAGAAGCCGGCGCCCCAAAAAATGAATTGGAAGAGTGGAGAGAGTTTAATCCACAGGCGGCGTTGGAAGATTTATTATCACTGCCTGTTTTTATAAAAAATGATGCTGGAGCAGCGTGCAGCGCAGAGATGTCTTTCGGTAATTCCCAAAACTACAATAGTTTTCTTTACATCTTTGTTGGCACATTCTTAGGCGGTGGCCTGGTACTCAATAACCAGTTAGTTAATGGAAAAACAGGCAACGCTGGGGCCATTGGCTCTTTACCCTTTTACAATGGCAGTACACAAAGCCAGCTAATAACCCAGTCTTCACTTTATTTGCTGGAAAGAAAGCTAAACGACGCTGGGCACAACGGTCAGCATATTTATGAATCGCCATCCCACTGGTCTTGTGACACGCGCTCAATAGAAGACTGGTTAAGCGACACCGCCAGAGGATTGGCCTTTGCGACTCAATGTGCAATGAGCTTGTTAGACCTAGACGGCGTAATCATAGATGGCGCAATTCCTGATGATGTCAAAAACGCATTGGTCGCGCATACGCAAAGCGCGATGGAGACGCTTGATATGCGTGGCCTTGCTCAGGTACACATAAGCGAAGGTCTTGTAGGCAGAAAAGCGCAATCCATTGGAAGTGCAAACCTAGCCCTTCAGGCAAATTATTACTAATCATCTAACATCTCAAAAGGTTTGGCTTTGGGCAGCATGAAAGAAGGAATGCATGACATTTTAATTTTAGATGGCGGCATGGGGCGAGAGCTGAAAAAGACAGGTGCGCCCTTTAAGCAGCCAGAGTGGTCAGCACTGGCACTAATGCAAACACCTGAATTAGTAAGTGATGTGCACAAACGTTTTCTTGAAGCTGGTGCCTGCGTTATTACCACTAACGCCTATGCGCTTGTACCTTTTCATATTGGGGAAAATACATTTAGGGAGCAGGCTTTTACTCTCGCTCAGAATGCGGCCGAACTCGCTCGAGGCGCAGTAAACGCACTAAAGAGCGATGGTGACAATAAGCGATTTGTCGCGGGTAGCGTTCCTCCGGCTTTTGGTTCTTACCGCCCAGATTTATTTGATGCAACCCGTGTAGCCGACATTCTCACCCCGCTTATTAAAGCCCAGGAGCCCTATGTTGATGTTTGGTTGATTGAAACTGCAAGTTCGGTAGAAGAAGCTGAAGCCGTGGTATCACTTATAAAACAGCACTCTTCACTGCCTTTATGGCTGTCATTCTCCGTTAGTAATCGAGAAACATCTAACGAGCCTGTGACATTGCGCTCTGGTGAGCCGCTAAGTGAGATAGCGCCAATATTGAGCGAAGTACAAAGCGTACTTTTCAATTGCTCGCAGCCGGAAGAGATGGAAGACGCTATTTCAATAACGCGAAGTTTAAATACTTCGATTAATATTGGCGCTTATGCAAATAGCTTTTCTGAGAGAAAACGTACACACGCGGCCAACGCGCTACTTTCCGAAATACGTGACGATATAACCCCCGCCCGCTATGTTGAATACGTTAAGACTTGGGTAGCTGCTGGCGCAACTATCATCGGGGGCTGCTGTGGTATCGGCCCTGAACATATTAAAGCCATCAGCGACGTTTAAACAGCAACTCAACGAATGTCAGTTTCGATTCACTTAGCCACTGATTACCGCCTCGTTCAAAGTGCCCCGCTCAATTCGCTATCGATGTAATGATTTTGGCACGCTGATATCTATTGTTCGACAAGGACTGGCCTTGGCCTACGTGCCTGACTTCATAGCAAAAAGCCATAACCTTACTAGCGTCGATGTATTAGGTTATGACTTTTATCATACGGAGCACTTCGAACTTGTTTACAAACCTAGCATGGCATCGGGATGGCTCAACCGGTTTGTCGACTCAGTTAAAAGCGCTATTTCGTAACAACATTTTTAGCCCCTTTGATCAGTGCTTCTCTGTCAATTTTATTCGGGACTTCCACTCCACGCCGTGCGGCTGGCCTCGCTTCAATACTGTTATTCCAACGGGTTAAGTTGTCTAACCCTTCTATGCTTACACCAGACCATTCATAGGTACGCACCCAACACCAGTTCGCCATGTCAGCAATACTGTAGTCGTCGACCAAATACTCTCGATTTTCTAGCCTCCCATCTAGCACGGTGAATAGGCGACGTACTTCGTTTTGATAACGTGCTATCGCCACCGGAATTTTTTCTTCTAAGTAACGGTGGAACACATTAGCTTGGCCCATCATTGGGCCTATGCCTCCCATCTGAAACATGACCCACTGTAAAACCTGGCTTTTTCGCTTTGCGTCGGAGGGTAAAAACATACCGCTTTTTTCTGCGAGATATATCATGATAGCGCCAGACTCAAACACGATGTGACCATCGGCTTCTCTATCCACAATCACAGGAATGCGGCCATTGGGGTTCATCGCCAAAAATTCAGGAGTTTTCTGCTCTCCCTTCATCAGGTTTACGGCATGGGCGGTGTATTCAAGCCCCATTTCTTCAAGCGCTACCGACGCTTTCCAACCGTTCGGTGTGGCTGCGGTGTATAAATCTATCATTAGGCTTTTGCACTCTCTCTGTTACTTACCGCCTCATACCAGCGCGCCAGATTGACATGCTCGTCAGTCATACGAATTCTTACCACTCGGGCGAAATCCATAGCGCATAATGCGGTTATATCAGCAATAGAAAAGGTGTCACCAGCAATAAACTCTTTAACACCAAGTCGACGCTCTAAAATGTTCAAATATTTCGACGCATTGATACCCGCTTCCTTACCGAATTCAGGAACTGGCGTCATACGATCTTTAAAGTAGCCTGTAGTATGTTGAAAACACATACCAATTTGCATCATAAACGCGAACTCTACTTGTCGTTGCCACATAGAAATAGTCGCTTTTTCAACGGGCGTTGTTCCCATTAGCGGTGGCTCTGGCTGCAGTGCTTCAAAATACGTACAAATGGCATCGGTTTCGGCAATACAGGTGCCGTCATCAAGCTCTAAAATAGGTATCTTTCCCAGCGGGTTCTTCGCGCGCATTTCCGCAGTTAGATTTTCACCCTTTTGAATGTCGACCTGAACGTAGTCAACGTCAATGCCCTTCTCAGCCAAAAACATTCGTACTCGACGTGGGTTGGGCGCAGTCTTCGTTTCGTAGATTTTCATAATGATGATTACGGGCCTTATGGTGATTAGTCAGGAATTGTAATAACCCAAGATTAGTAACTGTGCAGTACGCTTTCAAATCACTCTGTATATGACTCATACTATTCAGCGCCTTTATGGTTATACCTCTGTGTTTTTCGCAGATAATTAACCAGTTGCAGGTCTTGAACCAGCTCTATCTAGATGCAGCTACAGCGCTGTGAGTACTTTAAGACGCTTTATTTCATTGTCAGTAAAATGGGCAGATTGATACTCTTGCAGTGCTTTTTCTATTGCGTTTGAATCAAGAGATTGCTGGACCAAGTTATCGCGGAATGTTTTGTATTCGGCAATTCTGTTTTGCCACTGAGCTTGTTGTGCCCATGTTTTGGAAAAGCGTTCTGCAACTTCGCTACCAAATTCAGCCGCCACTGCGTTATAGCGATCGTTAATAGTGCTGTGGTTGTTTTTTATTTCGTTTATTCGATGCATATTAAGCGTGGGCTGGAAGGCTTCACGTTCGGCGGAGTTTCCCGCTTTAATTGACTCGACGATAAGGGCCTTTCTTTCGTCTCTGGATAAGGTGTTTTCTTGGGCAACACTTAAACGTGCTAGCGCCGCCTCATCTACCTGCGCTTCTTGACTAAACAGATAGTGATATTCAGTATTATTAAAGTAAGTTCGTCTAATTTCCTCTCGCTCATCTAGCTTAAACGACACATCCTGCAAGCTGTGACTGGCAAGGTCGACGTCCAATTCAACCAAAGACAGCGCTACTTTGTAATCGACATACCGGGCAAATAAGTCGATTGCGTCACCTTGCGTGCTGAGTGTGAATACTTCATGAGCATGGGTTGTGTAGGCAAGTTTCACTGCTTGCGGCACTTCTGAGGTGCGTGCAAATACGAAGCGATCGAAAGCGTCTTTGGTCGAGTAATTGAGTTCAAAGGGAATGAGATCAGCTGCAATATCAGTGTCACTATCCCGATGACTACCTACATCAGTTACTTGATGTACTGCACCGCCTCCTTCTAACTCATATTCTCCGGCTTTCGCTTGTTCACCTAAGGATGAGCGTTGACTGAAAATTTCTGAATTAGAGGTTTGGGATTCAGACGCTAACTGGTTGTAAAGAATAGCACCGAATACTAAGAGGGCGAGCAGCCCTCCTAGTATTGGAAAAACACGGCGTAATTGACGCTTCTCCACTACAGTCCTAAGCCTTTCAGTCGGTTAGCCTGACGAACAAAAACGTCAACTGGGTCGGTTTCAAACCAGTGCGTTATGCCAAAGCTCTGGTTGACTTCATCAAGGTGGTTCATTTTATAGTTGTCTTTAAGTACTTTGCCTAAATGAGAACTACAGGTCGATACTAGCCCATCGTTTGGCTCTTTGAATGCGGTGCCAGTAATAGCTAAGAATGGGTCAACTACATCAAGTGCATTGGTGTAAGTTCTGCCTCCGCTCCACGAGAAATAGTACACGCCATTTTCAGCCAACATTTTTCCATCGTTGCGGCAGTAGGCAGTAGGCATCCCTTCTGGATATTTTTGATTGAAAGCAACAGAGCCAGACGTAGACAATGAATTAAGCGCAGCGATTGAATCTGTAGGTTTGTCTCGCGGATCTGACCCAGAGGCAATCTCGATGATATTGGCGAACGCATTAACTACAACGCCCGCAGCACCCTCGCCCACTGAACCTTCAGAAAAAGCGTCTCGTAGTTCATCTGCCACTTTGCTTCCCCAGTTTACGCCGGCAACTGAACTTACCGAAGCAACCTTATCTGGGGCAACGCTTGCGGCGTAACGTGCCGTTGGACCACCGTGACTGTGTCCAATTAAATTCACTTTGTCAGCTCCTGATAGCGCCAGAACTTCATCAATGTAATCGAGTAACTGTTCACCGCGGACTTCGGTCGAGTTTGCTGGTGAGACCTCTGCGATATAGACAACAGCGCCGTTTCGGCTAAGTTTGTGCGGTACCTTATAGAAATAATCAACAAATAAGATATCTTCGAACCCAAACAGACCGTGAACTAACACAATAGGGTGCTTGGTTTTTGCGTAGGTGCCAGCGTAGGCTTGGCCAGACAAGCCTAATGTCATACTGAACAAAGCTAATAACACGGCGAATTTACCGAGCCATGGTTTTGTAGAGCGTATTCTTATAGAGCGTAAGTGGTTATATAGTGTCATCGAGTGTGTCCCATAATTATGGTTATATGTGGTCTGTGGTCAGACCTTTGTTATAATTATGTAAACACCATGTAAAGATCAACCTTTGTGTGAAATCTTTAATAAAGGCTTTTACTGTGTATAGGCAAATTTTCGACGGAGTTAGTTACTATTAGTCAGTTAATTCAGAAAGATAGCGTCAGGTATGAAGTATGTTAACCCATACCATTTGCACTAAACATACAGGACATAAATAACACTTATAGTCGCTTATTTATGTTTGGAATATGCTTGAATGTAGTTTACCGCTAGGCTCGAAGTGGTTAGCCACTCTCCTTTAAGTGGGTTTAGCCTCATACCGACCTGATACTTAAGGGTAAACTCATTTCCAATCCAGCGTTTTAATTCGCAGGGCTTAACAAATTTCTTCCAGTCATGGGTTCCTATTGGTAAGTAGCGCATTACGTATTCCGCTCCCACTATGGCAACAACATAACTTTTCAGCGTGCGGTTCAGCGTCGCCAAAATCAGGAGGCCACCCGGCTTAACCAAACTTGCGCACTCGCGCATAAGCTGCTGCTGGTCAGGCACGTGCTCAACAACTTCGGCGTTAATTACCACATCATATTGCCGACCTTCTTCTACTACCTCGCTTGAGAGTTTATGCTGATAGTCTACCTTTACTCCTGTATTTTGAGCATGGCGCCTTGCCACTTCTACGCTCACCGCACTGGCATCTATTCCCGTAACTTGAGCGCCTAATTTTGCTAGCGGTTCGCTTATTAGCCCACCGCCACTGCCAATATCTATCACTGATAAGGCGGAATAATCGGGAGGCAAGTTGCCCTGACCGAAATGATTTTCTATTTGTGCTTTTATAACGTTTAGTCTTGCCCGATTAAAATCCAGCGCGGTTTTGTATTTGCCTTCTGGGTCCCACCAAGAGTCAGCCAGCGCATCGAAGCGCGCAATCTCTTGTTCAGAAAAGTTACTGTCGCCTGTTTTTTTGCTTTTATCGAGCACGATTTTTTACCTTAAAACGTAGTTACCGTAGCGCTTATTGTTGACCCTTGTCGAGCAGGGTCATAAGGTGGATAGATAAGGTTCTATTCATCCTAAATTCGCTACTTGGCGATTTGAATAAGACATACCTATTAAACCATACGTTGTAAAAGAGGGTTCTGATTTTGGCGAACGCAAAAAATGTTTATGGACGCCCACTCCAGCTATGCTGTGGAAATACTGGATTTACGCGAGAAGGGTTTTGCTATGTACCAGACGCTGATGTGGGTAATCACAGCGTATGCGCGGTTGTCACTGACGAATTTCTTCAGTTTTCGCTACGACAAGGCAACGACCTCATCACGCCGTGGCCTAGTATGACATTTCCTGGCCTGTTAGCAGGTGACAGATGGTGTTTGTGTGCCGCTCGCTGGCTACAAGCCTATGAGGCAGGTGTAGCGCCGAAAGTACGCTTGGAAGCCACACATGAAAAAGCGTTAGACATTATTCCACTTTCACTGCTAGAAGAGTACGCGGCAGATTAATCTAAACCTGCCGCCTCGCCCTCGAATGCTTATATTCGCACTATTGCGCGAACATCGCTTGATTGAGCAGTGAAGCTCAATCTACTACTGAGGAGTACGAATTACCATAAGGCGAGTCTCAGACATATCTTCAATCGCATAGCGAATACCTTCGCGCCCTAGACCTGAGTCCTTCACGCCACCATAGGGCATGTTGTCCACCCGCCAGCTAGGTACATCTCCAATGACCACACCACCAACGTCAAGCACGTCCCATGCTTTGTTCGCTTTGTATATATCGCGGGTAAACACACCTGCTTGAAGTCCGTAGCGGCTGTTATTTACTTCTTCAAGCGCTTCATCATAGTCATCGAATGGCACCAGAATAGATAGAGGGCCAAACGCTTCTTCGGCACTGGCATCACAATCCTTTGGTACATTTTCCATTACCGTAGCCTCAAGCATGGCGCCGTCTCGCGTTCCGCCGCATAGAATGGTGGCACCTTTCTCTTTTGCTTCTTCAATCCAGCCGTGAAGGCGCTCTGCTTCGCCTTCTGAGATCATAGGGCCAATAAAGGTGTCTTCATTAGACGGGTCGCCAGACACTAACGCTTTCACTTTTTCCACATAGCGCGACTTAAACTCATCGTAAATTTTGCTATGCACTAAAAGGCGCTGAACACTTATACAACTTTGCCCTGATTGATAATAAGCTCCGACAATTACCCGGTCGATGGCGTCTTCAATATCGGCATCTTCATCAACTACGCATGCGGCGTTACCGCCAAGCTCCAATACCACCGGCTTCTTTCCTGCTTTTGCTTTAAGCGCCCAGCCCACATCAGGTGAACCTGTGAAGCTAAGCAGCTTTAGTCTTTCATCAGTAGTGAATAAGTCAGCGCCGTCGCGGCTACAAGGTAGAATAGAAAATGCGCCTTTGGGTAAGTCGGTTTCAGCTAATACCTCACCAATAATGAGCGCACCAATAGGGGTTCGCGAGGCAGGCTTAAGTACAAAAGTACAGCCTGCTGCGATCGCAGGAGCCACCTTATGCGCAGCCAAATTCAGAGGAAAATTAAACGGCGATATAAATGAACATGGACCTATAGGGACCTTCTTGGTCATGCCCTGATAACCTTTGGCGCGCGCCGAGATTTCTAAATTCACCACCTCGCCGTTAATACGCACTGATTCTTCTGCCGCTATTTTGAAGGTATCGATAAGACGGCTGACTTCGCCCTTAGCGTCTTTAATTGGCTTACCAGCCTCTATACAAAGCGCTTGTGCCAACTCATCGGCTCTTTCGGTAAAGCACTTCACACAGTGCTCTAGCACCGCTTGTCTTTCGAAAGGAGCCATGGCGGCCATCGCAGGCTGCGCTTCTTCTGCTGCAGCAATGGCCTTATCGATGGTATCCGCATCGGCCATCGCCACCTTGGTTGCTACCTCTCCGGTGTATTTATTAGTTACGTCCAAGTCGGTATTGGCATAATGTGGCTCACTCGCTAAATAATAGGGATAGCTTTCCTTCAACATTTTTTACTCCTTACCTTTCTGTTACGTTTGGCTTAAAGCTTGGCGCTAAGCTCTTTAATCGTATGATTTAGTGTTTTGTCATTCATACTGTAATCAACTGGACAATCGATAATATGTACGCCTTTTGTGTTCAAACACTTATCAACTAAGTGAATAAGTACATCCGCGTCGTCAACTCTCCAGCCCTGTGCGCCGTAACTTTGTGCGTATTTAACAAAGTTGGGGTTGCCATAATCTAAACCAAACTCATCGAACTGCATGTTTGCTTGTTTCCACTTGATCATTCCGTACGCATCGTCGCGCAAGATGATCACCACAAGGTCAAGCTTAAGCCTAACGGCAGTCTCAATTTCTTGGCTATTCATCATAAAGCCGCCATCGCCGCATACGCTTACCACAGGGACATCGGGCTTTACTAGTTTGGCTGCTATAGCTGATGGCAAACCGGCTCCCATTGAAGCCAGTGCGTTATCTAAAAGCAGAGTATTCGGATGATATGCGGGGTAATTTCGGGCAAACCATATTTTATATACGCCGTTGTCTAACGTAACAATGCCGTTATCAGGCATAACTTTACGAATATCGCGTACAAGACGTTCTGGTAAGATAGGGAATCGATTATCGTCTTCTGCTTCAGCACGGTGGTCTACATAGGCTTGATGCACATCTTTGTAGAAGTCGAGTTTCCAACTGTCTTGGGGAGTAATGCCTTCTTTTATTTGCCAGATGCTGTTAGCAATATCTCCAACGACTTCGAGTTGCGGGAAGTAAACAGGGTCTACGGCAGCCGAATCAAAGTTGACATGAATCACTTTTTTATCGTTGTGGTGCATGAAGAACGGTGGCTTTTCTACCACATCGTGGCCTACGTTGATAATAAGATCGGCACGCTCTATTGCCCTGTGTACAAAATCACCGTCAGACAGAGCAGTGTTCCCTGCAAAGCGCGGGTCGCTTTCGTTTAGTACCCCTTTACCCATTTGGGTGGTAACAAATGGAATGCAGGTTTTATCAACAAACTCCCTGAGCATTTTCGCTGTTAGCTTTCTGTTTGCTCCGGCGCCAATCAATAACAAAGGTGACTGGGCTTCTTCAATCATAGTAACCGCAGCAGCAATTGCTTTGTATTCGGCGATAGGTCGACGGGCCATGCTAGGTGTTAGTATTTGGGCACTGGTTTGTTCTGCGGCAATGTCTTCTGGCAGTTCAATGTGTACAGCGCCCGGGCGCTCTTCATGGGCTAGACGAAATGCCTCTCGCACAGTAGAAGGAATTCTATCGCCACTCACAATCTGGTTGGTGAATTTAGTGATCGGCCGCATCATGTCAACGATGTCGATAACTTGAAAGCGACCTTGTTTGCTGGTTTTGATCGGCTTTTGCCCAGTAATCATCAACATTGGCATAGCGCCAAGTTGAGCATAAGCCGCGGGAGTAACTAGATTAGTGGCCCCAGGTCCTAAGGTCGAAAGGCACACTCCCACTTTTCCGGTAAGCCTGCCGTAAGTAGCAGCCATAAAACCAGCACCTTGCTCGTGACGCGTCAGCACCAGTTTAATAGAGGACTCGCGCAACGACTCAAGTAAGTCGAGGTTTTCTTCACCTGGGATACCAAAGACGTATTCCACGCCTTCTGCTTCTAACGCTTTAACAAATAAATCGGACGCTTTCATGTGCTGCACGCTCCTTGTAATTTGAGCAGAAAATAAAGTGCTTATTAGTTGTGCTACGAAACAATGCTGCGAATGGGTTTACTGTGCGTAATAAAATGCCCGTTGCTAACGGGCATGTTAAAAAATAGTGTATAGGAGAGAAAAAGGAAGTCTAATCACTGATTATTATGCGCTTGTATGCGAGCAAAGAACCATCTTCGTTTTGTGACACACTAAATGTATATTCATTGTAGTCACTGCCAAACACTGTATCTTGACCCAGCAACGTGTCTGGCTCACCCCGGTGACTGTAGTCGGGATGATTGGTACAAATGTCTTGGCAAAAGCTATCGGAAAAGCCAAATTGAGAAACCAATTGATCAGTATTGTTGCGACGTATACGAAAATGGATGTGGATAGCTCGGCTACTGTACCAGCCGGGAAAACAGCTTTTTAGGTTTATTCTTCCGCTAGCATCTGTCACCGCAATACCTCTGAACCACTTCGCACTTAATGCATCCGCTTCATTTCCCGTGCAAAATGCCGAATTAAATCCGCTGGCATCGACACTATCACTGGTATCTCCTGAATAAACGCCATCTACATCGCAATGCCATACTTCAATTTCATAACCCGATAGGGGATTACACGCTTCATCAATTAACTGAAGACACAACATCATCGGCAAACCTGTTTGCTCATATGAGATGTCGTCAAGATAGTCACTTTGAAAATAGCACGGGCCTTCCGTTTGAGAACCTGTGAGAGCCACACTGCATACAGAAGCAGTGTCAAATAAACTATCGTCTGGAAAGTCTGACGTCATAGCTGACGTGCCATCGCTTGCCCAACCGTCAAAATCTTCTTCAGGTTCGGCATTTGAATCGGTGTTGTTATTGGAAGATGAGGAGTTAGATGTTGTGGAACTGTCAGAGGCGGAATTGGAACCTCCACACCCCCACAATCCGATAGCAATAGGAGCCAATGTAAGTCCCACCGCTGTTTTCATAAAGCGGCGTCGCTTTAGCGGCTTTTCCGTTAATTTGTTTGATGTCATCGTACGTTGCCCTTGGTTGTCTTTGCAAAAAAGACATTTAGCTAAAGGACAGGGTTCTCTTATTTACTCAAGCTTTACGTAGCTTTACACAGTAAATAAGCAAAGTGAAAAAAGCGCAGGTATTTGGGTAACTAAACCTAGGTTATTCAGCACTCCATTCGGATAGTGCCTTCTGTGTTACTTTATCTACCTCATGTTTATTTTCGCTTATCCACCAGCGCTCCATAATACGGACATTTTTCTGATTGGCTTTATAGAATATATCCACAATGTCGCCAACAAATGGAATAAAACCTAAGCCAAAGTCGATTGCTGAGTTTTTTACCATTTGAGCTATTAGCGCTTTGGGCATACCCAATGATTTTCCCAGCCAAACTATTCGAAGTGAAACGAAGAGCATCAGCGCGTCACCGGCTCCTGGGATAAGGCCCACGATTGAATCCAAGCCTATTCTTATTGGGATAAAAGGGAGCTTTACAGCAGTATCCAGCAAGTTCGCCAGTTTTTGCGCTTTAAGTAGTGCCTTTGGTGCTTTGCCTTCCACGACCTTATCTCCCTTTCAATATAATAAATGCGCCACCAAGGGTGATTTCCCTATTGGTTTTCCTCGAAACGTTTACTGTCAGCTTTTCAAACGCTACTTTTCAGCGCCTAACGCTCTTGCTAAGCCTGCGCGCAAACCGTTGTCCGACTGTACTGTCCACCCATGCAGGTTTTCTTGCACTATGTCAAAAAGCACGTCTATATGTTCTTTGTCACTGTTAAGTGCCGCGATGTATTCATAGCGCTCACCACCAGCTTCCATAAAGTACTCGCGATTCTCTTCACCAATTTCTTCAATAGTTTCCAAGCAATCGGCTGAGAAGCCAGGGCACATAACCTGAATGGATTTCACCCCTTTTTCAGGTAAAGACTTTAACGTTTCATCTGTATACGGTTTCAACCACTCTTCTCGACCAAAACGAGATTGGAAGGTTGTCATATATTCGTCGTGTGAAAGGCCAAGTTTCTCGGCAAGCAAGCGCGACGTTTTGTGGCACTCGCAGTGATAGGGGTCACCATTCATTAAATAGCGCTTAGGAATACCGTGGTAAGACAAAATAAGCTTGTCCGCTCTTCCATGGGTTTCCCAATGCGCTTTTACTTTGTTCGCCAGCGCGGTAATGAAATTATCGCGGTCGTGATAGTGATTCACGAAGCGAAGTTCTGGGAGCCAACGGCGAGAGGTGAAATCCTTAGCGATAGCATCAAATGTGGAGCCAGTTGTCGACGCGCTGTATTGAGGGTAAAGCGGTAAAACGACGAGTTTGCGTACGCCTTTTTCCAACATGGACTCGATGGTATCACCAATGGCGGGCTTGCCGTAGCGCATGGCAAAATCAACAATTACGTCATCGCCATATTGGGTTTTACAGCGTTCAGCAATAGCTGATGCTTGCGCTTTAGTAATAGCCATAAGTGGAGAGCCTTCTTCCGTCCATACGGTGGAATAAGCCTCAGCAGAACGCTTAGGGCGAAAGTTTAAAATGATACCATTTAATACAAACCACCAAATCGCTTTAGGCACTTCCACAACCCGCGGGTCAGAAAGAAACTCTTTCAAATAAGGGCGTAACGCCTGCTTAGTTGGCGCTTCCGGTGTCCCCAAATTCGTTACCAGTACGCCAATTTTATCTGGTTGCCCGTGAGTAAAACCTTTGTTCGATTTGTATTTCATGTATTCATAGTCCGAGAAGTACTGCGCTATATCCGTATTATACTGAATTACCTTAGATTATGATCTGCTATAACGCCAAAAAAGTGCGATTGCGTTAATAGTTTTTGGGCATTAAAAAAGCGACAGGTGTTCGAAAATACTTTTCAAAAACACATGCCGCTTTCTTAGTTTGCTGCCGCATTATGCGTGTGGCAGCCCGTAAAGCTATCTATTTAAGGCTGATAGTAAGTCGCTGCGCCCGGGCCTACCGGCATACCGAGTAGGAACACCCAAATGTAGAACAAAATTGTCCAACCTACGATAAACACCATTGAGTAAGGCAGCATCATGGCAATGAGCGTGCCCATTCCCAAGTCTTTCTTGTACCTTGCAGCCATGGCCAAGATGAGTCCGAAATAGCTCATCATAGGTGCGATAACGTTTGTGACTGAATCACCAATACGGTATGCAGCTTGAATCACTTCAGGCGCGTAGCCTATGAGCATGAGCATTGGCACAAAAATAGGTGCTGTTACCGCCCATTGCGCTGATGCACTCCCTAGCGACAGGTTCACTACACCACACATCAAAATAAACAGAATAAACACCGCTGGGCCATCTAACCCTGCCGCTTGTAACAACGCAGCACCTTTAACGGCTAATACTGTGCCTAGGTTTGTCCACTTGAAAAACGCAACAAACTGCGCAGCAAAGAATACTAGCGTAATGTAAAGACCCATTGCCCCCATGCTTTTAGACATGGCATCAATAACATCTTTGTCGTTCTTCATCGACTTGGTAACTTTACCGTAAACAAAGCCAGGAATAGCAAAGGTGATAAATATGAATGCAACAATGCCTTTAAGGAACGGAGAGCCCGCTACTTCACCTGTTTCTGGATGACGCAATATACCGTTTTCTGGCACTACCGTCAGCGCTAGTATCGCGCAAACAATAACAAACGATATACCTGCCCAACGCAGGCCTTTCTTTTCTAAATCCGTAGGCGCGTCCATTGATTGCTTGCCTAAATCTATGGAAGCATCAGCAGGGTCAAATTTACCGAGTCTCGGCTCAACAACCTTTTCGGTGACCAACGCGCCCATTGTGGCTACAACGAAGGTACTGATGAACATGAAGTACCAGTTTACTTCTGGACCTACCATATAGTCGGGGTCAATCATGTGAGCAGCGGCTTCCGTGATACCCGACAACAGTGGGTCGACAGTTCCAAGCAGTAGGTTGGCGCTATAGCCAGCCGATACACCTGCAAACGCGGCGGCCAGACCCGCTAACGGGTGACGACCTAACGAGTGGAAAATCATCGCTGCCAGTGGAATAAGTACCACGTAGCCAAGCTCTGATGCTGTGTTTGAAATGATACCTGCGAAGACGATAGCAAAGGTCACGGCACGTTTAGAGGCATTCATTACCAACGCGCGCATTGCTGCTGATAACAGGCCAGAATGTTCTGCTACCGATACACCAAGAAGCGCAACAAGTACGGTACCCAGTGGCGCAAAGCCTGTGAAATTGGTAACCAAGCCTGTCACTATTCGCTGCAAACCTTCTGCGCTCATCAGCGATATGACTTCAATCATACCGTCTTCTTCACGCCCCTTTGCACCTATTGGGCGAGGGTCAGCTACAGCAATGTCAAAGTAACCAAGTATCCCACTAAGTAACACAATGAAAAGTGAAAGCAGAGCGAACAGCGTTACTGGATGTGGGAGCAGGTTTCCTAACCATTCCACCGTGGTGAGAAATCGCGAGAATAACCCACCTTGTCCGCCCCTATCATCGGCAGACACTGTATTTGTATTTTCCGTTGTCAAAATCTTCCCTCTGTCGTTTATTGACGTCTACCACACCAAGGTTAATGCTGGGAAGGCATCAACCTTGTACATAAATAGTGACGTGTTTTAATAGTATTCAGACGGTATTTTACCCGATTTAGTAAAATTTTGGCAGTCGATAGGGTAAATGAAGGGTTAAGTCAGTGTACATTTTCCTAAATTGCCCGGCTACACAGATTAAATATAACTCGCTATATCATACCGTTAGCCATTCAAAAGGCGTAAAAAAACCAGTCTAAAAAGACTGGTTTTTAAAGCTTCAAATTACGGCTATTTAGTTACCGTTTGACTTGTTCATATACTTGAAGAAGTCGCTGTCTGGTGCAATAACCATGACATCTTGTTTGCTGTTAAAGCTTTGCTTATACGCGTCCATACTGCGCAGGAAGCTGTAAAAATCAGCGTTCTTTGAGTAAGCATCAGCGTAAATTTGTGCCGCAATCGCATCACCTTCACCGCGAAGTTGACGTGCATTACGCTCAGCATCAGCAAGCATTACCGTTACCTTCGCATCGATGTTTGCCTTAATGACTTCGGCTTGCTCTTGACCTTCTGAACGGTGCTCACGGGCTACGGCGGCACGCTCTGCGCGCATACGCTGGAAGATAGAGTTGCTCACTTCAGTGGGTAAGTTAATCTGCTTAACGCGTACGTCTACAATTTCAATACCTAGCTCGTCAGACGATGTAGAAGCTTGTTCCATTGCTTGGTTCATAAGCGCTGAACGCTCACCAGAAACGATTTGTGCAATAGTACGAGTACCAAACTCAGAACGTAGGCCGTTGTTTACTTTTTGCTTCAGTAGCGCTTCTGCTTGCAGCTTGTTGCCACCCGTTGATAGGTAGTAACGTGCAAAGTCTTCTATCCGCCACTTAACATAAGAGTCAACAATCAGGTCTTTCTTCTCGCTTGTTACAAAGCGATCAGGCGTTCCATCCAACGTTTGAATACGCGCATCTAGATGGCGTACCGAGTCAATAAACGGAAGTTTAAAGTGTAACCCTGGCTCAAAAACCCGAGTTTCACCGGTCGCGTCATCGCGCTGAACCTTACCAAATTGAATAACAATGGCACGCTCACCCTCTTTAACTGCGAACAGAGAACCTGATGCAAGCAAAACAAGAAGAACGAATGCTGCGATTAATAAATTCTTCATTATGCTTATCTCCCTTCTCTGTAGCTGTCACCGCGCAAACCAGAGGTTGGCGACGAATTACGGCTTCTGCCTGAGGTATCAGTTACAGGTGTTTGTAAGCTTTCTAGCGTGTTGCGTGAGCGATCGTTAGACGACGACTGCTGACGCTCCATAATTTTATCCAGAGGCAGATACATCATGTTGTTTCCGCCTTTGCTATCAACCATAATTTTGCTGGTGTTACCCAACACTTCTTCCATGGTTTCAAGATAGATACGTTCGCGAGTAACCTGAGGTGCGCGCTCATATTGTGGAAGCAGCTCTTCAAAACGTGCCACTTCACCCTGCGCTTCCAACGTTACACGCTCTTTATAGGCTTGCGCTTCTTCATTCATACGATTTACTTGACCACGTGCACGTGGCTCAATCTCTCTCGCATAAGCTTCAGCTTCACGAATAAAACGTTGTTCATCTTCCTGTGCAGCAATCGCATCATCAAAAGCATCTTTAACTTGCTCTGGTGGGCGGGCATCACGGAAGTTCATATCGATAATGGAAACACCCATGTTGTAGGGTTCAATGATCGCTTGAAGCTCTTCCCATACACGCTGACGCGTTACTTCACGGCCGTCGGTAAGTACGTCGTCCATTTTAGAGTGGCCAACTACGTAGCGAATAGCGCTATCAAGAGACTGACTTAAACTCTGCTCAGGGCTTTCAACGGCAAACGTCCAACGATATGGGTCTACAACGCGAAATTGCATTTCCATTTGAACGCTTACCACGTTTTCGTCTTCTGTAAGCATAGAGCCTGAAGATGACTGGTCGCGAATTGACTGAACATCAACTGGGATTACTGAGTCAATGAACGTTGGCGCCCAACGAAGACCCGGCTCAACCTGCTCGTGATACTCACCGAAGCGAAGCACTACGCCACGCTCTGCTTCACGAATAGTGTAAAAACCACTAATGAACCAAATTACGACAAGTAAACCTACAAGAATACCAGCGCCGATACCACCTAGGCTTTTGCCTGAGCCGCCACCGTTGCCACCTGACTTTCCAAACTTACCAAATAAGTTCTTAAAAACATCGTCCAAATCTGGGGGACCTTGCTCTTTCCCACCGCGATTCTTCCACGGGTCGTTATTATTGCCACCCGGCTCATTCCAAGCCATGCTGATACTCCATAGATTACTGTTATATTTTTGAATTTCGCATGCTCAATGCAGTGACTAGCACTGACTAATGTCGCACAACATACTCTGATATTCCGTTTTCCAGACGTTTTTCAAGTCTGTTCCAGTCAGCGGCGGGCATTCTTACATCAACTACCCAGTCTCCCTGACTGTCGTATTCTTCACTAGCAATACAGTTTAGTTCGTACAACACGCCGCGCAATCGACTTTGTGCAGGCGGAATCTTTAATGTGTAATTCACCATACTTTTACCTAAACATTCGGTTAAAGCTTGGCTCAATAATTCCGTTCCTTCGCCTGTTTGTGCAGATAGCCACACTCTGACAGGCACGCCTTCGTCGTTTCTTTCTATACGCGGTTGAACGTCGTCTAGTTTATCAATCTTATTACAGATTAGTAATTGTTGAATCTCTCCAGCTTCAATTTCTTCAAGTACATCATTAACTTCATCCATGGTTTCGCGATATTTTGCATCAGCAATATCAACCACATGGAGCAGTAAATCTGCTTCTTGAGTCTCTTGAAGTGTCGCTTTAAACGCAGCAACGAGGTCGTGGGGAAGATGACGAATAAAACCTACCGTGTCGGCTAAAATAGCCGGCCCTACGTCTTTTAAATCGATTTTGCGTAACGTGGGATCTAGCGTTGCAAACAGCTGATCGGCAGCGTAAACGTGTGAGTCGGTAATGGTGTTAAACAGCGTCGATTTTCCCGCATTCGTATAGCCAACTAAGGATACCGTTGGAATTTCAGCGCGTTTGCGCGAGCGGCGACCCTGCTCGCGTTGCTTTTGCACTTTTTCCAAACGACGAAGAATGGCTTTAATACGACCACGAAGTAGTCGACGGTCAGTTTCTAGCTGTGTCTCACCTGGACCGCGAAGACCAATACCACCTTTTTGACGCTCAAGGTGGGTCCATCCTCTGATGAGACGAGTTGAGATATGCCTCAACTGGGCTAGTTCGACCTGAAGCTTACCCTCATGTGTTCTTGCGCGCTGCGCAAAAATATCAAGAATTAGCCCCGTTCTATCTAACACCCGGCATTTACACACCGCTTCTAAATTACGCTCCTGAGAAGGAGAAAGCGCGTGGTTGAAAATAACAACGTTGGCATCGTGTGCTTTCACTGCCGCTGCTATTTCCTCTGCCTTACCTGAACCAACAAAAAACTTAGCATGAGGCGCACTGCGCGAAGTCGTAATAACTTCTACCGCATTAACCCCTGCTGAAGACACAAGCAATTCAAGCTCACTTAAGTCTTCTTTACTGTTCTCGTCGGAAAAATTAACATGAACAAGTACAGCCTGTTCACCGGCTTCATAACGGTCAAACAAGCGCGTTACCTTTTAAATTATTCACCTTTAGTATTTTCAGAATCTCCTGCGCTAGGCATTGTGATAGCGCGTGCTGGAACAACAGTAGAAATCGCGTGCTTATACACCATTTGGCTTACTGTGTTCTTCAGTAAAATTACGAACTGGTCGAAAGATTCAACCTGTCCCTGAAGTTTAATACCGTTTACCAGATAAATTGATACTGGAATACGTTCCTTACGCAAAGCGTTCAAGAATGGGTCTTGTAAAGATTGCCCTTTAGCCATTTGATATCCTTAGTTTTTATTATTCGTGATAGGAATTTCACTATCACTGCACGTCTAATATATACCACACTCAAACATTTAAAGTGTGACTTTCGCTGTAATTTTAGTCAAATTATCGTTAGCAAATGTGTCTAGCCATGTAACCTGCTCCCAGCCCCGTAACCACGTGAGCTGACGCTTGGCGAGCTGCCTTGTAGCGATAATGCCTCTTTCACGCATTTCTGCGTAACTCAATTGGCCGTCTAGGTACTGCCACATCTGTCTGTACCCTACCGAACGAATAGAAGGCAAATCTTCATGAAGATCACTGCGTTCGTAGAGCTTTACTACTTCATTCTCAAACCCTTGCTCCAACATCAAATCAAAGCGGGTCGCTATACGTTCGTGCAACACTGCCCTGTCTGCGGGCGCTATGGCAAATTGTGCAATGTTATAAGGGCACTTTTCACCCTCTTCTTGTTGCCAATGTGTCAACGTCTTGCCGGTACTTCTATACACTTCCAGCGCACGGGTAATTCGTTGTGGGTCGTTGGGGTGAATTCTCTCACCACTAATTGGGTCTACACCACGTAATTCATCGTGTAATTTAGACCAACCCAAGCGTTGTGCCTGCTGTGTTATTTCGTCCCGTATCTTTTCATCTGACTTAGGTAGTGGCGAAATTCCATTTATCAAGGCATTAAAGTACATCATTGTACCTCCAGCCAAAATTGGCACCTTGCCACGCGCTAAAATATCGCCAATTAGCGCATTAGTGTCGTTTACAAATTGCGACACCGAATAGCTTTGTGCAGGGTCGATAATATCAATTAGATGATGTACTACACCTGCTTGCTCTTCCTGCGTTGGCTTCGCAGTGCCGATGTCCATACCTTTATAAACAAGGGCTGAATCAACACTAATTACTTCGCTTTCAACCTTGGCCGCTATATCAAGCGCCAAGCCTGTCTTGCCTGATGCCGTGGGGCCCATAATTGCTATTACTGGCAATGCAGAATTTATGCCATTGGACACCTTATTCTCCCCATACATCTAGCACTGAATTTAAGGGGCGCACTTTAGCAAATTGCTCAATAATTTCCCATTGTTTCACTTCGCTCTGCTGATCCAACCAGTACCACAGCGCATTTGATGTCTCTTCATCTAAAACATGTTCAGGCAAAACCAATGATTTTACGGCATCATCAAGTGAATTTACTTCATCATTTAGTTCAACTAATAAGAAGTATTCAAACCACTTGAGCCACGGCAAGTGCCTGGTGCCGGCCGGCACCTGTTGCAGCCGATATTTGCCAGCCACTTTATTCACTTCAAAATGCGCGTCGTTTAGCAGTGTAACCAATTGCTCATTGACATTATTGAGCGAAACAGCAACGGGCATTAACAACGGTTGTCCATGCTGCGCTTTTAAAAATAGTTCGCTTAACCAGATACTTGCAACTTTAGTTGCACAAAGAAGGTAAATTTTTTCTGATTTTGGGTAAATTCTACACTGGGAAGTTAGATTAACGTGCTCTGCAACGGGCATCGGGTCTGCATTGTTGTTAATAATGTCGCTATTTGGCGTCATTAACGCATTGTAATTTGACTGATATGCCGCACTTGGCCCTCGACTTTGCTTATGTGGAGTGCCACCACTTCGTCCACCACTGGCACTCCCCGAGGATGTATTTCTTGGACTGCCTGTAAATTGCCCATAAGGCTGTGGCGCGCCTTGAGAGACTCCCCCCGTCGAGTAACGAGAAGACTCGTTGAACGCCTGTACATTATCCGACGTTTGATTCTGTAAAGGCCTAATGTAATCGTGTTCTACCTGAGAAGACATGAAATCTGAGCCCGAAGGACGGCTTGCGTCCATTCCTGATAAAGGCTGTTCGTCGGTCATGGCGTGCAGCGCATCACTCACGGTTTTACAGATAAAGTCGTGCACCAATCTGCCTTGTTGAAACCTCACCTCATGCTTGGCGGGATGAACATTTACATCCACATCTTTAGGGTTAACCGTTAAGTACACCACAAAGCTTGGTTGCTCCACCACCCCCCAAACGCTTTCGTACGCTTGGCGAATAGCGTGCATAATAAGCTTATCTCGCATGCCTCTGCCGTTAACAAAACTGAACTGGCAATCATTACTGCTGCGAAGCATGGCCTCATTACCTAGCCAAGCATCAATGTGAAGACCTTCATACTCAGTACTAATATGTACGGCGTTTTGAACAAACTTTTGTCCAACCACAGCGCCAATTCGGGTGGCTAAACTGCCTGCTTTGTCGGCGATAAAGCGCTTTGCTACTTTATCGTTGTGTTTTAAAACAAATGAAACCTTGGGATAGCTCAGTGCTATGCGTTTTATGACTTCTTCAATATGCTGAAATTCGGTTTTTTCGGTGCGTAAAAACTTACGTCTTGCTGGCGTGTTGTAAAACAGATCTGCCACGTCAATTGTGGTGCCAACAGGGTGGGCCGCTGGCTGGATATTTACCGCCATTTCCCTACCCTCACAATAGGCCTGCCACGCCTCACCTTGAGACTCAGTGCGCGATGTCAGTGTTAACCGGCTTACCGAGCTAATACTGGCCAGCGCTTCGCCACGAAAGCCAAGAGAGAGAATTTGTTCTAAGTCATCCAGAGTGGTGATTTTGCTGGTTGCATGGCGACTCAATGCCAGCTGCAGTTCACTTTTGACAATGCCTGACCCATTGTCTTTTATTCGAATGCGTTTGTGGCCACCTTTTTCAATATCGACTTCTATTTTGGTGGCACCAGCATCAAGGCTGTTTTCTAGTAATTCTTTAACCACAGACGCGGGGCGCTCAACCACTTCACCAGCGGCAATCTGGTTTGCAAGTTGGGGAGATAAAAGCTGTATAGGCAAAGGACTACCCTATGATATTAACTATATGGATTCGTGGCGATACGACATGTAAGTGCAATGAGTGCTGAAAAAGCCGATGAAACAAAACCTAGGTTTAGGTTCTCGGAATATTTAGTACCTGCCCTACGCGTACAACATCACTTGAAAGATCATTCGCTGCTTTGATGCTGCTTACTTTTACATTGTAACGCTGTGCTAATAACGAGAGCGACTCGCCGCTTCTTACTTTGTGCGTTCGGTTGTTCGCCCTTTCTTGTGCCCACAGTGTACCATCAGGGGGAACTTGCTTGAAGTAACGCTTAGTCGCATTAAACATGGCATTCGCTAAGCGTTCGCGATGTTTAGACCAGTTCAGATTCTTCTCTTCTTGCGGATTAGAAATGAAACCAACTTCAACCAAAATAGAGGGGATGTCAGGCGCGGTCAAAACTGCAAAACTGGCGGCTTGTGGTTTTCTTTTATGCAGACTGGTCACCTGCTTTAGCTCTTCAACCACTTTATTACCTAAATCGTGGCTGGTCGCCATGCTGTGATCCATCGATAAACCCAGTATGGTTTCAGTAAGATATCGCTCGCTTGATTTATCATTGATCACTTCAGCTGCACCACCGAGTAATTCAGAGTGACGTTCAGATTTCTCTAGCCAGCGGCCTAATTCAGTGTCTGCTCTTCGCATGGATAGTACCCACACCGAACCACCTCGCGGTTGAGGCTGACTAAACGCATCGGCGTGGATGGAAATAAGCAAATCGGCTTTTTTCTCGCGCGCAATTTCAGGACGTCGATTAGGAGAAACATAATAATCATCGCCACGAGTCATGATGGCGCGCATACCTCGCTCCCGGTTTATCATGTCTTCCAGTTTTTTGGCGATACTCAGGGTGATGTGCTTTTCATAGGTACCAGCCGGACCGATTGAACCTGGGTCATGTCCACCATGCCCGGCGTCGATGGCGACGATAATGTCTCGGTCTCGGGCACTGGTAGAATCATCAATAACGACAGAGCCAGTTGATGCCGACGCTGATAACGTTGGCGACGGCTTCGGCGCGCTATCTGGTAAATCGACAACCAGCCTGTGTCCGTAAGCACCATCGGGGGTTACTGCAAATAACGAAGGCTTGGTATTTCTATTGAGCTCAACAACCACTCTGGCAGATGATTTGTTTTTCGGTGTGGAGTAGCGCAGCTTTTTAATCAAATCACCGCTGTTTTCAATGCCAGAAAGCTTAGCGGTGTCGCTGGTGTTGTTAAGATCGATGACAAGCCGAAGCGGATTTTTAAGTGTAAAATAGGTGAACTCTGGCGCTGATTTCATATCGAAAACAACGCGCGTATTGTCCGGCGACGGCCATATCCTAACCCCGTCGATGTTATTTTGCGCACCGTGTGCGAATTGCACGACGAAACACAATAATAATACCGAAACTATACTGCGCACCATAATTAGCCTTTCTGTTATTGTTATGCTGCTCTCGTCAACTCCGGAGCGGCTATTTATTCAGTTTTTCTTTCATTTCGCATTTGCGCTAAACGCGCTTGCATTGCTGAAGCAATTTCGCACCGTGGGCACTTTTTGCTTCCAAATTAAACTGCCTACCCGATGGCGTAATATTTATACTAATCACTAAGTCTGGGGATGCCAAGTATTCGCCCCCTTTTTCCGACCATTCAATAAGCGCGATAGCGCCCGAACCAAAGTAATCGCGAATTCCCATGAACTCTAACTCTTCTGGGTCGGCTAAGCGATACAGGTCGAAGTGATAGATATTGACGCCATCCAACTCATAAGGTTCAACCAATGTATAGGTTGGACTTTTAACGCTACCTGAATGACCTAAAGATTGAATGAAATATCGGCTAAATGTCGTTTTCCCTGCACCTAAGTCGCCGTTTAAATAAATAACAGCACCGGTAGGGAGTTGACTCGAAACAGCCTGCGCTAAATCTCTGGCAAGCTGCGCAGTATCATCTACTTCATTAGCAAAAAAAGAGGTATGCGGGTAAGACATCAACAATATTCCACAGTAATAGAAAGCCGAATAACACAGTAGATGCCTGCCCGTTCAAGACAAAACCACGCTAACTAGTGGTTTATAAGCGCACGTACTGCGTCAAACAAATCGCTCGCTATCATACCACGTTGACCATACAGTTGGGCAATATCATCGCCAGCCTTAGCATGAAGCACTACACCATATTTCGCTGCAATATCTGTTTCTACGCCTTGCGCGAGCAACGCGCCCAATATTCCGCTTAATACATCACCGCTTCCTGCGGTAGCCATACCTGGATTACCGTGACGGCAAACCCAGGTTTTCTTTTCATTGTCGATAAGCGTGCCCGCCCCTTTTAGTACACAGACCGCATGGTATCGCTGTGAGCACTGCCTTGCGTAGTTAAAACGGTCGCTTTCTACATCATCAATAGAAACACCGAGTAAACGCGCAGCTTCGCCCGCGTGAGGGGTTAAAATACTGTCAGACAAGGTGTACGCGGTTGACTGCTGACACAACAGATTTAGCGCGTCAGCATCAATGACCACAGGCTTATTTTGGCTTTGACAGTGCTTCATGGTGGTTTCAAATGCGCTTTCTGCCCATTCATCTTGCCCAAGACCCGGTCCAATAACCACACAGGTTGCCCAAGCTAATGCATCTTCCAAATTAAAGTCGGTGACCATGAGTTCAGGTCTGCCTGCACTGACCTGAACGACTGACGACTCATGGGTATACACGCGTACCATGCCCGCACCACTTCTCAGCGCGGCTTCACTGGCGAGTCGAATGGCACCTGCTGTTCCGCGGTTACCGCCAATGCACAACAGTCGACCATAAGTCCCTTTATGACTGTTAATCTCCCGTGGCCCCATACCTTTAAAGTGGTCGATATTTAGCATGGTCGCGCTCGCTTTAGCTAATGCTTGGAACGCTTTGCCGATACCCAAGTCCGCATACACTAACTTACCGCACGATTGTTTACCCGCACCAGTAACAAGCCCCGGCTTAATGCCCACAAAAGTAACGGTGATATCAGCCTGAACACATCGCCCCAGGCTCTGTCCTGTATTTGCATCAAGCCCTGACGGCACATCAACGCTTACAACCGGTGTTGATGACGCATTCACCGCATCAATGATGTCTGCAAACTCATTGCGAATATAGCTATTAATACCTGTACCAAGAAGCGCATCTATCACTACGTCAGACTTCTCGAGGAGCGCAGCGTCAAACCCATTGATACTGCCTCCTGAATCGAGCCAGCGCTGCTGTGCTTTGCCAGCATCACCATCCAGCGTACGTTCAGGCTCAACCGCACATAAATGCACTTGTTTACCCGCAAGTTTTGCGTTTATTGCTGCAATGTAGCCGTCACCCGCATTGTTACCTTGGCCCACCAGCACTAAGTAAACGTCTGAGTTTGGCATAAGCTCAAGACACTGCTTAAACACCACATCACCAGCTCGTTGCATCAACGTGAACATATCGCAGCCCGAATTCGCGGCGGCTTGTCCCTCATTTTCCCTAACCTGATCGGCCCGAAATAATTTGTATGATAAACTTGACGTTAATTGAGTATCTAGCATGAGCACATGTCCGAATTTAGTTCTATCGACCTTGTTGAAATAACCAACAATATCAAGGCTTGGGGTACAGCGCTAGGCTTTCAGCAGGTTGGCATCAGCGATATTGATCTACATCAGCACGAGGCACACCTTCGGGAATGGTTAGACAATGGGTATCACGGTGACATGGCCTTTATGGAGAGTCATGGGATGAAGCGTGCCCGGCCTGATGAGTTGGTCCCAGGGACATTACGGGTTATCAGCGTTCGCATGAACTACTTACCTCCTGACGCCTCGTTTGCTAAGCATTTAAAAAAGCCAGAAATAGGATACATCAGCCGCTATGCATTGGGCCGTGACTACCACAAAGTGCTGCGCAAACGTCTGAAGCAATTGGGTGAGAAAATCACCGCATCCCTGGCGCATACCCAATATCGCCCGTTTGTAGACTCAGCCCCCGTATTGGAACACGCTATTGCTGAAAAAGCGGGTATTGGCTGGACGGGGAAACACAGCCTGACACTCAACAAAGAAGCCGGCTCTTGGTTCTTCTTAGGTGAGCTGTTCATCAATTTGCCATTACCTACTGACTCACCAATTGAAGAGGGTTGCGGCACCTGCACGGCGTGTCTAACCATCTGCCCGACCAATGCAATTGTTGCGCCTTATAAAGTAGATGCCCGTCGCTGTATTTCCTATCTCACCATTGAATCAGACAAAGATATTCCCGAAGATTTGCGCCCCATGATGGGCAATCGCATTTATGGCTGTGACGATTGCCAACTTGTTTGCCCTTGGAATCGCTTTGCCGATGTTACCAGTGAAGAAGATTTCCACCCGCGACAAGTGCTACACGGCCAAAGTCTCAATGCGCTTTTCGGCTGGTCTGAAGAAACCTTCTTGCGCAATACGGAAGGCTCTCCCATCAGGCGGATTGGCTTTGAGAAGTGGCAGCGTAATATTGCCGTTGCGTTAGGAAACGCTCCGTATGATGAACAAAGCATTCTGCTTTTGAAAGAAAGACGAGGGAGCGTGAGTGACTTGGTGGACAGACATATTGATTGGGCCCTTAGGCGGCAGCAAGAGAAGCAACAAGCGTCTGATGCAAAAAACAGGCAGCAAGCGCGGCTTATTCGCGTAATTGAAAAAGGCTTACCAAGAGACGCCTAACGCCAGTACACGCTTGAATAAGGCATACCGCGAATTCAATTGGCGATATACACGTTTTGGGGTTAACCCGCTGAGGCAAGCTGACTGTTTAAATCGGCCTGAGTGCTATTCCGATAACGCACACGAGCATTTGGCGAATGGGATGCGGCGAAAGAAACGTTAAGTTTGAGGCCTCGCTGTGCCACTTGCGTGGTTATGATAGGCGAGCCGAATTCCCACCACGGTTCCTGTTCCAATGCTTCAATAACTCGCGACAGCTCAGTTTCAGAACCGTCATACTCACCCGTTATTTCGCAATGTCCGTTCTCACATTTTATCGAGTCTAAAACAAAGCGCTCGTTGTTAGGCGGCAGCGCAAAAAACGTATTGAGTGAGCCTTCGGTTTTCGTGTAGAAAACCTCTGGCGCCATGATTTGGACATTCTCAGCAACGGGGGCAACATTCATCTCGCCGTTTTTCGTAACGCTTGTATCCAAGAGCACCGCACCTGTTTCATTTGAAACCAACTTGGCGGCGGGCTTAATAACTTTCAGCTCACTCGTTTCGGTGGCACGAGAGCGCGCTAACACATTGGTTAGTCGCTCTTTTTCTGCATTGGATTCACTGAGTTGGTGTTGATAGCCAGAAAATTTATACCCCGCTATCAATGCAAACGCTATCAGCAACAACACAAGCCACGTTTTCATTTTACTTCCTTTATCGAAGTCGCTTACTTGTGATATTGCTTACTAAGTTCATGTACCGCATTAACGAACACGCCTGCATTTTCAGGTGGTACGTCTAGATGGATACCGTGACCTAAATTAAATACGTGACCGCTACCTTCACCGTAACCTTCTAGAATGGACGCCACTTCTTGCTCAATTCTTTGCGGTTGAGCATACAGCATTGATGGATCCATATTACCTTGAAGTGCAACTTTATCGCCAATGCGCGCACGCGCTTCTTTAATGTCGATAGTCCAGTCTAAACCTACTGCGTCGCAGCCTGTCGCCGCAATCGATTCTAGCCACATGCCACCGTTTTTGGTGAACAAGGTAACAGGTACTTTACGGCCTTCATTTTCACGGGTCAGCCCACTTACAATGCGCTCCATGTACTGAAGCGAGAATTCTTTGTAGTCACGAGGAGATAACACGCCACCCCAAGTATCAAATACCATGACTGACTGCGCGCCCGCAGCGATTTGAGCATTTAAATACTCAGTAACAGAATCAGCCAGTTTTGCTAGTAACGCATGAAGCGTTGCTGGCTCAGCAAATGCCATTTTCTTGATTTTGGTAAAGGCTTTACTTGAACCACCTTCAATCATGTAAGTCGCGAGTGTCCAAGGGCTTCCAGAAAAACCAATTAATGGCACTTCACCTTTAAGCTCACGGCGAATAGTACGAACGGCATTCATTACGTACTGTAATTCACCTTCTGGATCAGGAAGGCCTATTTTATCCACATCCGCTTTACACGTGATTGGATTTTTAAAGCGAGGGCCTTCACCTGTTTCAAAGTAAAGACCGAGGCCCATCGCATCTGGAATGGTCAAAATATCCGAAAAGAGAATTGCAGCGTCGAGAGGAAAACGACGTAAAGGTTGTAGCGTCACCTCACATGCAAGTTCTGCATTCTTGCACAACGACATAAAATCGCCTGCTACTGCACGAGTCGCTTTGTACTCTGGGAGGTAGCGCCCGGCTTGTCGCATCATCCATACAGGTGTGACATCAACCGGCTGCTTAAGTAACGCACGTAAGTAACGATCGTTCTTTAACGCGGGCTTATCAACACTGGGGAAATTTTGCGACATATAACTCACCTAAATTACTGAAGATATTTGAGCGCGAAAGTATACCAGTATTCTTAACTAAGGTGTGCTAAAACCTGTATTAAAAAATCAATGTTTTAACGACAAATCGGTGTAGTGTCGATTATTAAAGACAAACAATACTTGAACATTACTTTAAAAAGACGCTTGCACTTAAAGTGAGTGTTTGCTATTACTATAACCGTTAAAGAAAAGAAGCCCTACATGGGACCGTGCTAAACTTATTGAAACCCTGCTTCGGCAGGGTTTTTTATTTGTCGCCGATCAGAGACACCGTTTCAGCAATTAATTGTCCCGCAATAGACACTTTCGGTGGAATAGTCGGCAGCGCATCTATATCAAACCATTGCGCATCATCTATCTCGTTCTCCTGACAACGAATTTCCCCTTCGTCATACTCGGCAATAAACCCGACCATTAAGGAATGTGGAAATGGCCATGGCTGACTATTGTAATAGCGCAAGTTTTTAACCTTAACGCCAACTTCTTCGAAAACTTCTCTGTGGACCGCTTGCTCCAGACTTTCACCACTTTCTACAAAGCCAGCAAGAGTTGAATACATATTAGATTCTCGATGGCGAACGCCTTTGGCCAACAATATTTTTTCGCTGTCGTGTATAGAAACAATGATACAGGGAGACACTCTTGGATAACTGCGATGTTGGCAGCGGTGACAATGCATTGCCATTTCCCAATCTACGCGTTCAGTCTTGGCTCCACATTGCCCGCAAAATTGATGAGTACGCAAGAAGTGGATGTATTGCCAGGCTCGCCCAATAACGGAAAAGGCAATATCGTATTCGGCAAAAAGAAGCTGTCTAAGCGATACCCGTTCCCAACCGGGTTCGTCAACATGCTCAGCGCCTAAATCAACAACATATACGGGCAGGTCTCTATGCGCCGTCTCATTGAGCGGCGGAAGTTGATGAATTTCATCGACATAAGATGCTAAAAATGGAATATCACTCAGGAAAGCAACGGGGATAGACTCAGACGATTCTTGTACTACAATTTTGCCGCGACTAAAAACTACCCACAGGGCTTGCTGAGCAGCTAGTTTCGTCTCATCCAACTTTATCATCATTGCACATCACTCCTGTTCTTTAATGCTTCATACTACACTAAATACTGAGCGTATAGATCGCCACCATACATTTTGAAACGAACTTTTTCGCGCAAAATTTGTGTCGCTAGTGCACAGTGTTATACTGAAACTTATTGTCGCTAAACGGGTAACACATCAAAATGTTGCAACAGTTAGAAAGCGTTAAATCAAAATGGGGCGGGAAAAGCCAGGTTATTGACCGCTGGTTAATGGACAGACAGGCACTGTTAGTTTCTTTCTGTGAACTAGCAGGTATTAACAAGCGAAGCGAGTGTTTACCTGACCCAGATGAAATAGACAACTTTTGCAGCGCATTACTCGATTATTTGTCGGTAGGACACTTTGAGGTTTTCGATATGTTGGTTGAAAACGACAATGAAGGCCTTGCACTACGAGATAAACTTTACCCCAGATTGACAAAAACCACTGACGCAGCACTCGCATTTAATGATACGTTTGCACAAGCAGTAACGCCCGAGCAGGCAGCTGAATTTGACTCAGCGCTAGCCAAGCTTGGTGAGACATTAGAAGAGCGTTTTGCCTTGGAAGATGAGTTAATAGCTCATGTACACACTAAAAAACGTGATCCAGAAGTGACGCTTTAATATAACAATGAAAGTCGAGTTTACGGTTATCATCAATGAACAAAACCACACTTATTCATAAGGCACGGGCTTATTGCGAGCAACGCGGCGCCAGATTCACACCGCTTAGAGAAAAGGTGTACGAAATTCTTGTTTCAAAGCACGGCCCTATGGGTGCTTATGAACTACTCGACTCACTGAAAGAAACAGAGTCTAGTGCCAAACCTGCGACAGTCTATCGCGCCCTTGATTTTCTTCTCGATTTTGGGTTTATTCACCGTTTAGAGTCTACCAATGCGTTTGTGGCCTGCTATCATTTTGGTTGTAACCACCCTGTTCAGTTTCTAATTTGTGACAGCTGTGGTGATGTTGCTGAAATTCAATCTGAAGGTCTTCAAGAGACCCTTGATAGCCAAGCAAAGCAACACGGATTCAAAGTATCGAAACAAACTATAGAGGCCCATGGATTATGTGCCGATTGTCAACAAACGGAAGATCACACTGCCCAGGAGAGTGTACATGAATGCTGATTTTGTGAACCCGTTTATTGCTGGTCTTTTGAACGTGCTTGAAACCATGGCTCAAACTAAATTGACCCCGGGCAAGCCCAAGCGCAAACAAAGTGATATCGCCAAAGGCGATGTATCGGGGCTAATTGGCATGGTGGGCCCTGACGTTCGCGGCTCTATGTCTATTACTTTTGACGAGTCTTTGGCCCTGACCATAATGGAGAGAATGGTTGGCGAGCGCCCTGAGAAGCTTGATGCAGAAGTAGGCGACATGGTTGGCGAAGTTACCAACATGATTTGCGGTAACGCAAAACGAGACCTTGCTGAGCGGGGTTACGAGTTTGGAATGGCAACACCCATCGTTGTATCAGGAAAGCAACATACGATTAGTCACCAGGTTGATGGTGCTAAAATTATTCTTCCTTTCATGTGCGACGAAGGATTAGCGCATTTGGAAATCTGTTTTGACAAATAATTTCTGGCAGTCTGAAAAAATTACACTCGACAGCTACCCGAGAGGATTTCACCTGATAACACAGCAGGTGGAATCTGCAATACCCAGTATTCGTCATGTTGAAGTCGGCCTTTTGCACCTATGGCTTCAGCATACAAGCGCTAGTTTGACAATCAATGAAAATGCCGACCCTACAGTGAGGCATGATATGGAAGCGTTCTTCAACCATAGTGTAAAAGAAGAGCTTTCTTTTTTCAGGCATACTTATGAAGGTAAAGATGATATGCCTGCTCACTTAAAATCGAGTATACTAGGGTGTCAACTTACTATACCTGTCCAACAAGGCAAGCTTGCACTTGGCACGTGGCAGGGTATCATGCTCGGCGAACACCGAGATCATGGTGGAAGACGAACAATTATTGCCACATTACAAGGGATCGCAGCCTAACCCATATTATAAATGGCACAATTTGTGCTAGCGTTAAACGTTAAGCACAACACAAAATTATCAAAAATCGATAATCACTCAACGTTAAACAGGATGTGACTATGAAACAACACTTTAAAATGGCAGCGCTATCTCTTGCTGTAATTTCTTCGACTAATGCATTTGCACAAGACTCTTCTGAGCCAGAGTACAAAAACTGGTTTGGTTTGTCTGGCATGTATTACAACACTGACGACTCACGTCCGTTAGATCTAACTGACGGCGGCCTTTACGACGATGGTCGTGGCGTAGCTTTTGAATACGGTTTCCGTTTTACTCAAAGCTGGGCAGCACGTGTTGAATTTACAGCCCTAGACCTTGATTATGCAGGCGGCGGTGATGAAAGCGGTGAAATGGTTGGTGTTGACGCACTATACTTCATGCCAAATGATGCATGGTTCGTTTTTGGTGGTGTTAAGCGTCAAGCAGTAGGCGAATCAACTACGCTTGGTAACATCGGTATCGGAAAACACTGGGACATCCACGAAGATGTTAAACTTGTTACTGAAATCGCTGCTTATCACGACTTCGGTGAAGATTACAATGACTACAGTGTTAAAGTTGGTATCGCGATCCCATTTGGTAAAGGCACTCCTGCCGCACCTAAAGACAGCGACAACGATGGCGTTGTAGACAGCAAAGACCAGTGCCCAATGACACCAGCGGGTGTTCGTGTTGACGCAAATGGTTGTAGCATCGATGATGATAACGATGGCGTTCTAAACAACGTTGACCAGTGTCCTAACACTCCAGCTGGCACTAAAGTAGATGCAACTGGCTGTGCAATTAAAGATTCGGACAACGACGGCGTTGTAGACAGCAAAGATATGTGCCCTGATACACCAGCTGGCGTAAAAGTTGATGCAAAAGGTTGTACAGTATTTGACGAAGAGACAGTAGAAATCACACTACGCGTTCTATTCGACAACGAAAGTGCTGTAGTTAAAATGCCAAAAGATCCAGAAATCTCTGAATTTGCTGAGTTCATGAAGCAGTATCCTTCAACAACTGCGGTAATTGAAGGTCACACTTCTGCACCAGGTAGTGAAGCTTACAACATGGACCTTTCTAAGCGTCGTGCTGCAAACTTCAAAGAAGTAATGGTAGACATGTACGGTATCGAAGGTTCTCGTTTAGAGACTATCGGTTACGGCGAAACTCAGCTTCTAGACAATGGTAAGAATGCTGAAGCACACCGTGTTAACCGTCGCATTTCAGTGACAGTTAAAGACACAGTGAAAGTAGCTGAAGAAAAGTAATTCATTGTATATGAATTGAAAAAGGCGCCTTACGGCGCCTTTTTTGTGTCTGAAATACTTTGACTTGTTAACCCTTAAAATGTAGACCGTGGCCGCGGTCGAAGCCTTTAGTCGCTATAAGAGGGGCTAGTATTCGTCGGCTATGGCAGGGCCTGCATAGTTGTCAAATCGTGAGAACTGACCTTGGAACGTAAGTCGACAGGTACCAATTGGGCCGTTACGCTGTTTACCAATAATAATCTCTGCAATGCCCTTATACTCACTGTTTTCGTGATAAACCTCATCACGATAAATAAACATAATAAGGTCGGCATCCTGCTCGATTGAGCCAGACTCACGAAGGTCAGAGTTAACTGGACGTTTATCGGCGCGTTGTTCTAGCGTACGGTTAAGCTGTGAAAGGGCGACTACCGGTACTTCAAGCTCTTTAGCCAATGCTTTCAATGAGCGAGAGATCTCTGCAATTTCCAATGTTCGGTTATCGCTAAGAGAAGGTACGCGCATCAACTGAAGATAATCCACCATGATGAGACTGATTCCACCGCGTTCGCGAGCGAGTTTTCTTGCGCGACTTCGCACGTCCATTGGTGTAAGGCCTGATGAATCATCAACAAACAAACAATCTTTGTCTTTGAGCATAGCCATGGTGTTGGAGATACGTGCCCAATCTTCATCATCCAGCTGTGCAGTACGAATTTTGGTTTGGTCAACGCGGCTTAATGACGCCAACATACGCATCATGATTTGTTCTGAGGGCATCTCAAGACTGAAAACAAGTACAGGTTTGTCTTCTGCCATCATGGCGTTTTCAATCAAGTTCATGGCGAAGGTGGTCTTACCCATCGATGGACGAGCCGCCACGATAATAAGGTCAGAGGGCTGCATACCACTGGTCATTTTGTCTAGGTCGGTAAAGCCGGTAGTAACACCGGTAACATCTTTATTGGTTTTCACCAATTCTTCTAGACGGTCAATGGTCTTCCCTAAGATAGACTCGACATCGCGAGGACCTTCGTTTTCACCAGTTCTTCGTTCGGCAATTTCAAATACTTTACTTTCGGCCAGGTCAAGAATGTCTGCACTGTCACGGCCTTCGGGGTTGTACCCAACTTCCGCTATTTCATGCGCCACGCCAATAAGCTCTCGGGTTATCGCGCGCTCACTAATAATTTGCGCATAAGACACAACGTTCGCAGAACTTGGCGTGTTTTTGGCAAGTTCACCTAAGTAGGCAAAACCACCAGCATCTTCCAGTTCATCATGCTTTTCCAGCTCTTCTGATACTGTTATAAGATCTATTGGCTGGCTACTGTTTAGTAGTCGAGTGATAGCACGAAAGATAATTTGGTGTGAGCGATTGTAAAAATCGTTATCGGTAACAAGCTCCGCGACTTTGTCCCAGCTTTCAGGGTCAATAAGCATGCTGCCCAAAACAGATTGCTCAGCCTCAATGCTATGAGGTGGAACCTTCAATTTTTCAACATTCTTATCGTTTTTAGACGCAGACGCCACGAGTGAAACCTATTCCAATGCACAAAAGTCAGTTGGATATTATGCGCTTTTAACGTCCATCACTCAACAAAGGAAGTCGTCATTTTGTTGCGAAAGCGCAAAAAGACAACATCGTTTAAAGCGTTTTCTCCAGCTTTAAAAACGTACCGTCAACCAAGGTGTAGGCGCTGCCACCTTCCTGAAAAATGAGTGTAGAACCCATGATTGCTGAATTATCAAGGCACGACAAACTTACTTCAGTAATCTTGTCGTCGCTAAAGCCGAGCGATGATGGAGAGGCTTTAAAAGCAGCATAAAAATCTTGATTACTGATATTTTTCGTTGAATACACCGGTGACTCACAGAATGCCTGATCGAGTTTAGCCGAGTCTGAAGCATAGGTTACCGAGCGACCCAAGAACTTTTCTGACTCTATTGATGAGTGAGCTGAAACACCTACATTATAGGCCTTAGTCACCACCCAAGTACCTTCGTAATAAGCGGGTTCCTGAACAGCACAGCCTAGCGTAAATGCGCATATTCCAAACGCACCAATAATTAGACTATGAAATCGCCAAAACCTTTTGACGTGTCCAACAATACTCAATTTAACCTCCAATCAAAAAATAACAAACCATGTGATGATGTGGGTGAAGCGTGCAGGTCCGCTAACTTGTAACTAAGAGCCATTAAAACGCACTTTTGTTACTTACAAACGCTCAGCTACACATTTTTAGCGACCAAACAAAAAAAGCTGCGATCACTCGCAGCTTTTCATTAATCACCACATGTCTGATTAATAAATGTGGACTAAATTCATTTTTTCAACCTAAAGTTTCAATTGTGTTGCCTATAGCTTATTCACTTTTGGTCTATTTCAATTCGCCCGTGTACCGTAGAGATGTCTACATTTGCAGCCCCACCGTTGTGGATAAAGCGTAGCCAGCTACCTGGGCCATACTTAGGCTTTTGCGACTTTTCATCACTGATATTGTTTACAATGTTGCCGCCAGCGTGCGTCTCAATATCAAATTGTGCCGATACGCCATCTTGAAAGACAAATTCCATCGCACCGCCTACAGAATTCGCTTTTACGCTACCGTTCTTATTAAGACCTAAACTTGCGTAAGTCCTTCCATTAACCGTATTGATTTGCAGTACGTCTACCGCTTGAAGAGACACATCGATTCGACCGTTGACGGTTTCTACTGATACGTCTGGGCTATCGGAAGTGATGTCGAGCTTGCCATTAACTGACGCAAAGCTCACTGGCGTGTTTCCTGAGTGTGACGCTTCAATTTCGCCATTCACTGTTTCCGCCTCTAAACGGCCTCTCACATTCTCAAGCACGATATCGCCATTAACCGACTCAACTTCAACCCGCTCACCTATGTTTTTAAGGGTTACGTCGCCGTTTACCACCTCAACATCTACTGCTTTTGTTATACCTTCTGCAATAAGATCAGCATTGACCGCGGTATAGTGAAGGTCGCTTGCTGAAGGTATATAGATAACAAGGTCGTCGCCATCTTTACCTTTATTAAACCAGCTCTTTGAGTGGCGCTCGACTTCAACGTGTATAACCACGACATCTCCACGTCTTTCAAAGATAAACTCTTCAGTTTGATCGCCCAGTTCACCGGTGACACGAACCTGAGACTTATCCCAAACTCGGATGTCTGCTTTTCCGTTGATGTGTTCAATGTCCACTTTCGGCGAAGACGATGTGTCGATGGTCTTATCTACTTTTTCTCCTGCAAACGCCGCAGTAGCGATACTTAGCAGCGCAGTAGTAAGTAATACCTTGGCCCCCAAAGGTGCCATGAACGTGTGCAAAAATGTGCTTTTCGTATTTATATTCATCTTTAAACCCTTATTAAATTTGCTGCCACTTTGGCGCGTGCACTCGCTCAATTAAGGCAATCTGCTGTTGATATACGTGATGCAGCATTTTGATTAATGCTGAGTTGTCTGGATCGTCCTTTAATGCCGCTTTAATAACATCTGCAGCATCGTCCAATTCTTTCAATTGCTCTTGCCAATCTTCCGTTAGCGCTGTTGTACTTTCATAACTAGCAAGAAGACTATTCACTTGTTGTTGCTGCTGCATACTCATTGCGTCAATCAAGGCATAGCCATCGCTTCGACTTTCATCAGCTTTAAACGCAAAAGGAGCCGCAAACCACAATACAGTAACTAAACAAACGCTTGCGGCTATCGCCATCCACTGTTTTGATGTAACCGTAGATGATGAAGCGTCGTCTTGTGAAGCGTCGCCTTGCTGCGATGTTATGCCGAGTTCAATACCTCGCCACAAATCTCGTTCTGGCTGCTTCTCTTTTGATATCCCAGAAATATGCTGAGCAAGCTTGTCGTCAAAATTACTCATCATCGACTCCCATAAAATCTTTCAATAATTGCTTAGCACGGAAAAATTGTGCTTTGCTTGAGCCCACTGCCATGTTCAACATGCTGGCAATGTCTTCATGTCTGTAACCTTCAATTGCATGGAGGACAAAAACCATTCTGGCTCGCTCGGGTAAGCGAATAACTAATGCTTCTAAATCCACATCGGTGCTGTTTTCTTCAGCCGGCATCTCGTTAATGCCGCTGTTTTCCAAGTTAAACATGCGCTGCACCCACCCTTTCTGCTTGCGCATATAAGAGATGGTAATGTTTGCCGTAACACTGTGTAACCATATGGAAAATTGGCTTTGCCCATCAAAATTATCCAATTTTTTCCATAGCTGAATAAAGACTTCTTGCGAAGCATCTTCTGCCATTCCCTTTTCACCTGTAAGCCGGTAACAAAGCGCGTAGACTCGCCCAATATGTTCATCGTAAAGGGACCGAAACGCCTGCTTATCGCCCTTTTTCGCTTTAGATATCAGCTCATTTTCGCTTTTATTACCAAACACCACATTGGCGTGTACAACACGTTGTTGTGTGTGTTCCATTCTTTTCTCTTTGTTATTTGTCGTGTTGATTAGCAAAATACCAATCCGCATAGATAATTGCCCACTGCTGTTCCCTTTCAAATTCCCAGAATGCAGCTAGGAAGCTTGCCAGACCTTCCCGAAGGGCGAGTTTAAAATGTCCGTACTCTTTGTTGTGTCACCTTGGTGTAGAACCACTATACCTGCGGTAACACGCCGCGATTACGAACATTTTAAGTCTCGCTGAGTGTGTTATTATCTATGCGGACTGGTATAAGCACTTGTTAGTGTTATAAGGTTAGTCGTACCCTATAGTAGAAAGGTTTAAATGCACAAAAATAATTTTTGGAGATGCCATGTCTACCTCATTTTCTGTTAACGCTCTGTTTGCTGGAAAACCTCAGCCGCTAGGCCCTCGTGGGGCACCAAGCAGTATTGTTAAAGCCCCCGTCGACGCGTTAACGGTGCATATGGACAGAACCGATGAAGACGAACAGGCCAACAAACGGCTTCACGGTGGACCGGAGAAAGTGCTGCATCAGTTCAACCCGACCAACTATCTGACATTAAGAAAGCATTTTCCTGAAGGCGACTTTTCGCTGGGCAGCATTGGCGAAAACATCAGTGTAGAGGGCATGGACGATGCTACCGTTTATATCGGCGATATATGGAAGTTCGGCGAGGTAGAACTGCAAGTAAGCGCACCCCGTGCCCCTTGCAATAAAATCTCGCAACGCTTCGAAGTGCCCAATTTAGATAGATTTGTCGGAGAACGAGGTATCACTGGCTGGTATTACCGGGTTATTAAAACCGGAACCATCAGTGTTGGCGACGAAGTAACACTACTGCACCGTGAGGACGATACCGTTAATGTTCACACCCTAATGCAATGCGCCCATACCAAAGCAGACAAAGCCCTGGCCCAAAAGCTAGCGAATCTTGAGGCGCTTGATGACGAATGGCGCGGAAAATGCCAAAAAATTGCGGATAAGATTGCGGATAAATAAGCCATTTATCCGTAGCTTAAATTAAAAAGACGCCTGTTCACCTTCATTCAAAATAACCCAAGGCATTGCAGGGTTTAGCTGCTTCTTCATTTTCATAAGACGAAATAGCGCAGAATGTGACGTCTTGTCACCCATCATCCAGCTGGCATTTCCATAGCCCCAAGGCACTACGGCTTTACAGCCTAGGTCTTGGGCCGCAACAATGGCATCTTCTGGCGTAGTATGTACCTTGCGATACCATTTAGGTGAGGTTTCGCTGAAATAAGACGCTATAGGTAACAGGCAAACATCTATTTCACCAAAGCGCGCTTTAATATCCTTGAAGTGCGGTGAATATCCCGTATCCCCCGCAAAGAACAATGTTTTGCCTTCACTCTCAAATACCCAACCACCCCACAGTGTCGCATTGTCGTCCTCGTACAAATAAGGCACCCAAATTCGGTTACTGAAATGATGGGCAGGCACGAAGTGAATAGAGGTTTTGCCTACGTTTTTGCTGGTATACCACGCCATTTCTTTAATGGTGTAGCCTCTATTAGGGAAGTGCTCTGCGAAACCTAACGGAACAAGATATTCGGGCTTTGTGCCTAATTCGGCAATATCGGCTTTATTGAAATGATCATAGTGAATATGGGAATAAACCACAGCATCGGTTTGTGCGAGTTTGTCTTCACCTACCTCAGCGGGTTCATTGCGGCTGAACCCCTCCGCCAATCGAAAAGCCCAATTAACGGGCCAATCAAACTGCCCAAACACAGGGTCAATAAGTATTTGCTCACCACTTGCGGTGTTAAGTAAAAAACTTGCGTGCCCTAACCAAGTGACATTAAAGCCGGTGTGCGAGTTCACTGTCGGGTTGTTGCCAACGAACTGACAATTTTGCATGTCACTTTCACATTCAATATTGGCAGACGCTGGGTAGCAATCATTAGTGCACGTGACGGGGTATGCTTTAAAACTGTCGTAAATATTGCTGAATCTGTCCTCATACCCAGGCTCATTGGCGTGCTTGATTACAGCATTTTCACCTTCTATCTGAGTAACATGATTAGAGCTGGCGCAACCAGTAACGACACTTCCTGCTACTACTAGCGACGCCGACAACGTCGTTAACTTCTTTAAACTCATTACCATTTTTAAGATCGTGTCCTTGTAGCTCTAACCTAGGAGGCAAAGCGCTTAGTTGACTGCTGCGTCTATGCTTTATTTACTCAATTGTGCAGACATCAAGAGCACCGCAGTTTAGCGCAAGCACTAAGATAGCTGTTAACCGTTATTGTAAAGCGAGAAACCATCAGCACCACAGTAAATTTGTAACAATATAAAAGCGCGCGTTAGCGGCCCCATTTATCGTCACAAACCGATTAGTTGCAAATGATAACTATTATTAATAGTATGTTTAAAATTCTTTCCTGAAGCCATTATGCGTAAAACCCGAATACTCATTGTTGAAGATGACGCGACGTTAAGTGAACAAATCACACAGCTGTTGCAGTCTCGAGGATTTGACACTCGCCACGAAAGTGACGGTAATGCTGGATTACAAGCTGTGCTTGAGGAGAACTTTGACCTTGTGTTACTCGACATTCGCCTTCCCTCTTTAAACGGCTTGTCGCTGTTAAACCAATTAAGGCAAATAAAGCAAACACCGGTTATGATGATCACCGCGTCAGGTGCCGAGCAAGAAAGGATTGAAGGCTACCGTAAGGGCGCAGATGACTACTTACCCAAGCCCTTCAATTTTACTGAAATGATGCTTCGCATCGACGCACTGCTGCGACGCAGCAAAACACTAAACGACTCAGGCACGCAAAAGTCGGAAATCATTGTTGATGTGCTTTATTTAAATCGCATTCAGCAAGTTACCAAATACCACTCAAGACTACTCGAATTCACGCCAATACAATTTAAGCTTCTTTGGATGTTAGTAGATAACAAAGGGGAAACGTTGAGCAAAGCATTTCTTTATCACAGCGTGCTTAACAAACCCTTTTCGAGGTACGACCGAAGCTTAGATATGCATTTGTCTAGAGTACGCAAAAAGCTCGTTGAGACTGGCATGCCCCCTGAACGCCTTGCCACTGTCCACGGCCAAGGATATCGCTTTTCGTGAAAAATAAACTGCTATGGCGACTGTGCGCATTTATTGCCGTTGGTACTGTTCTGTTATTTTGGGCCATCGCGTGGCTTACCAATCATACCGAGACCAGCATGAGTTTTATCGATAAAGCTCATCAAGAAACCCTTTATTCCTATGGTCAAGAAGCGGAGAAAATCTACCTGGAGGATGGAGAACAAGCGTTAGCTGCTTTTTTGCAAGAAGTGAAGACAAAGGAAGACACGTGGCTTGCCGTAGTTAACTCCCAAATGACCACATTCGCTGACACCCAAATGTTAGATGAGTTTGTTGACCGATTTCAAATAGGCCGCAGCCCCGAATGGAAAATACATTTGTACTTTTCTGAAAACCCTGTGATGGAAGTCCCCTTCGTCGATGACAATACGCACTTTTTAATTCAACTTCCACAGCGTATGCGCCCAGGTTCGTTATTGCTCGCCACACGCTTAACGCTTCAAATTGCATTACCTCTAGTGATATTAAGTCTGTTGAGTTTTATGCTGTATCGACACTTAATGACGCCACTAAAGCAATTAGAAAATGCCACAAAAGATTTCGCAAATGGCAATTTTGAAGCCCGTGCAATGGCTGCAATGCCCAAGCGAAATGACGAACTTACTGGGCTTGCCCAAACGTTCGACAAGATGGCCCAAAGAACCAGCAGTCTCATTTATAATCAAAGAAGTTTGCTTGCTGATCTCTCTCACGAGCTTCGCACGCCTCTTGCCCGCATTGATATGGCAATAGACTTTGTAGAGCAAGACATTAATCGTGAACAAGCACTTTCACGCCTGCGTTATGAAGCGAGCACGATGAGAGAGCTTGTTGAAGATACCCTAACCTTTGCATGGCTAAATACAGAATCGCCACAATTGAACAGCGATGACTTTGACTTGGTAGAACTTATCAATGTTATTTGTGAAGATGCGCGGTTTGAATACCCTGATAGAACCTTGCATGTCGACACACCTGAATGCGCGAATATTGAAAAGAGCAGCCAGCTTGCTTTGGGTCAGGCGTTAGAAAATATTATTCGTAATGCCTTGCGTCATACCCCTGAGCAAAGCAAGGTGAGTTTAACGCTGACCGGCGATAACAATAACTATGTTATCACGGTTACAGACGAAGGCACCGGCGTCCCTGAATCAATGCTAGACGCCATATTCGAACCTTTTTTCAGGGTAGACAAGGCACGGGCAGCCAAAAACTACGTACATGCCGCAAAGCGCTCTGGCTTTGGTCTTGGGCTTGCACTGGCGAAACGTCAAATTGCCGCTGTGGGCGGCGACATTTCGGCGATAAATCGCGCTGCACTAATCAAAGACAACGCATTACATAGAGACGCTAGTGCTACAAAGCAAACAGGGCTAGTCGTAACCATTACCCTGCCTAAGTCTTTTAATGCTGCTTTCGCAAATTGAGAAGTCTCTGCACACCAAGTAGTGTGCCAGTATAAACTAAGATACAGCAAAGCAAGCTTACCAGCCCTGCGATGGTCTGCCCTATAAAGCCAAAGTATTCTCCCGTGTGCAAAAAGCGGGAGGTACCCCAAGCCTGACTCCCTTTGGGCCAATCGGTTTTGTAAAGTGTCCTAGTGATGTCACCGGTTTCCGTGTCGAAATACAGTGAATACGCTAACTCTTGCCGGTGCCCTATACTTTTATCGATATAAAACCGTGCAACACCCTCACTTTTGCCAATTTCCATCCACATGGAATACCAATCCTGATAGCCATTTTCATTGGCGTGTTGCTGAGCTTTGGTAAATAGCGTGTCGTAACTGACAACGTCGGCGTCTAGCGTCTCAGGCATAGCTTTCTTTTCGCGAGTAGGGACTTGTTCACCGTACATTCCATACAATGCTTTGTTTGCCCACTCAAAATAAAACAGGGTAGCCGTTAGTCCAATCACAACTAAAAAAGGCAGTGACCACATACCAAAAACAAAATGCCAATGTCGGCGACGGTGCTGTTTATTAGTGTACTTTTGCCGTAACCACATTTGCTGCTTTAAGGATTTTTTCGATATGTGTTTGGGCAACCATATAATGACTCCCGATAACAGCAAAAAAATAAAAATAAGATTGCTATAAGCCGTTATGGTTTTGCCAATTAATTGGTAATCCCCTTCCATTAAAAGATATCGATGCAGGTCAGTTATGACATGAAATGCTTCTTCAACGACCCCTTCTCCTTCTCTTAATATATCTCCGGTATAGGGGTGAATAAGATAGCTGTGTTCGCCGGCCCATGCGGGAATTGCCGCTCCCTCGCTATTGACCCATCGAACAAAAATATGCGCTTCGTTAGGATGCTTTTCACGAAGTATTGATACAACCCGCTCAGTCGAGATTACCGATTTTTCGATATCAATCGTTTGTGCATAAGCCATTTCACTTAGCTCTTTGAACTGGCGCTCGTAAGTGAGTAATACACCGGTAAAAGCCATAATGAAAACGACAATGCTGGCCAATAAGCCAGCAAAGAGGTGGGCCCAAAAGACCCACCTTTTAAACGTGGAAAAGTTCATCTAAAGGCGTTGCTTAGAAATCGTAAGTCACAGACAAACGAATATCTCGTCCAGCTTCTTGCGGACCAATAACGCTTGGGAATACTTCGCTGTAGTCACCCACACTTGAATGGTCGATATACGCTTCATCAAACAAGTTCGTTACCGCCAGATTTAAGCGAAGGTCGTTTGTGACTTCCCACTCGCCATAAATATCCACTAGGGTATAGTCTGCTTTGTTAAGTGAATAAAGCGAGTCGGTCCAACCGTTTTCCAAGGCCTGATGTAGTGTATCTATGTTGATGTCGTCAACCATAGTGATGTTAAAGCCAACGCTAATGTCTGCAGTAACGGTGTAATCTGCACCAAGTACCCACGTATCACCGCGACTATTACCTAAGCCAACAAACTCGTATCCGTTAATATCGATGCTGTTATAGGGTACGCTGTACAGATCTTCACGAGGCATCAATTCAACGTCTACGCTTGAAAACCCAAAGTACACGTCAACAGAGTCCCAGCGATACGCAAGGTTAAACTCTACGCCAGATGATTCTAGGTCGCCGATATTATTAAATACCGAGTTGCCTTGATAACCGCTAAATAGCACATCATCAATAGTAGATTCATAGGCGCTAAGGCGCGCATTAAGGTTATTCGCGCTGTATTCGATTGACGCTTCAATATTGGTGACAGTTTCAGGCACCACGTCACTGGCTACAACGGGAACGTCCTCACCATCATATAAGTATTCGTCAAGCGTGAAACCATCACCAATTTGCTTACCGCGCGCCGCTTCTGCGTAACCAAGACCAAGGGTCCAAGCTTCGGTAAGCTGATATTCAAGACCGACGTTAAAGCTAAGTTCATTGTCGTCTAGTCCAGATGGCTCATCAGTAACGGGTGTGCCGTAATAGTCATCGATCAAGATTTGTTGCTGAAAATCAAAGTCGTCATAACGAACACCGTAGCTCAACAACAACTCTGGAGTGATATTGCTATGAGCTTGCGCGTAAATACCCATTACGCTGCCTTCTTCTGCGTTCTGCACAGGACCTACGCCAGGACCACTTTCTACCTCATCTTTACGATAGTCGATACCGTAGGTGAATACGTGGTTTGAAATGTCGGTGGTGTTTCTAATATCAAAACCATAGGTATCGATATCAGACAAGAAATCGAAACGGCCGCCGCGGAACGATGATGAAGTTTGGTATGCCGTGGCTTCTAAGAAAACCAATGCACTGTGGTCAAAGCGGAAGTTCGCTACGTAGGTATCACGCTCTGCTTCACTAGGATAAAGTGGGGCACCTTCTAGTACTACCCAGTTAGGTCTTGCCGAAAACTCACCCTCTTCATCGCGCTGCTCTGCACTTATTGAAAGGTATTGATTATCCGCAATGTAACCACTGGCTTTAAGGAACATAAGATCTTGATCTGCGGCAGTACCCAGCACTTCGTTGCCGTCGCCGTCTTCAAAGTTATCTCTGTCAACCGTGCTGTAATAACCTAGCAAGCCCCATGAATCACTTAGCTTTCCATAAAGGCTGCCGCTATATCGCGTACCTTCGTTTGAGAAATAACTCGCTTTTACTCGACCACCAAATTGTTCGTCGCCTCTCAATAAATCTTGCGCATCTTTGGTTTTAAAGCGGATTGAACCACCAATGGCACCTGGGCCACTGGTTGCTTCACCTGCACCAGCCTGCACATCGATTTGCTTCAAAAGATCGGGATCTAGCGTTACGCGGCCAATATGGTGAAATAGGGTTGAGGTTTGTTGCGCGCCATCTACGGTTACATTCAGGTAGGCATCTTCTAGTCCACGGATAAAGATTTTCTGTGCTACACCTACTGAACCGCCAACGCTGACCGACGGAGACTCTCTAAAAACGTCAGCTAAATCGTTTGCCTGAAACTGCTCAATATCCTCGGCAGTAATGCTCAAGTTAGTTGCTGCGCCTACCACAGCAACTCGCTCTATAGACTTGGTTTCTTCATTCTGGCTTTCTAGGGATTGCGCAAATACTACCGGACTGGATAGCGTGCATACTGCACTGGCTAAAACTAACTTTTTCAAGGATGTCTCCATTTGATAATCAACAATTACAAATAAGAAACATTCTCATTAACTTTAGTCTAAATGGATAGCACTTTTACATTTGTTACAATTCTCTCAGTTCTTCGCTGTCAAAGACTCACGCTCATTGTTGTAACGTACTTTCTGGCCTGCACGCAGACGTTCAGCTCCTCTCACCACAACCGAGCGCTTCGGGTTCACATCGCCAAACACTTCAATTCTATCGCCCATCCCCACCCCGGTTGTCACCTTAACTTGCTCCGCTTCATTATTTTCATTGAGCTGATAGATAAAGGTGCCCGACTTTCTTAGTACCAGTGCATCGCGGGGTATGGTGACACCATCATGAGTATCGCTGCTAGGCAGCGCCACGCGCACTGCACTGCCTATAGGAAAGTCACCGGGGTTGATGGCAATTCGTAGCTCCATCATGCGCGATGTACTGTTGCCTACCGGTACAATGGCACGAATAGATTCTTCTACTTGGTTCACGTTATTGTGAACGCTAACGCTCATGCCGTTAGCAATATAGGGTAATACGTTGAGCGGTGCGCGCACTTGAACTTCAACGCTATCAGGGTTTACCACGCGAAGCAGGGTTTGCCCTACCCCAGTGTATTCGCCCGGCGACTGCTGCCTTTCAACCACCAAAGCCGTAAAGGGAGCACGAATACTGCTTTGTGCTATCTGATACTCGGTGAATTCTAAATCCAATTTGGCTTGCGCTAACTCCTGCTTAGCATTCTCTAAGTCTGCTTCCACTTCCTCTAACTCGCCTCTGGACGTGTTTTGACTGGCCTGAAGGTTTTTGTACCTCGCGAGTCGTTTGGTAAACAGTTCAACCTGCGACTGCCATCTGGCAATATTTGAGGCATTTTGATTGCGGGTAATGCTTAAGCGAGTATCGTCGACTTTAACTAAAGGCTCCCCCGCTTTCACCACATCACCTACATCTGCCATCCAAGTGATGCGACCGTCTACCTCAGAAGCAAGGTTCGCATCGATAACGCTTAGTACCGTTCCAGGAACCCAGGTTAGTTGTGAAATCGCTTGCTCTCTGGCTTCATCTATTTGTACCAGCACCGGCGGTGGTTGATTGCTATCCTGTGCTTGTGCGCTCAACGATACACTGCTTGCAAATAAGGCAAACACACTAAGGGCGAGAGTAGAAGTCATTGCTTTCATGGTTGTCTTTTCCTTACACATGATCGTTGTATTTATTTTGTATTGCGGTGGATGAGGTAGTCGGCGAAGCGCCAGTGCTCTCTATGCGCTCGGCCAGGGGTTTGAGTATATTTACAGGTGACTTTGAAGCCGTCATACGCAGCAAGGTAGGCAGTAATAGCAAGGTGAATATGGTACTCACCGTCATTCCTCCCACAATAACAGCCGCAAGACCTCGGTAAATAACGCTGCCTGCACCTGGTAGCAACAGCAGGGGCAGCATGCCAAAGATTGAAGTCAGCGTGCTCATAAAGATAGGCCGTAAACGTAGTTTGATGGCTTGTTCTACCGCGTCATCACGGGTCAGCCCTTCTTGCTCTCCTATACGAGTCTGATGCACGAGTAAAATGGCATTGTTCACCACAAGCCCTAGCAAAATAATGAAGCCAATCATGGTTAACAGGTCCATGGGCTGGAAGGTAAAGATGTTCATGATACGAATAGCAATCACCCCGCCCACCGTGGCTAGCGGAATAGAAAGTACTACCAGCACGCTGTCTTTTAACGATTTAAACAACCCCGCCATTAACAGCAGTAGCAACACCATGGCAAAAAGAAAGTTATCAGCCATCGAGGCAATAGCGCCTTTTAAGCTATCCGCGCTACCACCATAATTAATAGCGCCATCGGTAGGCATCATGGCCATAATGGCAGGTTCAACCTCAGAGGTAATCACTTTCATGGCTTCTTCTAAACTCATACCCTCTGGCGGATTTACGTTTAGCGTAAGGGTTCTTCGACCATCAATGCGCTGAATACGACTTGGCCCTACGGCTCTTTCAATACCTACCAGTTCGCCTAATTGCACCACCTCGCCTGATGGCGTCATGACTGGCGTGCTATTTAAGTCTTCGGGTGTAAACCAGGGTGCTGAGCGAAAGATAATATTCATGCGTTTGGTGCCATCGAAGTACTCCCCCACATACATACCATCACCCATGGCACGTACCAGGTTCCCCATACTGCCCCGATTTAACCCGACTTCCATCATTCGGCTGTCATTAGGGTAAAAGCGTAGCTCTGGTTCGGCTTGCTCTAGAGGAGGATTCGAACGCGCATTAGCGTTAGGGAAAACTTCTCTCAATTTATCTAAACCTGCTTGCGCAGCGATGCCGAGCATGGCTTGGTCGGTACCTTGAAGATGAATGTCGATTGAGCGACCGTTTCCAAAGCCGCCGAACAAATTGCCTTGTTGTGAAAAGGTCTGTGTATCCGGCAAATCCTTTAAAATTTCATCGCGAACAATGGCTTCTAACTCTTTGACCTTAGACTGATCTTTAGCGCGCACACCCAAATTGCCGCCATTTGGCCATGTGATAATGTAGTAGTTTTTCAGCGCTGGCTGCTTTTCTCCGTCCATATAGGGCTGCAGTCGCTCAACGATAATTGGCATCACTTCTTCACTAATAAAGTTTTCACTGGCACCCGCAGGCAAACTTAAGAAGGCGTCAACAGCATCGCGTTTTACGGGCGGCAAATAATCCATGGAAGGCATAAGCAAAACACTACCTGTAATAGGCACGCCCATGAGTGTTATGACTAATAAAAGGCGGCGAAGCGGCGTACTTGATAGCGACATAATAGCGCGGGTTATCTTAGCCCATACCCGCTGTAAGCTATCAGCTGGCATATTGCCATTAAGGTATCTAGCGGCAACAACAGGCAATACCGTTACCGCAACCACTAGCGACATACACACTGCAATGGCAATGGTAAGAGCGAGGTCAGCAAACAATTGCCCTTCAACATCTTCCAAAAACATGACGGGAATAAAAATAGCAACGGTGGTGGCTGTTGACGCCATGAGGGCACCAAACACTTCTTTCGTTCCCCGATGGGCACAATCCTCCATGTGCGTTTGTGAATTTGGGTCTCTATTTTCGATTTCGGCTTCGGCGCTCTTGCGCGTTCTTACAATGTTTTCCAGCACGACAATAGCTGCATCTAGCACCATACCTACCGCAAAGGCGAGTCCTGCCAGTGAAATGATATTGAGCGAGCGACCGGTAAGTTGAAGCACCACAAAAGTGCTAAGTAGTGAGATAGGAATGGCCAATGCCACAATGAGCGTTGCCCGCAGCTGACGCATAAAGAGCCAAAGCACGGCAATGGCAAGCAGCACGCCTATAAATAAATTGCTGGTAACTAGCTGCACCGCTCTATAGATAAACACTGAGGCATCGAAGCTTTGCGCCATTACTAACTGTTCAGGGACCAAGTCCTGTTCGTTTATTTGTGCAACTTTTGCTTTTACGGCTTCTAAGGTAGCTAAAACATTGGCGTTGTTTTGTCTGTCTACGCGAATAGATATAGCCGGATTGCCGTTTTGCACACTGTAGTTTGCACCGTCAGCGCGGGTGATTTTAATTTCGGCAATGTCATTTAGAGTGATAGGGCTGCCGTCTCGCCATTCAAGGATCATTTCACCCATTTGCGTAGGCTCGTAGCGACCTTCAAAACGCAGGGTATAGCGTCTTCTGCCCACATCGACAAAGCCGCCTGAAATATCATTCGCACGCCCCAACTCGTTGGCAACTGCCGTTAGGTCAATGCCTAACTGCGCCGCTTTAAACGGATCGAAAACAATTTGAAACTCCTCAACGCCGCCAACACCGCTTTCCATTCGCGCCCTTGCAACGCCCGGGATGGATTCAAGCTGAGGTTTAATGACATCGGTAAAAAAGGTTACATAGGTATTAATTTCGTTTGGATTGCCCGGAAGGCGCTGAAGAAAAAAGTAGGTCAAAGCGGGGGCGTCTCCCCCACTTCCAGCAAGCATAATATTAGGGGACAAGGTATCGCGAGGTAGTGGCGGTACGCGATTCATGCGGCTAATCACTTCAATGAGCGTTTTCTGCATGTCCGTATCTAAACCAAACTCTAGATTAATCCACGCATTACCTTGGTTTGCCCATGCATTCATCGACTCAAGGCCAGGGATCCCTTGCAGCACTTCCTCTTGAGGTTCAATGATCTCCGACTCAATTTCTTGGGGCGACGCAGCGCGCCACGAGGTCTGGATATTAATATTCGGTCGTTCAATGTCAGGAAACAGCTGTACCGGTAAATTAAACAGGCTATATAGACCTAAAAACACCAGCAGTGTTATTCCTATACCTACCCCAGTCGCGTTTTTTATTGCTTGCTTAGTGATGTCCATAATATGGCACTTATGCTTTTTATTGTTTGGTTTACTATAGGTCGCAGGAATGACAGAAAAAGTTTAAAGCCATGACACTAAGAATTTCAGCGATTATTAACATTTTGTTTAAATACCGTTTAAAAAACGTTATTTATCGCAGATGAGTGGACCTCAAAAATACGCCATTTGTCGGCGCTGGACATATTTGCTTACACCCACCGTTAATTAGGCGTCGCGACGTGGAGTGAGGGTAGGGATATTTTTAACTCGCCCTTCGGGAAGGTTTGGCAAGCATCACTATGGGAATTTAAAAAGCAACGGCCATTCCTACATTCCCACGCTTTGCTAGGAAACTTACCAGCACCTTCTGGGTGGGCAATCATCTATGCGGATTGGTATTGTTCTTTAAGTATCGAACAAAAATTTAGAGCAAAAAAAAGCCGCTCTAGGAGCGGCTTTTTTCAAATACGTCAGCGATTACGCTTCAGCAATGATGATCACTTTGATTGAAGTGATAACGTCAGAGTGAAGTTGTAAGTCGATGTCATACTCACCAGTTTCACGAAGAGTACCAGTAGGTAGTTTAACTTCTGCTTTTTGTACTTCAACGCCAGCTGCAGTGATTGCATCAGCGATGTCACGAGTACCAACAGAGCCAAATAGTTTACCTTCGTCACCAGCAGGAGCTGCGATTGTAACTTCAGCAAGCTCAGCAACTTTTTCAGCGCGTGCGTTAGCAGCAGCTAGTTGCTCAGCAATTTTCGCTTCAAGTTCAGCACGACGTGCTTCGAACTTTTCAACGTTGTCTTTAGTTGCAGGAACCGCTTTACCCTGTGGGAAAAGGAAGTTACGAGCGTAACCAGACTTAACAGTCACTTGGTCGCCCAGGCCGCCAAGGTTGGCGATTTTATCTAGTAGGATGATATTCATCTTAGCTAACCCTTATATTCGCCAAATTACTTGTGTGAATCAGTGTACGGAAGCAACGCAAGGAAACGTGCGCGCTTGATCGCAGAAGACAGCTGACGCTGATATTTTGCGCTTGTACCAGTAATACGGCTAGGGACAATTTTACCGCTCTCAGTGATGTAGTTCTTAAGAGTAGCGATATCTTTGTAATCAATCTCAGTCACACCTTCTGCAGTGAAACGGCAGAACTTACGACGTCTGAAAAAACGAGCCATGGGTGATCTCCTTAAGCGTTGTCTTCAGTGGTTTCAGTTTTCTTTTCCGCGCGATCTTGGCGAGGAGCAGAATCGTCACGACGCTCACGACGAGGCTCTTCTTTCATCATTGGAGAAGGCTCAGTCACAGCAGTCTTAGTGCGCATAACCATGTTACGTAGGATCACGTCGTTGAAACGGAAAGCATTTTCCAATTCATCAACAGCTTCTGCAGACGCTTCAGCATTGATTAGTACGTAGTGGGCTTTGTGCAGTTTTTCAATTGGGTAAGCCAGTTGACGACGGCCCCAATCTTCTAAACGATGAATCTGACCACCGTCTTGCTTTAGGATTGTGGTATAACGCTCGATCATACCAGGTACTTGTTCACTCTGATCAGGGTGAACCATAAATACGATTTCGTAATGACGCATTATAGCTCCTTACGGTTGTAGCCTCGACAGTACAGCCGACTGTATGGAGACAAGGAACGAATTGGGATGGCTGTAAGGGCGCGCATTATACGCAGCAGTTACTAATTGCACAAGCATTAATCACCTTTAGAACAATCATTTGCCCTTTCCCCAAACACTACGCTCAGACATTTAATCAAAATACTGTTTATTTATACAGTTAAATGCTGTACAGTTTTTGTGTCTTTAATAAACAGGGGACCTACCATGGCCATTACCACACAGTATGTTGTTACGCACAAAGGGGTAGAAAAATTGGTAACTACCGACAAAAAAGAAGCCGATCAGTATGACAAAATGCTCGATGCAGCAGATAACCTTGCTGACTACATTCATGCGAAGGGCATTAAGCTAGACGATAGCGTAGTGGAAGAACTCACCATCATGCTGTCTAAAAACAAAGATAAAATCAGTAAGATTTTCAAAGGCGCTACCGCAGAAAGCGTATTAGAAGATGAAAGCGCAGAAGTGGTAAAGCTACAAGCTAACGGCTGATAATTTAGGCGCGCCTCTCTTTTGCGTCGTTATGATGAGCAATTAATAAGAGCAATTGCCGCTTTAGGCTGATGAGATCTGATAGCATAGCTATACGCAAAAATGTTATTTGATAACATTACCTCAACGCGGCAATGTGTTTTCTCTGGTTTTTAACTGGGTGAACAGACGTGTCGCTTTTGCTAATGTGAACATAAGACGTAAATACAGGTCGGGCTTAGCGTGAATACCATCAATAAAAAAAATAGCACTCACTCCCAGCGCAACGCAGTGTCTGAAGAGCACAACGCAGTGAATAAAGGGCGCAACACAGCGATTGAAGTTAGCAATTTACAGTTTTCGTACACCAAAGAAAGTCCCCCCATCATTGACATTAAAGCGTGGCAAGTTTCGCAAGGTGAGCACGTTTTTCTCTCAGGGCCTTCGGGTAGCGGAAAGAGCACATTGCTCAATTTGCTGTGCGGAACATTAACTCCAACTCAGGGCGACATTGCCTTATTAGCGCAGCCTTTCTCCGCATTATCGAACCGACAGCGGGACAAGTTTAGAGCACGCAATATCGGCGTTGTTTTTCAACAATTTAATCTTATTCCCTACCTTTCTGTGGCACAGAACATTAATGCGGCGGTGTATTTTGCAAGTACAAACGTCAGCAAGACAGCATCAGACGCAAAGCTTCGTCATTTACTGGACAAGCTACAGCTGCCTTCTCACGTGCTGCATGCGAAAGCTGACGCATTGAGTATTGGTCAGCAGCAGCGCGTTGCCATTGCCAGAGCACTGATTAACGACCCACAATTATTAATTGTCGATGAACCTACCTCTGCCCTAGATACCGATGCCAGAGATAGTTTTATGTCGCTGCTAAAAGACGTTGCAGGTGAAAGCACCATGATTTTTGTTAGTCACGATAAAGCCATGGAGAGTTATTTCGACCGCCACTGCAGCATGAGTGAATTAAGCCCAAGTACAAACCACATAAAAACGCGAGGCGATGAGGCCCCAAAAGCACAGGAGCGGGCGTAATGCTAAGTACCATTGCTATTGAAAGCTTAAAGCGCAGGAAAACAACGGCAATCCTCACACTTTTAAGCATTACCATCAGCATTAGTTTACTTTTGTGCGTGGACATTATTCGCACCCAAGTTAAAACCAGTTTTACGCGCACCGTTTCTGGTGTAGATCTTATTGTTGGCGCACCAAGTGGACAGCTTAATTTACTCCTGTCATCAGTGTTTAATATAGGCACTCCCACCAAAGGTATTGAATATAAAAGTATTGCGGCGCTTCAATCTAATAAGCAGGTATCGTGGCTTATCCCACTATCTTTGGGTGATACCCACAGAGGTTTTAGAGTAGTAGGTACGACCAACAGCTTTTTCGATCACTTTAAATACGGTGATATGCAATCACTTGAAATGGCAGCAGGCTCGGCATTTACGCAGCCACTGTCTACCGTTGTTGGCGCAGATATCGCCAAATCATTGGGGTACAAGGTAGGGGATAAGATTATTATTTCCCATGGTCTGGGTAGCGTATCGTTCAACAACCATGATGATCACCCTTTCACTATCTCAGGCATAGTTAAGAAAACCGGTACGCCCGTAGATAAAGCCGTATACGTTACCCTACAGGGACTTGAAGAAGCCCACACAGGACCTAAACATTCCCCCACCTCAATGTTAGGCCGTAAATCTGCTGACAAGGCGAACGAGCATGAGCATGAGCATGAGCATGAGCATGAGCATGAGCATGAGCATGACGAGCATACAAAAGAACATGCAGTTTACAATAGCGAAGCGTTTACGCCTGAGTCAGTATCCGTGGTGATGCTGGGGCTTAAACATCGGGTAACTGCACTGCAGCTTCAGTATCAAATTAATCAAAGTAAAAAAGAGCCGCTAATGGCTATTCTACCGGGCATGGCACTCGCAGAACTTTGGCAAATTATGGGAAATGTTGAATCGCTATTGCTTGGCCTTTCCGGTCTTATCGTCATCTGCGCGTTAATTGGGCTTGCGACTATGCTGCTGGCAACGATGAGAGAGCGTTATCAAGAAATCGCCGTTTTACGAACTATAGGCGCAGGACCGTTTACCTTACTGCTACTCATACAGATTGAAGCGATGCTGCTTACGATTGTGAGTGCCGCACTGAGTTTAGGCTTGGTAGCTGGGCTTATGAGCGCACTAAAACCTTGGTTAAGCAGTACCTATGGGTTGTTTTTAAGCAGCCCACTGTTTGGACAAAGCAGTGTTATTATCATTTTACTGATACTGGGGTGCACATACTTGGTTTCGCTATTCCCCGCTGTGGCGGCCTACAGACGCGGCCTACACGCGGGACTAAACGCGAACTCATAAATACCCATGCCTACAGCGTTGTTTCCGGTTTTATAGGCTTTTATTTAGCCCCACATCTATGCGCCAATAGGCAATAGGTCTTTTAATGGAGTGAGCTTAAGCGAGCTGGAGAGAGTATTACTCTCCCACTCGCTTATCTGTACTGAAACGTAATATTAGCTCGTGAACCTGATTAACCGTTGCGCGCAAATCGTGGCTTGCTGCAAGCGATGCTTCAGATGAACGCTGGGTTTCAGACGCGCCGTCAGCGACTTCTACTAACTGCTGGTTAATATGCTCTGCCACCGTGCTTTGTTCTTCCACCGCTGAAGACATCTCTACCGTGGCATCAGCGATACCTTTCACTGCATTGTTAATTTCAAACAATGCACCTCGGGTTTCTTCTACTATAGCGCTGCCGTGCTCAGCTGAAGCTAGCCCTTCCGTCGATACCCTTACAGCTCGATCAGAACGCTCAGCCAATTCATTAATGATGTTGTGGATTTTATCGGTCGATTCGCGAGTTTTCGAAGCTAAAGTACGAACCTCATCGGCAACAACCGCAAAACCTCTTCCTTGTTCGCCAGCCCTTGCAGCTTCGATCGCAGCATTAAGCGCTAACAGGTTAGTTTGCTCAGCGATGGTCGAGATGATATTGGCCGCTTCGCCAATATCGCTGGTTGACTGAGCCAACTCTGTCACTGTGGTAGAGATAGACTCAACCGCCTCGCGTAAGGCGACAATCGCCTGCATGGCTTGTTCTGCTTTTTGGTTGCCTGTCTCTACATTAGATGCCGCTGTCCTTGCGCTCTTTGCGTTACTTTCTACTCGTTCGGCAACTTCTTGAATCGCTTGACTCATTTGCGTTACCGCAGACGCAATTTGCTGTGTAGCTTGATTTTGCTGAACAACCGCGGCACTGGTGCTTTCTGCTTGTTGATGCGTGGTGTTAGCAATTGATTCGAGCCCCGCTGATGCATCTTTAATTCGGGTTAATGCCGTGCGATTTCTGGCAAGTTCACACCCCAGTGCAAGTTTGGCTTGGCTTATGTGAGGGGGGTCTGGGAAGTAGGTTTGTGCCACCGTTTCATTAGCGTAGCTTTCTGGGCTAAGAGAAAGCAGCGCGCCCCAGTCTTTTCTTGTCTTGGCTTCTTGAGCAATCATTAAAACTATAGCTCCAAGCAGCGCAATACCTGCCGCTGCCCAACCATGGGTAAACGCGAGTACTAAAACAAGTAGGGCGCTTAACAGTATTGTTGGCGCCATGTGCATGAGGCCTTGCCCCAGTCGCGACATCGGCGATACCGCAGATTTTCCTTCCTGCATTCTGGCGTAAACGCTAGATGCGCGTGCTATTTCGTCATTTAACGCCGGCACTCGAACAGATTCGTAGCCTACTACTGACTTACCTTCATAAACGGGAGTCACAAACGCCGAAACCCAATAGTGATCGCCATTTTTTCTTCTGTTTTTGACTAACCCAATCCAGCTTTGCCCTGATTCCAAAGTACGCCACATTTCTTTGAAGACAGGAGCAGGCATATCTGGATGACGGATAATGTTGTGATTTTTGCCAATGAGCTCTTCGCGACTGAAGCCACTTGCTTCTACAAATGCGCTGTTACAATGCTGGATTACACCGCGCTTATCGGTAGATGAAATAAGACGATGATGTGCGGGAAACTTGTACTCTTTTTGGGTAACTGGCTGATTATTTCTCATTGGGTGCTTTCTCCATGTAGCAAAGCAATCATCCGTTAATCGTAGGAAATGTTGCTTACCTCCTAAGACTAGAACATAAACAAATTCTGTCTAGCAGGAAGAAAAAATTAGAGAAATTCTATATTCTATCAGCTATTTAGGAAAGCACTTTATACTTTAGGCTAGAGGTAACAAAACGGCAACGCGCGTACCCTTTCCTTCTTCGCTAGTGATATTTATCTTTCCGTTGTGCTCTTCAACAATAGTCATGGAAATAGACATTCCCAACCCTGTTCCCTCGCCGGGTGGTTTAGTTGTAAAAAAGGGCGTGAATATTCTATCCAGTGTTTCTTTCGACATACCAATACCCTCGTCTTCTACGATAAGCATGGCGCTTTTGTCATCTTGCTGCACTTTGAGTGTTATGGACTTCCCTTCTGGGGTTGCATAAATAGCATTGGTCACAAAGTTAACCAACACCTGCTGAATCTGTCCTGCATTACCAAGGAAATAGACATCCTTATCGGGTACTTCTACATTAAGTTTGTTTTTGTACCTGTGCAGGTTGTTCGTTAGCTTGATCACCGTGTTCATGGCGTCAATGGCACTAATTTGTGTATGCTTTCCTGAACCAGGATACGAAAAACTTCGCAGCGCTTTTACAATTTCAATAATACGTTCAATACCCTCGTGAGATTCATTGAACATCTCTGTAATTTCGCTCGCACTTTCTTGTAGTGAAAAGCGTTTTTCCAGCGCCTCGAACTGCGACTCTACCTCTCCACCAGCAGTGCGACAAAGCTTGCCTATTTCTTCTAACGCGTGTTGATAATCGCTAAAAATTTCTTTTGCAACCACCGTATTGCTTCGAACATAACCGATAGGGTTATTGATTTCGTGTGCTATACCCGCAGCAAGTTGCCCCAACATCGCCATCTTGTCTGCACTAACCAGCCTTTCTTCTAGAAAGTCTCTGTCTTTTTTAACCGAACTCAATTCTATTTGCCGACTGGTGAGCTCAGTTTTTTTGTTCTGGTAACGAGACCTAATGTTTAGATAATGTTTGGTGGTATCAAGAACGTGTAGCGTTTCTTCTTCTAAGTGATCGTCTTTGGTAAGCAACACGAGCCAAGCGAATTCGCCGTCTGCCATTTCATGCATAAAGTGAAGTAGCCTTGCTTCTTCTTTTGTATCTGGTCGCTGCACTGCATTAACGCACCAGTGGGAATAGCTCTCGCGCAGTGTCAGAGGGGTTTCGTCTTTGAGAAGTTTGGCGAGCTCGGGAGAGCTATACCATCCATTTTCGTGAGATAGCACCTGGCTATCATCCCCCACAGTTAGCGCTTCACCTTCTACAATAAATGCTTTTCCACAATGGGCACCGCTAAATTCAACCGCCGATTCCAGCGCAGAAAATATAAAACTCTTACCCGGCTGAGCATTTGAAAGCTGTGATGCGGCTCGGTTAAGGTACAACAACTCCCTTTCCCGCTGTTTTGAATCTTTTAAGGCTTTTCTTAGCGCTTGATTCGCTAAGTAAGCATCTTGTGAGTAGGTTTCAAGAAAAGACTCTGCGTTTTTACGCGCTATTTTTTGACGTTTAAGCTGTCGTTCTAAAGAGTTAACGCGGGCTTCCAGCGCTAGAATGCGCTCTTGTTCGGTGGAATACGATGTTTCACTCACCAAAAAGCCCTCCGTTTAGGGCGCCGCTATGAATTCGGGCGCCACGCTTTTCAATAGGGCCAGTTGAACCGCAAGGCTCTACGGGCGCTAATTAACTAGCCTATCAAGTAGTGTTAGTACTCTCTCACTGGCTTGTTCCATTTCCATAAGCTTAGCATCTGCCTCAGCATTGTTGCCATTTTGTTTAGCTAGAACGGCAGCGATACCGCTACTATGCACTTTTGCATGCGGCGCTTCAATCTCTCTGAATGCCGTTGTCTGGCCAATCGCTTTGTTAGCATTGTCACTATACCACTGCCCAAGGCGGCAGTTCTTATGATCGCCAAAGTCCGCCACAGATTTATTGCTGTAGCCGCACAGCACTGCATAAACCTCGGCCTTCCACACTACATGATCCAATTTTACTGTTTGAATGAACGTAGCAATTGCGCCTTCGCTAATGGTGGACTTCATACTGTCACAGTGTTGCACCATAACTTCGTAGCTGCCATTTAGCTGATTAATGCCGGTCTCTAGCTGCTCGTTGTTTCCGCGCAGCTCATTGACACCTGAAACCGCTTTGGAAGTAGACTGAATTATACCGTTCACCAGCTCAGATACTTCTGTTGCTGATTTGTTGGTTTCTGTCGCCAATGCACGTACTTCATCAGCAACAACACTAAACCCGCGGCCTGCATCGCCTGCTCGCGCAGCTTCGATAGCAGCGTTTAGCGCAAGTAAGTTAGTTTGGTCAGAAATACTCGTAATAGTAGTAACAAATTTATTAATGTTATCTGCTGTTGTTGATAGCCCCGATATACGTTCGCTCATGCTGCCCATTTGGACATTAAGCCCGCTCATGTCGGTAACAATTTTGCTTAATGTAGTCGCAGAATCACTAAACAACTCATTAATATTAGCAACAGACTGGTTCTCAGCATCGATACGTTGATAAGTAGCCAACACCGTTTCACGAATACCTTCTAATTGACGCATTGCATCAACAATGCACTTCATTACAACGGAATCGTTCGACGATGCATGCTGACCGTTTGCAGCCTCAATGGCATTAATGAGTTCACTATTTTCTGCCTCTAAAACGTCAATTTTGTCTAAGGCTTCTTGCACTCTTGCTTCTAGTTTACGTACTTGCGCTTCTTTTTCTTCGTATTTACTGCGAGATACAAACATGTGTGGTTACCGATATGTTTTTTATAGAGTTATTTTGTTCAGATTAACAGATATCCAGACCATTTAACTATTAGTCTGAAGTAGCGTTATGCTATGAGTATCGGCGGAATCTTGAAAAACTGATGAAATAAAACGCTCGGTTGAGACGAGCTTTATTTTTGTGGCAGTAGATGCGGCTCTAGGGGCGGGCGACGGGCGCCTTTTTTAGGACCATACCACAACGTCAGATAGTCTAGGATAGCGGGCTCCGCATCACCTAATGGCCATAGCTTTTGCGTGTCTTGCATCCATCGAATAGTTTCAAGCCATCTCTCTCTGCTCATTGCGTTCTGTGTAATTAGTGAAGGCGAATGGCATGCGCTACAGTGTGCAACCACTAGATTGTAGCCGGACGCTACAGTAAGACCTGACTGGGGGTCAACAGACACAGTCGTGGCGTCAGCGGAATGCATACTTGAGCCGCTATTTTTATCGCTACTTTCATTGATGGCCGCAACCAGTGGTGTGCTAACTAACCCTGCCATAATAGAAACAAAAACCAATAGACGGCGCATGCGGGCGCTCCATATCTCAAACACGTTACTCGGTACCATGTGTTTTACACAACCCGCACAGCAATGCGATGGCAGGCATTGTTTAAGTAGCCTTTTGGATTCCAGCCCGGCAATACCATAGGTTGTGCTTTTCCATTTTCATCTACGGCTTTGGCCCATATTTCGAAATAACCTTGTTGAGGAAAGGCTATTTTTGTAGTGAATTGCTGCCATGCATGTCTATTTACGGGAAGCGTGAGCTCTGCTATTTGCCACGTTTGCCCGAAATCAATAGATGTGTACACTTCAGCCACTTTACCCTCGCCACTCCATGCATGACCGCGCACGCTTAGTTTCTTGGCCAAAGGATGATCAGTGCCCGATTGTGGAAAAGTAATGAGTGACTTAATAGGCATAGCTTCAATGATACACATATCTTCATCGGCTACTTTCGCCCCCGGAGCAACGGGTTTACAAGGGAGTCGGTACGCTTTGCCCAGCATTTTTGCACCGTCATGCACGCGGTCTCTGACCACTATCTTCTTAAGCCACTTACCAGACGTAGACGCTGGCCAACCACCAAAAACCAGTCGGAGCGGATAGCCATTCATTAAAGGCAGAGGTTCATCATTCATTGCCCATGCAATCAACGACTCATCTTCCATCGCTTTGTTTATCGGCACCCCGCGAGAAATAGCCGCTTTGCCCGGTGTACGGCTTAAATGCTGGTCATCACCATAATAGCCAATGTAAACAGCGCTATCTTTTACGCCCACTGACGTGAGTACATCTTTAAGCCTTACACCTGTCCATTTAGGGCATCCCACAGCTCCGGTAGTCCATTGGTTCCCCGTCGCTGCTGGCGAGAACTCGGCACGTCCATTACCGCCGCATTCCAGCGTTAGTTGGTATGAGTAATGTTTGAATTGGGTTTTGAGCTCTTCCAACGTGAAGGTTTTTGACTGCTCGGCCGACTCCCCTTCAATAGTAAGCGTCCACGTACTCGCGTCTGGCTTTTGCGGGGGAATACCATTATTCCTTACGAAAAATCGAGAGGCAGGCGTAACCGCATCATCAAGTAAGTGCGCTGGCGTTTCAGCGTTAATTGGCCGGTCGTTAAGTATTGTTAGCCCGTCTTTTCCCTCGATAGAAAAAGGCGTGTTCGACTGAGCAAATGCAGCGGGAATAAGTCCTGCTGGCATGAACTGACCGTAAACGACTTCAGCACCAAGTAGCAAAGACAGAGACTTCAGACCTTTGATAAAACCACGCCGAGTCAGCGCGTTGCTAGTTCGCTGAAAAACCTGTTCGTCGGCCTTTACAGGGTCCTTAGCGTACAGTTCGTGAAGGCCATGTTTTTTCACTGCTACCACCTCGTCATTGAGTGCTTTGTGTATTAAGAGTGCATTAAGAATAATTGTGATAAATCGCGCAAAAAATCCCACTATATTGCGAACAAATAGCCCAATATAAGCAGTGCAATCCACAGCGTTTCTGCCACGATCATCACAATTGGCAGCATACCGACTTCGGCTAACTTACCAAGGTTAGACTTCATACCGATTGCCGTAATTGAAACGACTAAGAAGAAGCGTGATATCTGGGTCCCCGTTTCAATAACTACTTCGGGTAGGGTTACAAAGCTGTTGAGTAACATAAGTACAATAAAGCCAACTAGAAACATCGGCATTTTAGGCACTTGCGCCCCGTCAGCCTGACTTTTGGCTTTGTAAAAGTGTTTAATGGCAATCATCATAATGAGTACCACTGGCATTAGCATGGCTACTCGTACCAGCTTGGTCAGTGTCGCCATGTCGCCTGCACTGTCAGACACCGAGTAACCTGCCCCCACAACTTGCGCCACATCGTGAATAGTGCCGCCTAAGAAAATGCCAGCTTCCGTATCATTCATGCCCAACTGCGCCGCCACAATTGGGTAGAGCACCATGGCGATGGTCGACATAGCGGTTACGCCAATAACCGTCAGCAACGTGTCTCTTTCGTGGTTTTCTCCCTTGGGAAGAATGGTGGAAATGGCGAGAGCCGCAGACGCACCACAAATGGCTACTGAGCCTCCCGTTAATGCACCAAAACGCTTTTGTAACCCGAGTAATTTGGCGAGACCCACTCCGACAATAATTGTTGTGAGTATGGCAGCGGCCAGCATAAGAGCGGTCTGCCACCCAAGTACCGCTAAGTCACCTAGCGCAATGCGTAGACCAAGCAGAACAACTCCAGCGCGAAGAAGAGTACTTGCCGTGAAATCGATACCACACGCACAGGGCGTATCGTTCTGATACAAAAACGATACGGCCATACCCAAAAGTAATGCGAACAACATAGCAGGGGCATTGTAATGCTCACTCAAAAAGAGCGCCGCCATACCGGTAATGGTTGCAATTCCTAGCCCGGGCCAAATATTTTTACATTTTACTGCTATATCGTTCATTTTCTTTTATCGCTCTGAGGCCACAAGCGCAACAAGCACTACGCGCTTTCGCTCGCCAGAATAAGGGCGGCGGCCATGCATTGCACGGTAATTGTCAACAATAGCCACGTCACCATCTTGCCACTCTAAGTCAAAGGTGTAAGTTTCAGACAGTTCTGCAACGCGCTCTAAACCGGCTTTAGGAATTGCACTTCCATCGCCAAAAGTAATTGCCGACGACGGGTTTTCCCTTACGCCTTTCCATCCCATATACGCAGCTATTAGCTGGTTATAGAACACTTCTGAGCCATCACTAAGTTCGATAACCGCAGGTAAGACAGGCGTAATGGCTCTTAGACTACCATCCTCCAACCATTGCCAGGTGTATCCTAACTCTTTTAATTTAGCTTCTGCCTCTTCTAATGACTCAACGCTTAGCGTGCTTTTCCAGCTTCTTCCTTGGCCAGAGTTGGCATCATTGGCTGCTGGCATAGTAGTCGTATATTTAAGGCCTTTCTCTTTAAAGTCTTTAGCAAGCGCAGGATTTTCTTCCTTCAATGCTTCAAACAATTTGTCGGAGCGACACAAAGGCGTTGCTCCTCCCTCATCCGCTGCAGTCTTACAAAAGAAAAACAGCTTGCTAGGTGAAATAGGCGTCTGCGCCATTTCATGATGTAGAAAAATTTCTACGTCTTTCGGCGCTTCATTTGCTGTGAATACGCGCTCAGTAAAGTTAATACGCACGGCATTAGACAACGACTCCTGATAGGTAAAGTTAGGATAGCCGAAGCCTGCTGAGAAAACGTCAAAGGTCTCTGCGGAATCAATTGGAAACCCTCGGAAAAGTAGTGCTCCCGACTTTGCAAGTTTTGCTTCAAGCTCTGATTGATTTGCTTTTACAAATGCAACGGTCTCTTCTACCGTTGTACAACCCTCGTTGTTCACGACTATTTCAGGGAACACACCGCCGTTATAATTGTGCTGAGTAGGTACACTTGCGTAGGCTACCGCAGAGCTGTCATTGACGTTTTTCATAGCTAACTCCTAGTCGTAAATAGGGTGGAAACGGTTAAAGGCAGCTTCGCAGAAGTGCCCTGGATCGTTAAATCTGCGATTTACGTTCAATGCAGATATTGCCTGCATTTCACTGTCGCTGAGTGAGAAGTCAAAAAGTGCGAGGTTTTCTTTCATACGCTCAACTTTTGACGTTTTTGGAATGATGGCGTTACCGCGCTGAATTCCCCAACGCAAGACAACCTGCGCGGGCGTTTTACCATGGGCTTCTGCCGCGGCTTTTACTACGCTTTGCTCAAGCACTGATTCCGTCTGATCAGCCATTTCAAGCTCTAGATAAGATAAGGCACCTAGCGGAGAGAAGGCCGTCACCTCCAGTCCATAGTCTTTTGCCAAACGAATTAGTCGCTCTTGCGTAAGGTACGGGTGAGATTCAATTTGCAGCATGGCTGGCTTAATACGCGCATAGCTCATCAGGTCGTTAAGCAAACCGGTGTTGTAATTACACACACCAATTTGTTTTGCTTTTCCGCTATCGGCAAGCGACTCCATTGCCTCCCATGTCTTATGCAAAGGTACAGGCGCGAGTTCCATTTTAGGCTCGGCAACATCAGGTTCGTAAAACCATTCTGGTGGATAACGGGTCTCGATAGGCACAAATTTCTGCGCTATCGGGAAATGGATCAGGTATAAGTCTACATAATCTAACTGTAAGTCTGACAAGGTTTTCTCTAAAGCAAGACCCACGTGTTCAGGGGCGTGAAAGGTATTCCATAGTTTAGAAGTAACCCAAAGCTCTTCTCTGGTGCACAAGCCTTCATCAATCGCTCGCTTAATGCCTTCACCCACTTCCTTTTCATTGCCGTAATCAGCGGCACAATCTAAGTGTCGATAGCCAGCCTTAATCGCTTGGTACGTGGTTTCCGCACATATGGCAGTATCGACCTTCCAAAAACCAAAACCTACCTCTGGTATCTTATTCATTGTTTCATTCACCTTAGAATTCGTTGCTTTAAGCTAGTACGGACTTTCTCTTAAACGTACTGCAAAGATAAAAAGCCGCGGTTTACTTTTGCAGTATGCTCTTGTATAACTTTAGCTTCAAACTTTAGTCTTGTATAAGACATAAGTTATTACACAGATATACCGATGTCAACAAAGTGTTAACAAACTTAATGAAAAGTTTGGAGTGCAATAAAAAGAAATGTCTAGCGGTGGCATAACAAGGTAAAGCGTTACCTTGTTATGCTAGGTGTTCGAGAGTCGGTAAGAAACAATTTGACAGGAACGGACGTTTAAAACGTTGTGGTTGAACAGTTTGGCGTTGATAGCAAAGGATTAATCAAGTTCAACTTGGTAATGGTAGTGGTCAGTTCTACATTTGCTTTCACGATATTCAATGAGTTTACCGTCAATAGACTCAGTGACGCGCGTAACCATAAGTAACGGCATTCCTTTTTCGATACCTAAGCTTTTTGCATCACTTTTTGAGGCCAAAACCGCTTTAATGCTGTCACGGGTCTTAAATACAGTTTGGTTATAGTCTGTTTGATAAAAATGATACAGAGTATGCGGAATATCTTCTCGCTTCTCGATGTCAGGAAATCGCTTAGACGGTAAATAAATAGTTTCAAGCATACAAAATTCGTTATCGAGAATTCGCCTACGCTTAAGCTTCACTACTTTGTCTTTAGCGGTAATTGATAATGCAGTTTGGACACTTTCAATTGGCTCGACCAGCTCTTTACTTAACAGTTCAGCTTTGGGTAGGTCAGCACCTTTTCCGTCAGCTTGTAACGGAAAGAAACGAAACAGCGCATCTTGTGCCGTATGCTCAGAAACAAATGTACCGACCCCCTGACGACGGGTTACAATTTTGGTATCTGTCAGCAATGTTAGCGCTTTGCGAACGGTTCCTTGGCTAACATTGAATTCGTCAGCAAGCTTAAACTCACTAGGTAGCATCTCGCCTGGTTGCCAACGGCGCTCGACAATAAGCTGCTTAATGTATTCAGCGACTTGTTGATACAGCGGCTGAAAGGCAAGACTTGGACCGCTGAGTTTGTGATCGAATTGAGATGAAGACATGAACCCTAACCTAAACGCTTAATTTTTGTTGTTATATCATACACAAGAGTTATAGCGCACTTTTGATATAAATCACATACATTGCAGGAATTACACGTGATGCTTTTGGAAACACTGCTTCCCATGTTTGCGCTATTAGGGCTTGCGACACTGCTACAGACCTTAAGCGGGTTTGGTTTTGGCCTTATGGTGGTATCAAGCTTTACGTTATTCGGCATCTTGCCGCTTACGGCGACCACCTTTATGGTGAGTTTTCTAAGTCTTTTCAATTCCATCAGCTTAGTAGTGAAAAACACGGAGCAAATAAATAGACGTGCTTTCACTATTATACTGGTTAGCGGTATACCATTTATGGCGGTAGGCTACGCATTGTTGGAATACCTGTCCGTTGGGATGGCAACTTGGCTCAATCTACTGCTCGGCTTGGCTATTCTCAGCTGCTGTGGCCTTTTGTTAATAAAAAGAAAGCGGACACAGCCATCAGGTCGCGCATACGGTTTTTCTATCGCTGGCGCTCTAGGTGGATTGCTAGGCGGTCTTTTTTCTACCTTTGGCCCACCTGTGGTATTTCAGTGTTATCGACAAACCTGGCCAATAAATGAAATCAGGATAACGCTGCTGGCCGTATTTAGTGTTACCTCACTTATACGCCTTGCCATAATACCGTTTGGTACTTTGCCTTCAACAGAAGTGTTTCTGTCTGCTGTTTTCGCCATTCCCGTCATTTTAATTTTCACGCGATTAGGACGAATTCTCGCTGCTCGCGTGTCCGCTGCCGCTGTCCGACTGTTAGCCTTGACCATGCTTGCATTAAGTGGCGTAACCCTTATTGTCCAAAATATCAGTATCTAAGACGGCTTGATAGTGAACGCGGATCTAAATCTTCATAATTTTCTAATTGCAGATTGACACTCAAGTTACATTTCATTAACTTATGTCTTATATAAGACATGAAGGGTAATGTAGAAATGAGTAACGCGTTTTGTGTAAATGAGCCAGAATGGAACGATATTAAAGCCGCTGACATTACTGAGCAGCCCTTTTTGTCGGATGATAAGACACTTATTGTCCCCACCCAATATGGTGAGTTGAGTCTAAGTATTAGTCAGTTTGGTTTACGCATTCAAAGTGACGTAAATGCAGCAGATGATTTTGGTATGCTTACTCAAGCGCCGGAGAGGCTATCGCTAGTACTTTCCGGTGACCAGTCTCACAGCACCCTGGTAGCAGGCGACTATCGATTAGAAGTTTTTGCCGCACCTCTTCATTTCAAGCTGTATAAAAATGACGTTTTAGTTCAGCAAAGCGCCACCGACGGCCACTTTGTACGTCAGCATCGCTTGCCGCCATTCGCTAAAACCGACAAAGGTTGGTTAGTAAGTTTAGAGCTTAGCTACGACGAAGCCGTTTATGGTCTTGGAGAGAAATGGGGCAAGCTTGATAAACGCGGCCAGCTAATTCGCTCATACAACCACGACGCTTTAGGCGTAAACGCCGAAAAGTCTTATAAAAACACACCTTACGCATGGAGTCCTGAAGGCTGGAATTTGTTTGTGCACACTCCAGCCCCCGTCACCCATGGAGTCGGCTACGCACTTTGGTCACAGCGAGCTTACGTGTGCTTAGTTGAAGATAACATACTCGACATGTTCTTGTTCCATCAAGACTCGCCAGCTAAATGCCTTCAAACCTACAGTGAGTTAACAGGCTTCGCACCAACGCCTCCAACATGGAGCTTAGGTGTAATCCTGTCTAAAGCGTATTATAAAGACGCCGACGAGCTACTCGCCGTTGCCCGCGAAGTGCGCGAAAAGAATATGCCTTGCGATGTTATCACCCTTGATGGTCGCGCATGGCAAGACACTGATACCCGCTTTGCTTTTGAGTGGGACCCTAAACGCTACGCCGATCCTCAGCCGGTTATTGATGAACTTAAAGCGTTAGGCTTTAAGATTTGCGTATGGGAATACCCCATGATTTCAGTGAAAAACCCCCTTTACAAAAAGGCGGCCGAAAAGGGTTGGCTGATAAAGGACAAACGCACTGGCGAAGCGTACCGCTATGCGTGGGACTTAAGCCCATTTGGCGAAGTACTTACGCCTTTGCCAGACTCAGGTATTTTAGACTTTACCCACCCTGAAGCTTACGAGTTTTGGAAAACGTCGCACAAACCTTTATTTGATCTTGGTATAGATATGATAAAGGCCGACTTTGGCGAACAGTTGGAAGACGACAATATGCTGTCGTATAGCGGTGATTCAGGTAATCGTCTACATAACGTTTACAGTATGCTTTACAACCGCTGTGTGTACGAGGCTGCCGACGCTTACTGCAAAACAGGTCCTTTCCTATTTAGCCGTTCAGCTTGGACAGGAAGTCAGCGCTACCCATCACAATGGGGCGGTGACCCGCAAGCCGACTGGCATGGCCTAGCCGCAAGTATTCGTGGCAGTTTGTCCTGGGGTATGTCAGGCGGGCCGTTTTTCGCTACCGATATAGGCGGGTTTTACAAAGACACCCGAGATGCAGAACTTTACGTAAGATGGGCACAAGCGTCAGTGTTTAGTGCCCACATGCGATTGCACGGTATTGGCCCTCGTGAACCCTGGTCCTACGGCGATGCCGCTTCCAATGCAGTATTTGAGGCCCTTAAGCTAAGATATAAGCTTATTCCATACCTAAAGCAAACCGCAGAAAAAGCATCACAAACAGGACTTCCGGTTCAGCGCGCCATGGCGTTAGCCTTCCCTGAACAGCCGCTTTCGCATGGTTTTGAACAACAATTTATGTGCGGTGATGACCTACTTGTTGTGCCTTGCGTGGTGCCCGGCGGAAAAATTAAATACTACTTACCAAAAGGTGAATGGATACGTTTTGGTACCGAAGAAGTCGTGCAGGGTGAGCAATACAGAGAAGAAATACTTGCGCTTAACGATGTGGCGGTGTTCATCCAAAAAGGCAGTCGCATTGTAATGGGCCCAGATGTTCAACATACCGATATGGATATGTCGAACACCACACATTGGCCAGCGTAGCGCATAGGAGCAGTTCATGGATATCACCCTTACCCTATTGTCATGCATGGCATTTATGGCACTAGTTGCCGTTATTTCTTACATGAAAACAAAAGGGGAAGTAAACACGCAAGACGGTTACTTCCTTGCAGGAAGAGGGTTGACCGGCACTTTTATTGCTGGGTCCATGATCCTTACCAACCTTTCCGCAGAGCAGCTTATTGGATTAAATGGCTCTGCCTTTGGGTATAACTTAAGCGCTATGGCGTGGGAAGTTACCGCTGGTATCTCTACCATTATTATGGCGCTTATTTTCTTGCCTCGTTACTTAGCTGGCGCTTTCTCCACCCTACCTGAGTTTTTACGCGACCGTTTCGACGATAGCGTTCGCAGAATGACGGTAGTTTTGTTTATGGTGGGGTATTCGTTAGTTACCATTCCATCGGTGCTTTACTCTGGCTCTATTGCCGTGCTTAGGCTTTTTGATGTACCCGGGCTTTTCAACGTAAGCTATGAGGTGGGACTGGTACTTACCATCGTCATAGTCGGTACGATTGGCGCTCTCTATGCCATTTTCGGTGGTTTAAAAGCGGTAGCCGTATCAGACACGATTAATGGAGTTGGCCTTTTAATTGTGGGTTTATTGGTTCCCGTTCTTGGCTTGGTGGCCTTAGGCGACGGCAGCTTTAGCCAAGGTCTATCTACTATTGCTACAACGGAAACTGAAAAGCTCAATGCTATAGGTGGTCCCGACGACCCTGTTCCTTTTGGTACTATTTTCACGGGTATGATTTTAGCCAATTTGTTTTACTGGGGTACTAACCAATACGTAATTCAGCGAACCTTAGGCGCTAAAAATCTGGTTGAAGGCCAAAAAGGGGTGTTGTTCTCTGGCTATTTTAAAGTGCTTGTGCCCTTTATGATGATGTTACCAGGCGTGATTGCTTATCACTTATATCAAGACGAAAATCTTCAAACTATCGACCTTGCCTACCCTCATTTAGTTAAAGATGTACTCCCACAGTATTTGTCAGGTTTCTTTTTAGCAGTATTGCTTGGTGCGGTGTTTAGCTCTTTTAATTCACTGCTTAACAGTGCTGCCACCCTATTTTGCTTAGACGTATACAAACCCTTCAAAAAAGACAAAGTGAGCGACGAAAAGCTTATTCGCGTTGCCAAGATCACCAGTATTGTTATTGCTGTGCTCTCTTTTATCACGGCGCCGCTGCTTATGTTTGCCCCTGAAGGATTGTGGCAAATCATTCGCATATTTACCGGCTTTTACAATATTCCCGTTATCACTATTGTGCTTGTTGGCCTATTTACAAAACGCGTTCCTGCGCTGGCGGCAAAAGTCGCGATTATCTTCCACGCAATTGCCTATGGACTGCTTAAGTTCGTATGGGAAGTCGATATTAACTTTATCCATATCTACGCCATTTTGTTCGCTATTGAATTGGCTATTATGTTGACTATAGGCAGGCTCTACCCAATGACTACTCCATGGCATTTCACTGCAAAGGCTGAAGTCAATATGACGCCATGGCGCTATGCCATTCCCTGCGCCATCGTGCTTGTTGGCCTTATCGCAACGCTTTACCTGATGTTCTCTCCTGTAGGCTTTGTGAATGGACTAAGCAACGCGTTTGTCCCTGCTTTAGTCGGCTTGTGGGCAACATGTTTCGTGGCAATTGGTATAAGTCTGAAATGGTGGCGAGTAAAGTATGAGCAAGGCTTGAAGCGCCTTGCTTCTCAGCACGCCTAACTCTTCTTCGTCATTTTTGTATAGAAAAAACACAAGAAAATTAACATAACGTTTGCAAACAGCTTAACAATTGTTTAACTTAATTGCTCTTATATAAGACATCAGATGCAAGATATCTTTTATATAGAAGACCGTATTTATAACGCTATTGAATTTTGCTACTGAAAGAATAATACGCGTAGCGCTGTACCCTACGCAGCCAGAATAAAAAACGAAACGCCGATTACTTGCTCAAATGCTTTTGTATCCAAATAAAGGTAGCAAGGTGTAAGTGAGGGCGTGATAAGCGAAACACCCTGGAGAACAACATGAATACAAAGAGATCACTCATCAGCAAGGCGGTAACCCTTGCTATGACATCTGGATTGCTACTTCACACCAATGCATTTGCGCAAGAGGCAGATACAGAGCAAGTCGACGCCTCAAAAGATGATAAATCATTTGAACAAATTGTCGTTACATCGCAAAAGCGTGTTCAAAGCATCAGCGATGTGCCCGTTGCTGTATCAGTGTTACGCGGTGACCAGATAGAATCTGCCTTTGCTAACAATGTTGAAAATCTACAAGCGCTTGTGCCTTCTGTGAGCTTCCGCAAAGGGACAACAACTCGAAATTCAGCCTTAACCGTTCGTGGTATTGGAACAATTTCATTTAGTATCGCCGCAGAGCCAAGCGTAGCCACGGTGGTAGATGGCGTTGTATTAGGGCGTTCTGGTCAGGCGTTTGCCGATTTGTACGATGTAGATCGAATTGAGGTATTACGTGGTCCACAGGGTACTTTATTTGGCAAGAACGCCTCTGCTGGTGTGGTAAACATCACCACAAAAGATCCTTCTCAGGAGCTCACAGGCAGTCTTTCTACCGAGTTTTATCAAGATAACGAATACCGTTTAAAAGGCACAGTAAGTGGTGGCTTAACCGACGACCTTTCAGCCAGCTTAACCGTCTTCCAAGGTAAATTCGACGGCTATATCGACAACGTTTACAACAATGAAAAAGTAAACGGTTATGACCGTGAAGGTGCCCGTGCAGTTGTGGTTTACGAGCCAACCAATGATTTAAAAGTAAAGTTCATTAGCGAAATTTACAGCGCGGATGACGACTGTTGTGCTGATTTAGAAGGCATATCTAGCGGTCGAAATCCCGACTCAAAGGCAGCGCCAAACAGTGAGACCATTGCCGACGGTATCGATTTAGAGCAGCGTCAAATTGATCATGACTTCGAATCTCGCACTATTGACGACCACTCGGCCTTCTCTGTACAAGTTGACAAAACCATTGGTGACTACACCTTCACGTCGATCACTGCCCAGCGCTCATGGGAAAATACAGAATTCCGCGAAGGTGATTTTACGTCTATTGCTGGCGACAGCGACCAGCCAGTATTTGGAGTGCCGTTTCAGCTGCATGACGTAGGTGAGCAAGAATGGAGTCAGTTTTCTCAAGAATTCCGTGTTGCCTCGAACCTAGCAGGTCCCTTTAACTTCCTTGCTGGTATGTTCTACTGGAACATGGATTCAGAGCGTAACTTCACTCGTGATGCAAGTTGCCAAAACAATAACCTTCAACTTGACCAAGCACTGACGTTCTATGCGCAGAATAACCTGTCTGGAGATGCGCTGACAGACGCACTTTCTGACCTAGACGCTTACGCTAATTCGCTAGGTGTGACATGTAATGCCAACGACATTGTGTCTGCCACGGCATTCATGAGCACTGAGTTTAATAACTGGGCCGTTTACGGAGATGGCACCTACGACTTAAGCGATGACTTACGCCTTATCTTCGGACTTCGCTATACCGATGATGAAGTGTCTTACACTCACCGTCGTATAAGTAACGACGAATATGGACGCCGCGGTGTGGGCGTTCGCCCTGCGACCGAGAACACCGATGCAGAAGGTGTGGTAGATGAAACCAATTTGTCTGGCCGCCTTGGTGTTCAATACGATCTCGACCAAAATCAAATGGTTTATGCAACCTATTCTCAAGGCTACAAAGGCCCTGGTTTCAATGTTTACTATAACTTCAACCCAGAGAATGACGGACGCCCTATTGGCGCGGAAGAATCTGACGCTTACGAAATTGGCTATAAGTACGCAAGTCGCGATCTACTTTTAAATATCGCGCTATTTAGCACTGACATTGAAGGCTTCCAAGCAAACAATTTTGATTGTTCTGACGGCGCATGTATTACGCGCCTTACCAATGCTGGTGATGTGACGACCCAAGGCGTTGAAGTAGACTTTATGTGGAACGCAACCGACAACCTAACATTAATCGGTGGCGCTGCGTACACCAAGGCTGAGATCGATAGATTTAATTGTCCTGAAGAGGCAGAGTGTACCGACCGTTCGGGATTGGATGTTCCATTCTCACCTGACATGAAATACTCACTGTCAGCGGAGTACTTCATGGAAACAGAGCATGGTTTTGACGTTTACTACAACGCGTCTTACATCTATACCGATGAACAGTACTCTGACTTGCCAGGCAACACGGGTGAATTCAATCCTCACTCATTGTTACCTGACTACAGCATGCTTAACGCAAGCGTTAGCTTCTCATTCAAAGACGATGCCTTCCGCGTATCTTTGATTGCGAAGAACTTGCTTGATGAAAGCTACGCGACCACATATAGCGGCGACAACTTCCGCTATCAAATACCGCGCGATGCAGATCGCTATTACGGCGTAGCATTTAAAGCAAGGTTTTAATCTCGTTATAAATTAAAAAACGTGTGTGTTGAAAGGGGCGTGTGAACGCCCCTCTTTTTTGCACAACTACAGACTGTTAGTCCCTGAAAATCAAAACAAACGCCTTTGACCAAATAATAGTATTAATTTATCTCTTCGTGCTGGTGTTCATGAGAGTGGGCGTGTAAATGGTCATTATCATCACGACATGGCTCACCCGGCAACTCAAACTCTATCGTGGTATGAGCAAGTTCAAAGGGGGCTAAACGCTCGTGAACTTCCTTTTTGAGTGCTCTCAGTTTGTCATTGTCTATTGCACAGTTTATTACCACGTGTGCAGTAAGCACGTGCTGCTCTCCGTCAAGCGACCAAAAATGTACATGGTGAATTTCTTCAACGTGCTCGATTTTCAAAAGCGTGTTGCTAATAGCACTCCTTGTAGCCAAGTCAGGTACGCCCTGTAGAAACAAAGACATGGTCTGCACAACATACCGAACAACATTGACCAAAATAAATAGCGTAAAACCAATAGATAAAATTGGGTCAAGTATAGGCCATTCAACAAAATGGAGCACAATGGCTACTACCAGTACCGCTACCCACCCCATCGTGTCTTCAATTAAGTGCCAGTTAAGCACCTTTTCATTCATCGAATGACCGCCGTGGAGTTTATAAGCTGCAAATCCATTCACGACAATACCTAGGATCGCTAATCCAATCATACCCTCTGTAATGGGCATTTCGGGGTTAGATAAACGAGGGATGGCCTCAGACAACACCCAAATTGAGCCAATCACCAAGATAACGCCGTTGATCATAGCTCCCATAAGGCTTAGCCGTTTGAAGCCATACGTATACTTTTCGGTAGATGCTTTATTCCCGAGCTTACTTAAATACCACGCCAGACCTATGGATAGAGAGTCTCCTAAATCATGAACAGCATCTGCCATTATGGCGACACTGTTAGTAAGCCAACCCCCGATGAATTCAATAATAGTAAAGATGAAATTTAGCCAGAACGCCCATCCAATGCGTGTGGAATCTGTGCCTAGCGCTTCAGCATGCGCACCGTGGTGATGGCCGTGATGCTGACCTTTATGATGATCAGAGGCGGAAGTGCTGTGATTGTGGTGATGCATAATAACAACTCACATGAGATCGTATATTGAGCTTAACGTGATGTGTACCCAGGTGCGAACAAAATATCGAGCACAGGTCATTAACAAGTCCCTGAGATAATTTGTAAACAGTGAGTGAAACAAGCACCTTTAAATTTTAACCCACCCTCCAATACAACCTTATCTTATTGTTTTATTTGAAAATAAACGAAGATCAACAAAAATAAGACCGACAGCCAAATGTTAATTTTTTGAGAACAGTATTGATCTTTATGTGTCAGTCGCTTAATGTAATGTAAGCGCTTTCAAACAGCCATTTTTATTTGACCTAAATTGTAAGCGCTTACAAAAAGCTTTTTACGTGGCATTTGCCACTACATAAAAACCCAATTTCTTTAGATCAGGGCTGAAAACAATGACGAAAAAAGCATCTCAACTTTCGCGGATAGCTGCCGCGATCTCAGTCGCAACCCTATTTGGCTGTGGAGGCGGAGCAACCACATCTACAGACATCGACGTTGTTGATCCTGCGGCACCCGTTTCTGACTGGGAGCTGGTATGGAGCGACGAGTTCGATGGGAACAGTATTGACGATGACAACTGGACTCACGAAGTAAACTGCGACGGTGGCGGCAATAATGAATCTCAGTGTTATACCGACAGCGAAGACAATTCATTTGTGTCTGACGGTAGCCTAAAAATTGTTGCTCTACCCGCGGAAGAAGGAGCGCAAAAGCCTTATACGTCAGCCCGTCTAAACACGCGCTACAAAGCAGACTTTAAATACGGCCGTATTGAAATGCGTGCTAAATTACCCTCTGGTCAAGGCAGTTGGCCGGCGTTTTGGATGATGCCTACTGATGAAGTTTACGGTGGCTGGCCACGTTCTGGCGAAATTGACATCATGGAAGCCGTAAATCTAAAGGCACTAGATGCCGACGGCAATCCTGAAAGCCATATTCACGGCACCCTTCACTATGGTCAAGAATGGCCAAATAACGATAGCTCAGGCAAAGCCTACTCGCTTCCTGATGGAGCGAATCCAGCAGACGACTTTCACACCTACGCCGTTGAATGGCAAGAAGGCGAAATTCGCTGGTACATGGACGATTACCTTTACGCTACGCAGCGTCGTTCAGAAGTTCGTTATAACGCAAACGGTGACGCAACTGGACTTTCTCACCGCGGCTGGTATGCGGAATACTTTGAGCAAGGCACAGGTGAGCTAACCACTCACTGGGACAATGCGCCATTCGATCAAGAATTCTACATTATCCTTAACTTTGCAGTAGGTGGCGACTGGCCAGCTAACGTAAACGAAACAGGTATTGATGCTGAAGCGTTTGCCGAAGGTCAGACTTACGAGGTCGATTATGTTCGAGTGTACGAATGTGCATCGAACCCAGACACCGGCAAGGGCTGTGAAACTGTTCGCCCAGGTTACAACTCACTAGACGATGCATTAGTGGAAGGCGAGGCGCCTATCCCTTCACCACCGTCAACCGGTGTTGCACAAAACCTTACTATTTTCGACGGAACACTTAATCCAAACTGGCCTGCGTGGGACTGCTGTGGTGGGTCAACACCAGCACTCGTTGAAGATGCCGAGCAAGGACAGGTTTTCGAATTTGCTATTAATGAAACACCTACGGTAATGGGCTTTATCAGTCGAGCTCAATTCATTACCGACCCAGAAGGTGAAGCGTCTCCGTTTGATGCATCTCCAATGGAAGAAACTGGCAGTGTTAAATTCGATCTGAAAGTTACATCGCTGCCTGCAAATGCGACAACTAATTGGCTATTTAAGATTGAAAGTTCTGAAGGTTCAACTGCCGCAGAACTTCCACTGATGGACGGCTATGTAGGACCCGCAGACACCGCTGGTGCTGCGCCTGAACAGGGTGTGTGGGAGTCTTACGAATTTCCACTTAGCGCGCTTGCAGCAGCAGGCTTAGATACAAGTGCTATCGATGTCATCATGGTTTTCCCTGCGTGGGATACCGGCAATGGAGCAGTGTATCGCATGGCTAACGTAGAAATTTCGCAAGAAGGCGGAGCTAGCTACCCAGAATTAGTCATCTTCGAAGATGGGCAAAACCCTAACTGGCCTATGTGGGACTGCTGTGGCGGCTCTACCCCTACTGAAGAAATGGACAACGAAGAACACGGTCTAACTGCAGAATTTCGAATTGGCGCAGAACCGACTGTAATGGGCTTTATCACGCGTCCTGAATCTGGCGGCGGTGACACCCCGTTCGATGCTACAGCACTTACCGACGGTGGCTTATTGCAGTTTGATATGCGCGTAGTGAGTGCGCCTAGTAACGCCGAAGCATCTTGGATATTCAAAATCGAGTCTAATGGCGCATCTACTGCTGTTGAATTGCCACTTTCTGATAGCGTTGAGGGTCAGGAGCCTGTGGAAGGTGAATGGCAAACCTACACATTTACTGTTTCAGAATTGCAGGCACGTGGTTTGGACGTGAGTGCTATCGACGTCATTATGGTTTTCCCAGCTTGGGGCACAGGTGAAGGCGCGGTTTATCGCTTAGACAATGTGAAATTTTACCACCCTGATAGCGGCGAAGATGCGTCAGGTGCGGGCATCACGCTCTTTGCTGATACAGCAGCTGAACAATGGTCAATCTGGGATTGTTGTGGTGGCTCAACGCCAACTGAAGAAGTAGACGACGCGGAACACGGCACAGTAGCAGAATTTCGCATTGGCGCTACACCAACGGTGATGGGTTTCTTAGCTGATGAAACCGTATCATTCGATGCTTCATCACTACTTTCAAATGGCGCGATTAAGTTTGAAATGAAAGTAAGCTCAATGCCTAACGACGCCTCTGCACCTTGGTTGTTCAAAGTAGAGTCCATTAATGTCTCTTCTGCTGTTGAACTTCCAATGTCGGCCAGCTTGGAAGGTGCTGATCCGGTTGAAGGTGAATGGCAAACCTACACTTTCCCACTACAAACCCTATATGACGCAGGCTTAGATATCAGCGCTATCAACGTCATCATGATGTTCCCAGCATGGGGGCAAGGCGAAGGTGCAGTTTATCGCATCGACAATGTAGAAATAGCAGCACAGTAACAAAGCAAATGCCGCTTTAGCCTTTAAAGCGGCAGTGACCAATTGATAAGAATTAGTAGGGCAATTATGAAAAACACACCATTTAAAAAGACCCAGCTTGCCACATCAATGGCTTTGTTGATGGGCTCTACCCTAGCTCTTCCCTCTTACGCACAAGAATCAGAAGCGGTAACACCGGCAGAGGGCGAAGTTGAAGTTATTCAAGTAAGCGGTATTCGCGGCAGTATGATCCGCTCTATGGATTTGAAACGCAGCTCAAGCGGCGTAGTAGATGCCATATCCGCTGAAGAACTAGGTAAATTTCCTGATACCAACCTGGCTGAGGCACTTCAACGCATTACAGGTGTAAGTATTAGTCGTTCAAACGGTGAAGGTAGTGAAATTACCGTTCGTGGTTTTGGTCCTGAGTTCAACCTAATTACCCTGAACGGTAGACAAATGCCGGGGACGGGCTTTACCCGTTCCTTCAATTTAGCCAACCTTTCTTCTGAAGGTGTAAACACGCTTGAGCTTCAGAAGACCGCCCGTGCAGAAAATCCCAGCGGGGGACTAGGTGCAACGGTAAACATTATTACCATGAAGCCGTTGGCGCAATCAGGACAAAATGCCACGTTTTCAGTGAAAGGTATTTACGACTCGTCTAACGAAGCGGGTGATGACGTAACCCCTGAAATTGCTGGTGTCTACAGCAACACGTTTGCCGATGACATGTTTGGATTTGGTCTGTCATTCTCTCACCAAGAACGTGACTTTCAGCAGCAAGCGGCAAATATTCAAGGCTGGCAGCTTCAAGAAAACGCTGCACTACCTGACTTAGACCCTGAAAATGTGGTTGATAACCGCACCAATATTACCGACGCTGCGTTCTTCCCTAAAGACATGAACTACAGCATTACTGACGTTCAGCGTGAGCGTTCAAACGCCCAAGTTACCTTCCAATTTCGCCCAGTTGACGATTTTACGGCAACGATAGATTACACTGCAACACGAGCCACTACTGGCACCAACACAGTGGGATGGGGTATTTGGAATAACTTTGGCGCTAATATCAATGCGTACGAATTAGACGAAAATGGTACAGCAGTCTACGCCGATATTAGTGGTGACGACGGCTCGTTTACTGCCAGTCGCGAAACCACGCGAGTTGACGCGCGTTCAATTGGTGTAAACTTAGACTGGGTAGTGTCTGACGATTGGCATTTCCGTCTGGATTACCACGATTCTTACAACGAGATTGATAACGGTTATGACAAAGGTTTGGGTAGCTCTGGCCAAATTATACTGGGCTCAAACCAGCTTGAGTCAAAAGTTTACGACTACAGAGCAGGCGAGATTCCACAAGTTTATGTGAACTGGAACAACGGTACGAATGAAATCTTACCTAGTGAAATTGACTCTAACTTCAGCCAATTCATTTACTCACCAGGTCGCTCTGATATTGAGCAACTGCAGCTTGACGGCACGTGGTATAACTCAGCTTTCGACATACCACTGGTTAAAATTGACTTTGGTTACGCCCGAACAGAACAAGCATTGACGGGTTTTGAAGCGTGGAGCGGACTACGCGGCGGCCCGGGTTTTAGTCCATCTTTCACAGAAATTTTCCCAGACAGCATGTTTATTCGCAATGACACATCAGGCTTCCTAGACGCCTTTGACGGTGGCGGCGCAGGCATGAATCCGGGTTACTATTACACCTATGATTTTGACGAAGCCATTGCCCGTCAACTTGCTTTCATTACTGGTGATGTCGTTGGCGAGAGTAACGCTTACTCTATCGACCCTTACTTCAGCGGTGCGCCTTCTGTCAGTAACGTAGAGGAAATTACCGACTCTATTTATGTTCAGTCAGAGTGGGACTTCGAGGTCGGTGATTATTACGTGCAAATAAATGCTGGTGTACGCTACGAAGAAACAGAAGTGCCAAGCTCTGCGGAGGTTCGTGTACCTGTGCAGGTAAATTGGGTCGCAGCTTCTGAGTGGATCACGCAGTTTGAAGACGAGCTACAGGTGCAAGACTTTACTGGCGAATATGACATTTTATTACCCATGTTCGACGTAAAAGTAGATGTGACGGATGACATTGTTGCGCGTTTCTCTTGGGGTAAATCAATTACCAGAGCGCCGATTGGCTTGCTACAAGGTGGCTTGGCATTCAGTGGAAGCCCTAAAATTGGCGCGAGAACCGCATCGGCGGGTAACACCAGCTTGCTACCGTTCGAGTCAACTAACTTAGACCTTTCATTTGAGTGGTACTACGACGAGTCGAGCATGCTTGCCGTGGGTTTATTCAGAAAGTCGGTTGAAAACTACATTACAACCACAGGTCAAGATCAGCAGTTCGAAGGTTTACGTGACATATATCAAGGCCCTCGCTGGAACGAAGCCGTGACCGCATTAACGGCAGCTGGTGAGCAAGCCACCGATAGCGCTATCTATAATTACTTTATTGATAACGGCTATGCTGACGAAAACGGTGTTGTACCCCCTAATGCGGACGACCCGTTAATTACCTGGCGTACCACACAGCCCGGTAATTCCAGCGATTCAAAAACGGTTGAAGGTATTGAGCTAGCTATACAGCACACGTTTGGCGACACTGGTTTTGGTTTCGGCGCCAACGCAACGTTAGTTGACGGTGACGTTGAATACGATCCTTACAACCTGAACGAGCAAGACCCGCTAGTAGGTATCAGTGACTCGGCCAACTTCCAAGTGTTTTATGAGAAAGAAGGCCTTTCTGTGAAAGTGACCTATGCATGGCGCTCAGACTATGTTGTGGGTATTGGCCAAGCACAAGGTTCTTCAGATAACCCAGCAACTCAGTTCGACACCTTTGGTCAAGTTGATGCCAGCATCAACTATGATGTGAATGAGCACCTAACTGTCTTCCTAGAAGGCGTAAACATTAACGACGAAACAGAGCGTGGCTACGGCCGATTCGAAGAGCAATTCTTATTTGCTCGTCAATACGGACCCCGCTACACGCTAGGCGCTAGATATACTTTCTAAGTTGATAGAGCAATAATACTAAGGGCCTTTTCAGGCCCTTTTTTGTTTTAGCACGCTAGAATTATCAAACTTTTCTTCCAATATTTGATAACCTCGCTAAACAAGCTCAGGTACGAGTAATAAAAGAAGAAGAAGAGTGAAGTATAAGAAGTGTATTAGCGTACTAGTGCTATTTTTGTTGGGAATAAACAATACCTTCGCATCTGACGATGATAGATATTTCCAAGCGTATTCCCAAATTATAGGCAGTAAACCCGACAGTGAAGAAGAGTTAACGGCATTAGTCTCTGACTCTGATACCTTATCTGAACAGTCATCTCTTGCATCTGTTTACATTGCTTTACTGCAATCTATGGTTGATCATCCCACGGGATTCGAAGAGTACAAACTTGCCCCGAAAGACCACTTAAAAGATATAAAGCGTTCACACCCAGCGTTGTATTTCAGACACAACATTCTGTCAGCTTATAACCTCGCCATTCAGGAAAAGTGGCGTTTAGCTCATAGCACTATTGACGAAGTAATAGCGTTTGCCAACGACAATGACCCTGAGCTTTACTTTGACGCTATTGCGACTAAATCCATCTTTCTAGCGAGAATGGGACTAATTAGAGCATCCCTAAACTCAGGCGCGAAAGTGTTAGGCGAACTGCCTTCATTAACCGAAAAACGCTTCTTTGGAGACGGTGCAATAGAAAACATGGAGCTTGAGATAGGGCTCAATATGTCTTACTTAGGGGAGAATAAGCGTGCTTTAGAATTGTGTTCTCGTGCAGAGACCTTTTTTTATACTAGGCCTTTGTCTAGCCCCCATCGGTATTACCAAATTGCCCTAGACTGCCAACGAAGAAGCCTCGATAACTTAGGTCGAATAGATGAGGCTTTCGACATGCTCGAAAAATACACCGAATACGCTACATCCATTGAGGACTGGAATACCTACACCTATGGACTAGTTTTAAAAATTGAATATTTCTATGCTCTGGGCAAAGTAAAAGAGGCACATGAATTAATTGAAAAAACTAAGAGTTTCATATCCTTACTACCGACCTCATACGATACTAACACTTTTCAAATTTCTCGATTCAAAGCACTAGTAGAACAGAGTGAGTTTGAAAGAGCTAACGCGTTATCAGCTTTAATTATCGACAACTTGAGTGACGAGTACAGCTCACCCGATTTACATTGGGCACAATTCAAATCTATTCAGTCTTCTCTTTTCGAGCAGCTGGGGAACAAAGAGGCTGCCATTTCAGCATTGCGAGACAGTAAGAACTTTTATCAATCTCTTTACTATCAAACTGACGACAGAAAAGAACTGTTTAGCGACTATTATGAAAGTGCGTTAGCTGAGCGAAAACTACAACTCTTAAAACAACAGCACGAATTATCTCAACTGGAACTTGCAAACAGCAACAGAATGAATCTAATTCTTACTGCTGGGGCGCTGACTTTATTAGGACTTTTAGCCCTCATTAGCTATCTATATGCTGTCCAGCGAAGGTTGAAAAGAGAACAGGAAACATTAGCGACCGTAGATACGCTCACAGGCGTTCGTAATAGAAGAAGTTTACTCGGCGCAGTGCAATTAGAGCTAAATGAAGCAAAGTCATATAAAAACGACTTATCTTTGGTGTTAATCGATTTAGATAACTTCAAAGAAATCAATGACAACTATGGCCATGAGTGTGGGGACGATTTACTCAAAGCCTTTTGTGAACACGTTTCCAAGTCCATTAGAAAAACAGATACATTTGGACGTTATGGTGGAGAGGAGTTCATTCTGTGCCTTCCTAACACGTCGGCTGCCGAGGCTAAGGAAGTTGTTAGCTCTATCCTTGATAGTTATCGAAAAGTACGTATTACGCCAAATATCAGCGCACAAACCTTTTCTGCTGGCATTGCGCAGTATCAAACAGGGATTGAAACATCGAATCTCATTAAGCAGTGTGACGAAGCGCTTTATGTCGCTAAAAGGTTTGGTAGGAATAGAGTTTGTATTTTCAGTCAGGATGACTAAGAAAACCAAAGAATTGAACGCCAATAAGTCGAGTGTACTACAGTATTAGAGTCATCAGACTTTAACACTGTAGTAACTAGTTTTAGCTACGGTCACTCGCGCGTTTCAAGCGACTGTTTTCGCTTATCCAATATTACTCGGTAACGGGCGTTCCATCCTTATTAAATTTCGCTATTTCGGCGCCAGAAGACTCCCATTCTTCCTTTTCAGCTTTAGTGGCTTTGGGTGAGAACCAGCCAACGTAGGCGTAAAATATCCCTATTAGGGGCGCCGTCCAACAAGCAAAGGCAAGAGGGATGTACAGCAGGTTCTCTAAGTTTGCGCCAGAAATACCCAAGCCAAGAGCAGATATCACAAAAGCACCACCGGCATTCCAAGGGATGAGCGGTGACATTAACGTGCCCCCTTCTTCAATGCCACGGGACAGGTTAAGCGTGGAATAACCCATGCCTCTATAAACGGGTGAATACATTCTTCCCGGCAAGGCTACCGACAAGTACGGGTCGCCAGCCACCAGATTAGTAGAAAACGCCGTACCAACCGCTGCTATCTGTGTACCAGCAAAGGTTTTCGCTTTGCTCTTTATTGCATTGATAATGCTTCTTAGGCAGCCTGTCGTTTCTAACGCTCCACCGAAACCAAGCGCAATCAATACCAATGAAATAGTCCACATCATTGACTGAACGCCGCCGCGATTAAGCAAACTATCTATTTCAACAATATTCGTTTGGATGGCATATCCGTTATTTGCATAATCGAAAACGGCTTGCAGACTCTGACCTTGCATAAACATGGCGAAAGCTCCTCCCACAACCGCTCCTGCAAATAACGCAGGAAGGGGGGGAATTTTCTTTAAGGCTAACCCCATAACAACAAGCGCTGGCAATAACGCCCACCCCGTAACGGTAAAGTTATCTTCTAATGCACTGGTGATACCTGCAATTTTTGCAAATGAGACGCTCTGAGCATCGATAACGAAGAAGCCGACGCCAAGGTAAATCAGAAATGCGAGCACCATGGCAGGGATTGTCGTTGCCATCATATTCTTGATATGTGAAAACACGTCGGTACCTGTAACCGCTGGAGCAAGGTTTGTGGTATCCGACAGCGGCGATACCTTGTCTCCGAAAAAGGCGCCTGAAACTACTGCTCCCGCCGTCCAGTACATGGGGATATCGAATCCTTCACCGATACCCATTAATGCTAAACCAACGGTGCCTACGCTGCCCCAACTTGTGCCTAAAGAAACTGAAACGACTGCACAGATAACCATACCCGCGGCCAGAAAAATTTGGGGAGACAGGGTCTTTAACCCGTAGTAAATAATGGTGGGTACCGTACCGCTGGCTATCCAAATACCTATGATCATCCCTACAACAATAAGTACACTTACCGACGGCAACGCAACATGGATAACTTTAAAGATTCCTGCCCGCACTTCTTCCCACGTTAGACCAAGATAAGTACCAACAAAACTTGTTAATGCTATGCCAATGGCAAGCGGTATATGAGGCTCAAACACGCCGAAGTAAAATATCTGGGTGCCGAGGATTAAAAGCGTCAATACAACAGGTGTTAACGCAAGTAAGAGACTTGGTGTTGCACGCTGTTCATCTGTCATTTTACTACCCTGTAATTTTCCCGAATGACAAGAATGAATGCAGGACGGAAACACGTCTTATCTACTTTCATCTCACCAACGATTGTTGTTTATATTACAGGTTGGCTACGGGATGAACTGCATAATAGATCGATAAACGGAAGGCTCAAGGTCGGTGCAAACAAAAAAAGCCGCCAGTTTTTGAGGTTGGCGGCGTTGTTTTTTCTAGTAGCGTTGAGAGCTACTTACTGTTTAGTTTTGGCAACTTATACTCGCCGATTTGTCAGCCTCAGGGGTAAACTGAATATCTGCCACACTCAAGCTAGCCTTCCCTGAACTTCCCAGCTCAAACGGCACAACAAGGCCGGTAAAATCGATACCTTCATTAACAAAGCACTGTAGGTCAATACTTATGTTTGTCCATGTGTCAGCTGGCATTGCCTTTAGCTGCTCGCTAATATCAATTTGAGTTGAACAGCTGCCCGCTGCGTCTCCCTCGCCTTCACAGTTCATGCCTACCGTTACAGGTGCATTTATGTCTGAGTGACGACTAACGTTAAAGCTTAGGGCACCATGCGTAAGTAATTGCGCACTTAAATCTTCACGGAAAAAGCTCTTGCTTGCAAAACGCATAGCGGCGAACTCAGTGCCATCGAAAGTGATTTTACGCGCATCTTCCTGCACTTCCTTATCAACCGTACGATAAGTAATAGCTCCAACAGTATGCGTGCTAGCGTTCACTGCCAGAGAATCATCACCAGAGTAAAGCCATAATACCCAAGGTGCCTCAACCGAGCCCTTTAGAATTTCCATCGGCTTGTTGCTGTCAGTACTGACTCTAATTTCAGTATTTAGCGTATCGCTTAGAACGTTGTCATCGCTGTACGTTAAGCCGAAGCCATAAGGCAGCAAAGGTTCATAGGTTTCATCGCCCTTGTTAACGATCTGCTGAGGCTCTGACGGCCACGAGAAAGACAGCTTGCCTTTAAAGTCCTGCTCACCAAACAAAACGTCTGCCACCGCTGCACCTTCAGAGCCAGGAAGCCAAGCTGCAACAAATGCATCAGATGCATTTAGCTCTGCGTTAACCCACATCGGACGGCCGCTGATAAACACCGACACCACGGAAATTCCCTGAGATTTCAAGTTTTCGAGCAACGCTAGATCCGTCTTGCTACCGTGTTGATACATTAAGGTTTCTCTATCGCCATGACCTTCTGCATAAGGCTCTTCACCGAACACCACTATGGCGACATCAGGTTTAGTTTCAAAGCTACCGTCAACCGATAGCTGTACGTTACCACCTGCATTTTCTACATGTGCTTTAATACCGTCATAAATAGAGCTGCCGCCAGGGAAGTCATCGTTGGTATTATTTGTGCCTTGCCACGTAATGCTCCAACCACCTGATTGCTTGCCGATGTTATCCGCACCATCGCCCGCTACCAATATGCGTTTGCTTGCAGAAATCGGGAGGGTTTTATTTTTATTTTTCAGCAGTACCAGAGACTCGCGCACCGCTTGCGCCGCCACTTCTCTATGCTCTGCCTTACCAATAAGCGAACGGTCGCCAGATAACGGGCGGTTTGCCGGGCTTGGCTTTTCGAAAAGTCCAGCGCGTACTTTCACTCGAAGAATTCGGCGTACCGCATCGTCAATACGCGACATAGGAATGATGCCATCGTTTACTTGAGCAAGAGTGTTGTCATACAGCACCTTCCAATCGTTTGGCACCATAAAAATATCCAAGCCTGCATTGATGGCCTGTGCACAATCTTCGTTGTTGCAACCTTTAACTTGCCCATGACCGTTCCAGTCACCGACTACAAACCCGTCAAAGCCCATTTGCTCTTTAAGTACGTCGGTTAGTAAGTATTTATGACCGTGAAGCTTCTCGCCATTCCAGCTATTGAACGACGCCATAACAGACTGCGCGCCCGCCGTTAATCCGCCCACATAGCCTTGGGCGTGAATATCAAATAACGCTTGTTCGCTGGCAACATTGTCACCTTGGTCATCACCGCCAACCGTACCGCCGTCACCTACAAAGTGCTTTACCGTACTAATTACACGCTGGTCGCTTAAGAAGTCTTTGTCAGCTGCCCCTTGAAGACCTTTAACCACAGAAGCAGCATACTCTCTAACAATGGCTGGGTCTTCAGAATAGCTCTCGTAGGTTCTGCCCCAGCGATCGTCACGTACCACAGCAACGGTAGGCGCAAATACCCAATCGATACCTGTCGCCATGACCTCTTTAGCTGTAATGTGCGCAATCTTCTCTACCAGTTCAGGGTTATTCGCCGCGCCTAATCCAATGTTGTGAGGAAACAAGGTTGCGCCTATAACATTGTTATGACCGTGAACAGCGTCTGTCCCCCACATTGTAGGAATTGTCGAGCCGTCCAAACTGTCATCGATGGAAGCCTGATAAAGCTTTTCTGCAAGTGCTACCCAGTCTTCTGGTGTGGCGTGCTTGTCGTTATTAGGGAATGCACCACCGCCGTTAAGATAAGAACCAAATCCATATTTGCGCATATCTTCTACCGTGATATTGCGAATTTCAGGCTGGATCATCTGCGCAATTTTTTGCTCGATAGTCATGGTAGACAGAATTTCTTCTACCTTAGTTTCGACAGTAGCGTTTGTTTTAACTTCAATATCCAGTTTAGGCCATACCTCGCCCGCTTTGTTTGGCTGTGGCTCAACATCATCGACTGAAGCCGTATTTTTTTCAGCTGAACATGCACTAACTAAAACGCCAACCAATGCACCGGTAACAACTTTCGCGATTATACTTTTTCGCATTATTTATCCTCGTTACTTTTCAGTGGTATTAATGTGAGATACGCGACTTCCTACAAGGCCATAGTAGGCAATGTAAAGGTAGCAAGAAGCGGGTAGTAAAAATGACAGCGTAACGCCGACGGTGTCTGCAAGCATGCCTTGAAGCAATGGAATAATGGCACCGCCAACTATGGCTAAACAAAGAATGCCTGAACCTTGTGGGGTGTCTTTTCCTAGCTGGTGAAGTGCAAGACTAAAAATGGTAGGGAACATAATTGAGTTAAACAAACCTACTCCCAAAATGCTCCACAGCGCTATGTCTCCTGTGCTTGAAAGTGATAGCAAAATAAGCGCAATAGCCACACAAGCGTTGAACGCCAGCACGTAGCCACCCGAGATTTTTTGCATGACCACAGCACCGATAAAGCGCCCTACCATCGCGCCTCCCCAGTAGTAAGCAAGCAGCTTGGCCGCCCCTGCCTCACTTAATCCGCCAACCGCCGGACTCGCTAGATAATTCACTAGCATGCTGCCAATAGCCACTTCCGCGCCGACATACATAAAAATGCCGACAGCGCCTAAAACAAGGTGCTTGTGATGCCATGCACCTCCTTTAAATACTCCAGTGCTTGCGCTGGTGTGATTTAGCTTCGGCAGCTTTAAATACATGAAAATAAGAGCCAGAAGAAGCAAAGACGCTGCAAGAATTAGGTAAGGCACTTGCACGTCTGAAGCGCCTGGCGTACCGCCTCCATGCTCTCCTGTAGCGCCGTAGATAAGATAAGAACCGAAGAAGGGAGCCACGGTTGTACCAAAAGCGTTAAATGCTTGGGTCATGGTGAGTCGTGACGAGGCAGTTTTAGGGTCGCCGAGTGCCGTTACATAAGGGTTGGCAGACACCTGAAGTACGGTTATACCAGACGCTAATACAAAAAGAGCTAACAGAAAAATACCGTATATTTGACCTGATGCAGCGGGGAAGAACAGCAAGCACCCCACGCAGGCTATAGCGAGCCCAAGTACAATACCTTTCTGGTAACCAATGCGCGACACCACCATGCCTGCAGGCAGTGACACAATGAAATAGGCACTAAAAAAGCAAAACTGAATCAGCATTGCTTGTGTGAAGCTAAGGTTGAATGCACCTTTTAAGTAAGGAATAAGGATGTCATTCAAACAGGTAATAAAACCCCACATGAAGAACAGCGTGGTGAGTGAGATAAGCGCAAAACGGTATCCACCGTTTGCCTCTGCCTCTTGGGAGCTTGAAATATTAGGCTGCACTGGTGTGTCCACGAATAACCTCTGTTGCTATTTTTCTATTTAATGATAAATTTACATTTGAAAGCGCTTACATCTAACTACAAATGATTTTGTAAGCGCTTACATTGAAGAGATAATTACACGAAGCGTAATCGAATTCAATGTAAATATGATGTTATTTGCCCTGTCTAGCGCAGGGTTAATATGAAAAAATTGTTATAGTCAGGACATACCCACGATGCAAGAAATTAACCTTCCATCCAATTCAATGATGTTGTCGAAAGACTTTTTGTTTGGTGTGGCTACATCAAGTTTCCAAATAGAGGGAGACAGAAAAGGAAGATTAGATTGTATTTGGGACACGTTCTGCGAAAAGAAAAATGCCATTACTGATGCCACTAATGGTGACATTGCCTGTAACCACATAGATTTGTGGAAACAAGATGTAGAGCTAATTGATTCTCTTGGTGTTGATGCTTATAGGCTGTCTATCTCGTGGCCGCGAGTGATGAAACAGGACGGTAGCGTAAACGAAGTGGGCATGCGCTTTTACGTAAACTTAGTCAATGAAGTTATCAAGCGCGGCATGAAAGTGTTCGTGACGCTTTATCACTGGGATTTACCGCAACACCTTGAAGACAATGGTGGCTGGCTTAATCGCAACACAGCCTATGAATTCGAAAAATATGCTGAAGCCGTAGCAAACACGTTGGGCGAAAAAGTCCACTCTTACGCGACATTAAATGAGCCATTTTGTTCAGCCTATTTGGGTTATGAGGCAGGCATTCATGCACCTGGAAAGACAGGCATGGCAAATGGTCGAAAGGCAGCGCATCACCTATTGCTTGCTCACGGTTTAGCGTTGAAGGTGCTTAACCGAGTTTGCCCAAAAAGCCAAAACGGTATCGTACTTAACTTTAGCAATTGCCATACAAAAAGTGATTCACCCGAAGACATACACGCCGCCAAACTCGCCGATGATTACCACAATCAATGGTATCTAAAACCTATTATTGAAGGCAAATATCCAGACATTATCGATAAGCTCGCTCCCGACGTTAAGCCCGACATTACGGAAGGTGATATGGCTATTATCTGCCAACCAATCGATTACTTAGGCATTAATTATTACACCCGCACTGTGTATCAAAGTGACGGCAATGGTTGGTTTGAAATTGTGCCTCCAGCCACAACCGAGTTAACCGCAATGGGCTGGGAAATCACTCCTGATGCCTTTACCGAGCTGCTTGTTGATTTGCACCAACGCTACGACTTACCGCCTATCTACATCACTGAAAACGGAGCAGCAATGGATGATGAGCTCATAGATGGGGAAGTGTTGGACAATGGGCGTACCGCCTACTTCCACACCCATTTAAATGCGGTAAATGAAGCAATAGAAAAAGGCGTAGACATACGCGGATATTTTGCATGGAGCTTAATGGACAACTTTGAGTGGGCACTGGGCTATTCAAAGCGTTTCGGCATAGTTTATGTCGACTACGCAACCCAAAAACGTACGCCAAAACAAAGCGCTTTGGCTTATTCAAAACTGGTTAAGAGCCGGATAAATGGGTACATTAGCGGTATCAAATAAGGACAAGTACCAAACCGTATGGCAACAATTTACCAAGTATCAGAGGCCGCAGGTGTTTCGTTAGCTACCGTTTCTCGCGTAATGAATGGCAACGCGAAGGTAAGCGAGCGCACCCGCAAAAAAGTAGAGGATGCTATGGCATCGTTGGGATATCAACCCAATGCCATCGCTCAATCTCTTGCGTCAAACCGCACTAACAGCGTCGGTTTGCTCGTATCAGAACTGCACGGCTCTTACTTTGGCGACTTGATGAGTACGGTAGAACATGTGCTTAAACAAAACGGTAAGCACGTTATTATTACCGCCGGTCATGTGGATGAAAAGCGCGAGCACGAAGCTATTGAGTTTTTAAAAAGCCGCCGTTGCGATGCCTTGATTCTTCACGCTGAAGCCGTCTCCGATGACTACTTAAAAACACTAGTAGACAGTAAGATCCCCGTTGTTGTGATAAACCGAAAAGTGGACGCTCTCGACGAGAACTGCTTTGTTGTGGACAACGAAAGAGGCGGTTACATGGCAACGAAAGCTGCTATTGATGCAGGCCACAAAAAGATTGCGTACATTAGCGGCCCGCTATTTAAAAAGGATGCGAGCGATCGTCTGGCAGGTCACAAAAGAGCCCTTCAAGAAGCAGGGGTTACCTTTCGTGAAAACAGTGTCTTTGAAGGTGACTTCCACGAGTCATCAGGCCAAGAAGGCATGCAGCATCTTCAGAGAACATTCTCTGACTTTACCGCATTGGTATGCGCGAACGACGAAATGGCCTCTGGTGCAATGACCGCCGCAAGAGAAGCGGGATTTGATATACCGTCACAGCTTTCTATCATTGGCTTCGATAACGTACTGTTTTCGCGCTACCTTTATCCAAAACTCACTACCATTAATAACCCTATTCACGCTATGGGAGAAATGGCTGCTTATTGGGTGCTACAACATGTTTATGACATAAAAAGCCCCATTCCTATTGAGCACCTATTTGAACCCGAAGTAATAAATAGGGACACATTAGGCAAATTATAAAATGAATAAAGCCCTGTCTCCGTCGCTGTATTACACACTCATTGTCTCTCTTGGAGGGTTTATTTTTGGCTTCGATGCCAGTGTGATAGCAGGAGCCAATGGCTTTATCGATGCCGAATTTAACCTAAGCGACTGGCAGCAAGGCTTCGTCGTAAGCTCACCAACACTAGGCGCGCTAATTGCCATGCTATTTGCCGGCGGCGTTAGCGACGCTATTGGCAGGCGCAAAGCACTCATTCTTGTCGCTTTCCTTTACCTGCTTTCTTCTGTCGGCTCAGCCTTAGCCCCTAATTTCGAACTATTAGTGCTTTCTCGCTTTATTGGCGGCATTGCGTTTTGTTCGCTGATCATTGCCCCGCTGTATATTTCGGAAATAAGCGCTCCAGAAAACCGAGGCAAAATGGTGTCGGTGAACCAGCTAAATATTGTATTTGGCTTCGCCCTTTCCTATTTCACCAACTATTACCTGCTACAGCTGAGTAACAGCGGTGCAGGTTGGGTTGCTGAATGGGGTTTAGATACGCATTTGTGGCGCTACATGCTGGGCTTGGAGGTTATTCCCGCTGCACTATGGTTTGGTTTACTGTTTACTATTCCACGTAGCCCTAGGTGGCTCGTATTGAAAGGCCAGAACAAAGAGGCGGAGCAGGTAATAAATCGCTTATTCGACAAAGCCCAAGCCAGCGCTCTTGTTGAAGATATAGCGTCTTCACTTAAAGAAAAGTCGTGGCCTTTTCGTGAACGCCTAGGCTTTCTAAAGGCGAAGGCCATGCGATTTCCGTTAATGGTGGGCATTATTATTGCCATTGCTCAGCAAATTACCGGCATTAACGTTATCTTTTTTTACGCGCCCACGATTTTTGAACAAAGCGGTGTAGGTACCAATGCGGCATTTATGCAGGCTGTATGGATTGGCTTGGTTAACGTAGCATTTACCGTGGTTGCTATGCTAACTATTGATAAATGGGGAAGAAAACCGCTGCTGCTGATTGGCTTAACTGGCGTAGTGATCAGCATGTCTATTTGTACCTATGGCTTTAAACAGGCGACATATCAAGTACAGCAAACGGCCATAAACGAAATACAGCAAGATGCGCCGAGTGTGGCAATAAAGCTAACTCCACTAACCAACGATATTTACTATTCAGACGTTGAGTTTAAGCGCACGCTAAAGACCACACTTACCAGCGACGAATACGATGCGTATCAGCAACCATTGCTAACTAGCAGTATTAATATGAATGCACCTTTAGTGTTGTTTGGCATTATTGCGTTTGTTGCTTCGTTCGCGATGTCTCTTGGCCCAGTGATGTGGGCAATGCTTGCTGAAATTTTTCCGAATCAAACCCGCGCTTTGGCTATTTCATTAGTTGGCATGGTGAATTCACTCACCAGTTTTCTAGTTCAAGTTGTTTTCCCTTGGGAGTTGGCCAACTTGGGAGCCGCGGCCACGTTTGCAATTTACGGTGTGTTTGCCTTAGTCAGCCTGATATTAGTTGCTAAGTTCTTCCCAGAAACAAAAGGAAGAACGTTGGAAGAAATCACGGAAGAATTTGAGCGATCCGCTTAGCTGAGGTCAATCCTGTATATTAAGGCAACCTGATAGCATGCTGACCTGCACAAAGGTTATCCATTCTCGCCTCTTCTAATAGTAGTGTTGATGATACATTTAACGCGCTTGGCGTAACGTGAGAAGCAACTAGGATGAGATGGTTGGCAGCGTAGCGATTTAATACCTCACACACTTTATGCTGAGTAGTCACATCCAAGCCCTCGAAGGGTTCATCAACAAGCAACACTTTTGCGTGAGATAAAATAGCGCGCGCTAAGGCTAGTCGCTTACGCTCTCCCCCAGAGAGCGTCCTACCCGCCTTGCCAACCCACATAGACAACGGCAACAGTGCCTCTAGCCCTAATTGAGCTAACAGGTTAGTCATGTCATCAAGGGGAATACCCATTCCGGCAGGGTCTAAATTTGAAGAGACACTGCCAGAAAGCACTATTGGCTCTTGTTCCACATAGCGCCAGTTTTTAATTAAGCCATCGGCTATACGCATGCCATCCACTTCTTTAAGTCCAGTAGAAGGCACAACCCCCGCAATTGACTGAAGCAAAGATGACTTACCACAGCCTGACGGCCCGGATATACATACGATGCCAGTGGCTGGGAATGTAGCATTGATCAAAGGTAAGCGTCTATTTTTGGCAGTATAATCAGATAACGTAAGTGAATGGTGCAGTTCGGTGCGTTCAAGTACTTTAATGGGTGAGGTTTTGAGCTTCTTAAGGGCTTTCGCGCTTTGTTTGTGCTGTGCAAACTTGGTAATGCTGTGAAAAGCTGCACCAGCCCAATCAGGCGCAGCCATCAATATCATGGGCACAACAATAGCAATAGGCATATACGAAAAGTCAGATATTGGACTTACTGCGCCCGACATAACTAACACTACCGCGAAAAATGCCGCGCCTTGAAACCACCAGCTCGCGCGTTGCGCTTTGTCTTTCTGCGTAGTTTGTTGTCGCCACACCCTGTCAGCACTCGGCACACTATTGATCACATGCCCACCCTCTTCCTGCGGCTTATCTGTCATTGTTTTATTTAAGTGCCATAAAGCGCTGCAGTTAAGGAAGTCGGCTGACTCTTGGCGAAACACTTTATTTTCCTTTGTCGCTTTTTCCGCAACGTTTAAACCAATAAAGCCTTGCAGCACAACGATGAAGAGCCAAATAACAAAAAGTGTAAGTAAATATGACGTGCCGGGAAGGTCAAACCATACTGCAACAATGCAAAGATTTGTGAATATAAATGTGATGTTAGAAAGCGGAGCTATCCAAGCAATCCACCGACTGGCAAGCGTTTCGGTATGCTGCGCTAATGCTTCTGTTGTGAACGCTTTGTCGGAAATTTTACTGTTTTCAAGTTGACTGAATACAAGCAAGCGACCCTCTGCGATACGGGTAAGCAAATCGTTATGACCCACCCACATACTGGCATATCCCGAAGCAATGCGAAGTAGTGCTAGCGCGCGAATAACCACCGCGGGAATAACGTAGTTAAAACCTACAGGTGCAATAGCGCTGATAGCAATAAACCACGAAGAAATAACAAGAATGGTTATTCCTGCCACACCGTGTAAAAGAGTAAGCAGTAGCGTGAGATAAGCCGGTTTACTTTTCATCAAGGCTACGTTCCTTTTGATTGGCATTCGTCTTAAAGCTCGTTTCCGTCACGCTGCTACAGCCTTGTAGGTGCTCGTCTTGTACAGCGCCAATTTTGCTTTTAAGCCCTGCCTCTGATTTTGACATTGAGTTGAAGTTTGAGTTGGAAATGGCGTCTTGTTCATTCGTACTTCGCGATACCGTCCAAAAGCGGTTAAACCAGTTTGCAGGGAGTGCTTTGTGAGAAGCCCAAATCAGTGTTTTGTCTCTACCCAAACGTTCAATTAACTGTGCCAATCTTGCATGCTGGGAATCTGGCAAATGGGCTGTAGGCTCGTCTAGTAACCATATATCGTCTTTGCGCAACAGCGCTCTCGCTAGCGACAGCCGTTGCGCTTCTCCACCTGAAAGCAGCGGATAATCAGTCATTACCGTATCAAGCCCCAAAGGCAATAACGACAGCCACAAGTCAAGTTCTACTGCTTCTAGCGCTTTCATAAGCGCGTCGTCTGTATAGGTGTCGTTTAAGCACAGATTTTCACGCACGGTACCTGGCGTGATCACGGGGTGCTGGGTAATCCAAATTACCGGTTCACTGAATTTATGTGTGCTAGGCCTTTGACCGCCTAAGGCTTCTAATAATAGTGTTTTACCTGAACCAGAGCGCCCGCTAATGAGTATTTTATCGCCCTTTAATACTACGAGGGATTCAGCATGCAGAAGTGCAGGAGGAGCATCAACAGCCGATTTATCCTTACCGCTCGGCGAGCGAGGTTGCTGGGCGTTTATGTCAAAAACCTTAAGGTTGTTAGCCGTAAGCAATACCTCGTGTTCTGATGAATAATGGTGGGTTGTGTCAGCGTTGACCGGGTTCACTGCACTACCATCAAGATTTTGTGTGAAGCGCGAGAATAACGGCGCGAGTTCAGCTTTGGCGGCTTCTGCTTGCGCCTTTTGATGGTATACCTGCCCCAGCTTTTTCATTTCACTGAGTAACAATGGCACGGTCAGCAATATCCATAAGCCCTGCTGGAGCGTTATCTCCGGCCCAATACTCAATTCACCTAACAGTGAAAAACCAATAAATACTGCCGTAAGTGCAACTGCGAGTGTTGCAAAAAAGTCGAGCACGCTGTTGGACAAAAACGCTACGCTCACTACTTTCATAGTTCGCGCATTCAAGTTTTCACTGGCATCTTTAAGCAGGGCTGTTTGTTTTTGATGCGCCTGATAATTTGCCAGCATCGGCAGCGCGGCTAACCTATCAGTAAATAAACTTCCCAAACGTTCAAGGGCGATAAAATGCTTTCGATGTAGGGCAGCGGCTCCCTTGCCCACAATAATCATAAAAAGCGGCACTACCGGCAATGTTAGTAATAAGCCAATTCCTACAACGGGGTTCACATAAAAGATAACGGCTAAAGCAAACAAGGGGACAACAACTGCAATCATTTGCTGCACTCGATATTCAAGTGCCCAGTCAGCAAAAGCCTGTAAGTGCTGCAGCCACACCGTTTGCCAATAGTAAACCGAGTGCTGGCGAATAAGCGCATATTGACGCTCGATGAAAACCTGCTGCAAGCGCTGTTCTAGCTTATTTAATACCTGCATTTTTGCACTACTAGATAAGGCATTGAATGCGCCTTGAAGCAGCCAACTCATTCCCAAACAAACGGCAAGTCCTGTGACATCACTCGCTGTTGCAAGAGTCTGGTTTACTACCCAGTCATGAGCAATATGTGAAAAATAATAGAACCCAATAATCAAAGAAAAAAGCGACAAACACTTAACCACTACTTGCGCCATAAGCGAAGTGCGCAAGCCAAGCGACTGCGCCTTATCCATCTTATTGCACCACGCATTAAGCGTTTGCCGGTTGGGAACTTTTTCTTTGATCACTATGGTTTAGACTCTTCTTTTGCGTGACTTAGTAATGAGAGCAAATTTTGCATTTCTTTTTCATTCTTTTCCAAGTGGTGGTGGGCTGGCTGCAAGAACCCTCAGCGGCAGGGACGCTGCCGAAGAGCCCCCATGGACGAGTTCACCCCGTGTCCTTGCGGCCAGCCTACCTCCACTTCTATTCTTGGTCTTCGGGTCTATCCATATTTTCCGTCGACTCCAACCACATGGCGTTGATAATGCCAAAAGAGCACGCCAGCAAAACTCCTAAAATCCAAGCGAAATACCACATAGCGTTCTCCTTAATAAATGGTGTGAGACTGGTCGAGGTCTTCGTTTTTAATGCGTCCGCGCATTACGTAAAAGCTATAGGCCGTGTAGCTAAGTACAATAGGCACAAAGATGCAGGCAACGATAAACATTACGTTTAGCGTCATATGGCTAGACGTAGCGTCCCATACGGTTAAGCTCGCTTCTGGCATGGTGATGCTTGGCATTAAGAATGGGAACATAGAAAAGCCAGCCGTTAAGATAACGCCTGCGATAAATAGCGCGCTCGATACAAACGCCATGCCTGCATTACCTTTCTTAGAGAAAAGCGCACAGGCCAGACCCGCAATAATACCCAGCACAGGTGCTGCCATCATAAGGGGGTATTTGCTGTAGTTGCTCATCCAAGCTCCAGCTTCAATGGCAACCTCTTTCTTAAGTGGATTTGACGTTGCAATAGTGTCGACTGCCGACGTAATCACGAAGCCATCTAATCCAAATGCTACCCAAAGACCTGCAAGTACAAATAGCGTGACACCAGCCAGGCTTAACACAACCGATACTGCACGTGCGCGAACTTCAATAAAGCCATCGGTTTTCATTTGTAGCCAGGTTGCACCGTGATTCAGCAACATAGCCACAGAAAGCAATCCTGCCACCAGCGCAAACGGTGTTAAAAGGCCAAAGAACGAGCCTGTGTAGGTTGATTTAAGCGTGCTGTCCATTTCAAACGGTACGCCCAACAGCAGGTTACCAAACGCCACACCAAAGATAAGGGCTGGGATAATACCGCCAGCAAATAGCGCCCAATCCCACGCTTTACGCCACTGAGGGTTTGGTAGTTTACTGCGGTAGTCAAAGCCTATCGGGCGCATCCAAAGGGCAATTAAGGTAAGGGCCAATGCTAGGTAAAACCCAGAAAACGCAGTGGCGTAAATCATCGGCCACGCGGCGAAAATAGCGCCACCTGCGGTGATAAACCAAACTTGGTTGCCATCCCAATGCGGTCCTACTGTATTTATCATTACGCGACGTTCTTTGTCATTTTTACCAATAAGCGTGAGCAGAGCTCCAACGCCCAAATCGAAGCCATCAGTAACCGCGAAGCCAATTAGCAGAACGCCAACCAAGCACCACCAAATGACTCTTAGTAATTCATAATCAATCATGCTTTTGCTCCTTGCTCATCAAGGTCAATAAGATCAAATTCAGTGTCAGGCTGCTTATCTGCAGGGGGAATCGGCCCTTTTTTGGCAAACTTCTTCATTAAGTAAAAACCAATAATGAACATGCCGGTGTAGAAAGCACTGTAGGCTACAAGGGTTATTACCACGTCGCTTACGGCGAGATTAGATACCGACGTATGCACCGGAAGCACCTCTGCAATTGACCATGGCTGGCGGCCATATTCAGCGACAAACCAGCCAGCCTCACAAGCAATCCAAGGAAGCGGCAAGCCGTAGAGCGCGCTTTTTAATAGCCAGCGTGGCTTAGTAATTTTGTGCTTGGTGCTGTAGTAAAAGGCACACACAAATAGCGCAAGCATGATAAAGCCAGCCGCAACCATCAAACGGAAACACCAAAACAAAGGAGCAACTGGCGGAATGCTGTAATCTACTGCCTGTTGAAGCGCGGCATCAGAGGGGTTTGAAACGTTCTCAGTAAAAGGCTCTAGCAGCATGGCATAGCCTAAACTATCTTTATTTGCATCGAATGCAGCACGTTGCTCAGCTGTCGCGGTGCCGTTTCTTACATCATCAAGCACTTCATAGGCTTTAATTCCGCTTAGAATACGCTCGCGATTCTCTTCTTTAAGATCCTTAATACCTTTTACTTCTTCGGTTAACGAACGGGTAGCAATAATGCCCATTGCCCAAGGAATTTGAAGGGCGTACTCGGTTTCCTGCTTCTCGTCGTTTGGAATACCAAACACGGTAAACGGCGCAGGTGCAGGATGGGTTTCGTACTCAGCTTCAACTGCTGCCAGCTTCACTTTTTGTACATCACCAAGCTCATAACCACTCTCATCACCTAGCACGATCACAGAAAGCGTTGAGGCTAGGCCAAAGCTAGCAGCTATGGCGAACGAACGGCGCGCAAAGGCGATATGCTTATGATTAAGCAGGTAGTAACTTGAAATTGCCAACACAAACATTGCGCCGGTCACGTAACCTGCTGATACAGTGTGAACAAATTTGACCTGTGCTACGGGGTTAAAAATAACCTCAGCAAAGCTTGTCATTTCCATACGCATGGCTTCAAAATTAAATTCAGCGCCTACCGGGTATTGCATCCAGCCGTTAGCAATCAAGATCCACAGTGCAGAGAAGTTTGAACCAATGGCCACCAGCCAAGTCGCCATCAGATGCTTCACCTTTGACATTTTGTCCCAGCCAAAGAAAAACAACCCCACGAAGGTAGATTCCAGGAAAAAGGCCATTAGGCCTTCGATGGCAAGTGGCGCACCGAAGATATCGCCTACATAGTGAGAATAGTAAGACCAATTCATTCCGAACTGGAATTCCATGGTTAAGCCTGTGGCTACACCAATGGCAAAGTTAATTCCAAACAGCTTTCCCCAGAATTGGGTCATCTGCTTATAAATTTCTTTACCCGTCATTACGTATACCGATTCCATAATGGCAAGTAAGAAACTAAGCCCCAAAGTTAAGGGTACAAATATAAAGTGGAACATTGCAGTTAATGCAAATTGCCACCGCGATAGTTCTATTAACGTATCGCTCATGGGTTATCTCCCTTGTATTTCGTGTGCGCGTTAAACGCTTAGCAGAAAAGTGGTTTAAAATTCAGTGATGAACACATGAATATGCCGCATGGCAAGAGCACGGTTTATGCCATACATCAGTAATTTGGCTGCTAAAGCGCAATTACCGATAAACGGCGGTATTTTCGTACTGTGCAGATAAATTATTCCACGACCGAGCGTGTGGCTTATTGATCCAACGCAACAATTGATGGCGATGCATTCGCCATATTTGTCATTTAGGTGACAAATATGGCACAAGAGAAAGGCTGCTTAGCAGATTGTCAAAAAGTGGAGTATAAGGAAAAGTTAAGGGGTATATGAGAGTGTGAACGCGCCTCGTAATTCTCCCAATTCAAACCCTGTAGCTTGATCACTGGGATAGTGCTTTAGAATGGATTGTTTTACTGAAGGTGCCACATTGGCTCCGTGGCATGCCATGCACACCTGACCTTGTTCAATCGCCATCATGTACCTAAACTCACCGCTTTCGCTATCGTATTGATAAGTTTCAATAGGTCTTTTAGGGGCCAAATTGTCTTGCTTAGCTTTGGTCAGTAATTGTGAAAACCATGCTAACTGCTCACGCTCCCATTGATCTGCCGCATTGTTTGGGTTCCTTACTTTCAGCGCGGTACGCCCAACCTCCCACCCGTTTTGACTGAGCGCCAGAGCAATAGGAGCCGCTGCGATCTGGCATTCGTTAACGCCAGCTTCTAGCCCTCCGGATTGAATTGCTTGCTGTAGTCGTGATTTTAGCGCGCCTCCCAGCGCTTTTGCGTGTAGTCGCGCTTCTTTGACTTTTTCCTGCACACTATTTTCACTTTGTTTCTCATTGGCAGTCGCTGTGTCTGCCAATGAATGAGCACTACTTGCCAATAAGCTTATCGCCACCAGCATTACGCCATTTTTCATTATAAAACTCTCCTAGGAATTGAATGAGTTGCTACCCAAGTATTGCCGTTTGTCTCAAACAGCGAACAAGCTCTATGCCAATATGATAAATTGCCAAAATCAAATTAGAACAAATTAATATTCAGCGCCCCATGAATATATCCATAGTACAAGCGATGATAGATGCGATAGATAAACCCGCAATCTTCATTAACCCAAGCTACGTTATTGAAGCTGTCAACCAGCCCTACAGAGACACCTACCCTGTGGATATAAAGCTTGGCTTTAGTACCTGCTATCAAGTCTCTCATCGCAACAGTAAATCTTGCGATAAGTGCGGCGAACATTGTCCCATGCAAGAGAGTAAAGCCACAGGACGAGCGGCTAGCGTAGTACACGTTCATACCACCAGTGAGGGTCAAAGCTACTGCGACATCCTCATGCGCCCGATCTTCGACGGTAGCGGAGAATTATTAGGTTTCTTGGAAATAATTGATAAGCTTTCGTTTGCTTCAAACCGACCTTCAGCAGGAAAGATGGTCGGCGAATCAGAGGCATTTAAAGCAATGTTAAACAAAATAAATCGCGCCGCTAACTCAGATATTTCAGTACTACTGTTTGGCGAAACCGGCACGGGTAAAGAGCTGGTGTCCCAAGCACTTCACTCGAGTAGTCACCGTGCTGGCAAACCATTTGTTATCATCGAGTGTACCGGCATGTCTGACACGCTGCTTGAAAGCGAACTTTTCGGTTATGAAAAAGGGGCATTTACAGGCGCTACCACAAATAAGAAAGGGCTCGTAGAAGCAGCGGAAGGCGGCACATTGTTTTTTGATGAAGTCGGCGATATCCCACTTTCAACACAAGTAAAGCTTCTGCGGCTGTTCGAGTCTCAAACTTATCGACCTGTAGGAAGCACAGTGTCTAAAAAGGCTGATTTTCGTTTGGTGTGTGCATCACACAAAAATTTAAAGCACATGGTGGAAACGGGCGAATTCAGACAAGACCTCTACTACCGCATTGCCGGTTTTCCTATCAACCTCCCTTCTTTACGACAAAGAAGATCAGATATAGCACTGATAGCCGCTCACTTTTTGGCAATGTCTAAAGAGAAAAAACGGTTTCATAAAAACGCGCTAGAAAAACTAACCAACTACCCGTTCCCAGGCAATATTCGCGAACTCAAAAACATTGTAGACCAAGCTATTTTACTGGCTGATGAAACCGTTATTTACGATACAGACTTACCCGAGCTCGATAGCATAAGCTCTGATGCTATCAATGATGCCTCTTCATCTCACGGTAACGTTGTAACCTTAGACGAATTGGAACGCCAATACTTACGTCAGGTTCACACGTCTTTTGAAGGCGATACCCAGCAACTTGCACAAGCGCTGGGAGTGAGTACCCGTACACTTTACAGAAAGCTGAAAAAAGCGGGGGTTGGAGATACTTAAAAAATAATAGGTAGAAAAATTACCAAAACGCAGGCTATGATAAAAACGCGCTAACCAGATAAAGAAAAATGACTTTAAGACGCCTACTTACACTAACACTTTGCCTTTGTATGCTTTTGCAGAATGCATTAGCACTTGGCCTTGCTGCCCATACTATGCAGCAAGCACGTGCGTTTGTAGGTGAAGATATTGAACTTATTTGTACTGGCAAGACCATGCGCTACATTTCAATTAGCGCCACTGAGTTTGAAGGTGAGTTCGTTTTTGTTAGCCCCGAACTGCTCAAAGCACCCGCCGAGCACGTTGACTGTACCAATGGCACGTTAGCCGACTTACCTCAGGTTGACGAGCCACTACATGCCACATTACCTTTACTATCGCTGGTTCGCTATCGCGCTTTAGTCGCGCGTTTAGCGGCTAAGCCCTTTACAGATTTTGCTTACGCGGCGCCGCTAAGTCGTGCCCCACCACACGCATAACAACCTCCAAAACACACTGAACATGCATGCTTTCACCATGCACAACACTCGTTTTTTAAAATGGAATTGTTATGAAGCAATCTATCATTGCGCTTGCCGTATTCACTGCGTGCGCGCCCGTACACATTTACGCAAACACCATCGACTTGGCCGATAACACTTCGACAGAAGTGGTCACCGTTATTGGCACACCGCTTTCCCTTAGCACGCAAAATATCGAGCAAGAGTCTGTTAGTGCTGCCAGCAATATTGACGCTGACTTTGGCGATCAGCTTGCCACATTACCTGGCGTGTCGATATCTCGAAACGGCCCAGTCACCGGACTTATTCAGTATAGAGGACTTTATGGTGACCGAGTTGGCGTAAGCATTGATGGCGTTGATATTGCTGGAGCAGGACCAAACGCCATGGACTCGCCCCTTTCTCATGTGCTGCCAGAACCAGGACTGACCGCCACCCTTTACCGGGGGATTGTACCAGTAAGTACAGGTGTGCAGACGCTAGGCGGAAAGCTTTGCATTCACTCTGATGCCTCAGCACTTTTTGACTTGAATACAGGCTTTAGCGGTAGTGTAAGTGCCAGCGCAATATCTCCGGGGAGCGGTCAGCAATACCAAGGCAATTTGTTTTATAAGAGTGAGCAGGCTTTTGTTAGCGGCGCCTTCACTCATCAGCAGCGCGACGAACAAGAGTCGGGAGATAACAGCGTTATACCAAACAGCCATTACCAAAGAAATGGCGGTAAGTTTAGGGCGGGCGTCGAGTGGGGCAATCACCAAATCGATGTGAGTTTTCAGCAACTTAATACTAACGAAAGCGGCACGCCTGCTTTAGCCATGGACATTGGTTTTATTGATGCCGCTTGGTATCGACTGGGCTATCGCTATAACGCGAACGATAGGGAGTTCTTCACGTTAAGCTGGTTTGGCAACAGCAACCAACATGCCATGGACAACTTCTCACAGCGCATGGTGATGTCTGCCGGCATGGCGAGAGAGAATAACGCTGATGCTATTGCTCAAGGCCTGGATGCCACCTATGTGACGCCATTTTATAAAGGCGACCTCAAACTGGGTGCCTATCTGCACCACAGCAGGAATAACTCGACCATCACCAACCCTAATAACGGCATGTTCTTCGTTGATAACTTTACCAACGTAGAAAAAGACACAGCCAGCGTATACGCAGAATGGCAGCGAGATAAAGCATCTTTTTCAACAACAATTGGTACCCGATATACACGTGTTGACATGGATGCCGGGCTAGCCGGTTCTAATATGGTTATGATGAACCCAGCCATTGCTTCACTCGTTGATGATTTCAACGCGGCAGAACGCAGTAAGAGCTATAACATGTTAGATATTGCCGCTAGCACGCGATATCACGCCAGCGACAATGTCGATGTTGTCCTTGGCGTATCGCAGAAAAACCGTGCCCCTACTTACTTCGAACGCTATACGTGGCTGCCTCTTGGTATTTCTGGGGGAATGGCAGACGGGTTTAACTACATTGGAAACTTGGCTCTAGACAACGAAACTGCACGCCAAATAGATGTGGGTATTGATTACCATTTCAAAAGCTGGTCAGTTTCTCCTCGCCTCTTTTATCAAGATATTGAAGACTATATTACTGGTTCTCCCAGCATGAATATGGCTGCCAATATGGTCTCTACCATGATGGCAGGCACAACACCATTTCAATGGACTAATACGGACGCCGTAATCAAAGGGGCAGATCTGACTGTTTCGGGTAACGTGTTTGATAACGTAAGGCTTAACGCAGTAGCAAGTGTTCAGCACGGTAATCGCGACGATATCGACGATGCGTTATTTCGTATTGCCCCCGAACAGCTCATCACTACCATTCAGTGGGACACACAGCTGCTTGATTTGCCAATGGCACTCCAATTAACGTCAGAATTGGCAGGAGCACAAAACCACGTTTCAGCGCTACAAAGTGAAAACACTACCGCTGGATATGGATTGGTGCATATTACGGGGCTTTTCACCCTTATAGATAATGCACAGTCAAACCTTCAGGTAACGGCAACCGTTCATAACCTGTTTGATAAACACTACGCCCCACACACAGCAGGAATTAACCGCGTGATGAATACTGATGTTGCAGTAGGTGAGCGAGTACCCGCTGCCGGACGAGAGTGGCATTTATCGCTGAGCTACAGGTTCTAACCGTTTAAAACTCAAACTCCAAAAGGCATAAAGATAAACCAGTGATTCTCCTTCGCTGGTTTATCTACTCGTAATGTCTGATACACATGCCGTTTTAAACGCTAGAAATGAAAACTTGCGCACTAACGTAAGTATTTGGGAGGTAACGAGCTGTGTCAGATTACAGCGGGAAATAAGGTTGAGAATGCCTGCCACAAGAGCCGCAGGGCCAACAGTGTCACCACTATCTTAAACGCCAGCATAAATTTTTCAGCTGGGACACGCTTTAATACTTTCAAGCCGATGAATGTGCCGAGCGCACCACTGGCAATCATAATAATGATTAGCCCGGCCCACTGGGCAAAAGAAAACCCTACAAAGGTAAAAACAAACGCTTTAAGGCCGTGTTGCAGTGTCATACAGCTGGCAAACGTGCCGGTTATCTGCATTTTGCTGTAATTATTTCTGTGTACAAATGCCGCCACCAAAGGCCCTGTAGCACCTACAAACATTGAAACCAACGTGGTTACTAACCCTGCCAATGTTCTACCCGCGGGGTTCATTTCTTGTGCCTTGGGTTTACTCCCCCACACCAGAAATAAAATAAATGCGGCAACCGCAAATTGAATAATAACCAACGGCAGCTGAACCACAACAAACGAGGCAAAAAAAGCGCCAACAATTGCGCCTAAAGAAAAATACTTCAGCATATTCCAGTCGATATGCCTTGCCGTCATCAGTGCACGGTTGCCGTTTGAACCAAGCTGTACTAGACCGTGAACCGGGATCAGCGCACTGACTGGCATAGTACCGGCCATTACTGCCAGCAATAAGACCCCGCCACCAATACCCAGCGTTGCTGTCATCATCGACGTAAAAAAGGAGGTAACAACAAGTACTACTGATGATGACATCAACATCGCATCATTGGCCGTTAACCAGCTATAAAGTAACTCCAAGGGTCAAATTCCACCTTAATTCGTAGCGCAGTTTGTATGGTTTGAGTGATCATTACACCAAAACATATCGTTTAAATATCATACAAAACTCACGCCTAGCGCGTAAGGTTATTTATCATGCCTTCTATTAGTTATTTAAACAAAGCACTTCGGATAATACACGACAAGCAATGTACAAAAGGCGCTAAGCTAGTTGCCAGGCAACTTCTCCGCAATAGCGGGTTCACTGATAAAGATATTTATGATTGTTTAAAGCAGGGCACGATTATTCGCATTACCATATTTGAAGCCTAGGGTAGCGTTACATCTTATACCTTACACTTACCGCTTGCCCACCCACTCGCATGGGTCTAATTTCTACACCTAAAAACCCATTGACTTTCTTCATTGTGCACAGGATACTCGGGTCATTAAATACTCACTAGCAGCACACTGTTTTTAAACACTATGCCTAAAAACACGAATACACATACTGCTTACTCAGCGACTGCGCTGATTATTATTCTCGCTATTCTAAGGAATGGGCGGGTTAGCTAGTGCGTAAATAGAATTCACTAAACCCGCCGCAAAGGCGGGTTTTTTATTGGCTCGTCTTGCGGTAAAAATAACGGAACGACAGCCATGAACAATCCAATATCTCACGTGTTACAACAGTTGCATGACGCAGTAAACCGCGGCGATCAAGACGCCTTATCCCAATGTTATGCTAGCGATGCAACAGTGGTCGCGACCCCTATGTCCAGCTCAACGCAAAACCAAACCGCTGAAGAACATGCCACACAGCGCGACTGCGTTGAAGCCTTGCTTAAATTTCAAAAGAAATTCATGCCCGATCATTTTGTTACAACCGGAGATGAACGGGTTATACAAGCCGGTGACGTAGCGCTAGTCGTCGCGAAGCTTTACCTTGTGCCCAAAGCAACACCCAACGCCCTACCCTGCGAGGGTAAGCGCGCCGTTTATGTTCTGCAAAGGGATGCAAGTGGAGAATGGCGCTGTGTCATCGATAACTTCTTCGGTACTGACTTGTTAGATTTTGCGTAGCTTTAAAAGTTGAGCCTGATGCCCATTAAATAATCTGAGCTTCAGCTTATCCGGTCATTAACGTCATTACACTAATGGCGCTTTAAAACAGCGCTATTATCAGGCTCTTTGTAATCTTTAAATGTGATAATGTATCAACAACACCCATTAAGCGTTATAATATAACACTCAATGGTGTGACAGGGTCAATAGCGCTGTGTATTAGATATCTAACAAATGCTTTGTAGCACCAAAAGTGCGAATTGCTATTTGCGCAAAGCACAGCACCACCCCATAACCTATTGTTTCATTACTTCATCAAAAGCGAACTGCTTTTTAAAAGATAGTGATGTAAGTCGTTCTTAAGATCTCATTCAGAGGTAATTTTGGCCAGTTTCAATTCTCCCAATACGGTACTTCCCGATGTCACCACCGATCAATCTACTGCACAAGTTCCTGTTATTGATAAAGTTGGTATGCAGGGCATTGCCATACCTCTACACATCTTAGGTAGACGCGGTGAGCGCTTAGCCAGTAAGGCTACGGTTGATGTAACAGTAAGTTTAGATCACCCCAATGCTAAAGGCATTCACATGTCTCGATTGTACAGCTTGCTGCAGCGATATTTGAGCAACCAAGACTTACATAAGTCGGCACTTGTGTCGTTAATGAACGCGCTTATCGAGTCTCAAGATGGGCTGAGCAATAGCGCCCAGCTTAATCTACACTTTGACCTCACCGTGTCGCGTCCGGCGCTCATAAGTAGGATGTCAGGATATCAATCGTACCCTGCTTCACTTTGCGTAAGGCGTTCACCTGAACGTTATGAAGCACAGCTTAAGTTAAGAGTACCGTACTCTAGTACTTGTCCTTGTTCGGCCTCCCTCTCTCGCAAGGCGTTATCAGATGCATTTGTACAGCAATTCGAAGGAAAAGATTTATCCGTAGAAGAAATGGGCGCTTGGCTCGCTTCTAAACAAGCCAGCATCGCCACGGCGCATGCACAGCGTTCCTTTGCCGATATAACTCTAGATTTAAGCGACAACGAGATCCCCGATTTTATTGGTATTATTGACTTGATAGAAAACGCGTTAGGCACACCGCTTCAAACCGCAGTTAAGCGTGAAGATGAACAGGCGTTTGCCAAGCGTAATGCTGAAAACCTAATGTTTGTAGAAGATTCGGTAAGGCGACTGCATGAAGCGTTAAGTACGTATTACCAAGCTACCTATTTTCGTGTAAAAGTAGAACATCAAGAAAGTCTGCATGCACACGACGCCATTGCTGAATTATCAGGCCCAGTTCATCGATAAATTCAGACATAATTTGGGTGTTGAAACCGGTAGGCAGAAGAAACAATAAAAGGAAAATAACATTGTTATCTCTTAACAAGCTCTCTTACATCAGCAAAGCGGCGTGCATTGGCGCTGCAGTATCAGCTATTGCGGCGTGCTCGTCTACGCCATCAACCCCGCTTGCTGGTGTAAAATCACACACTCTGTCAAATGCCGTGATATACCAAACCAGCAGCAAAGAGTACCCTGTTCTTTCAAGTTTTGTGTATGGCCAAGCTATTTCAGCGCTACCTACGCGTTTTGCTAATGGCGATGTTGTGGTGATGGATGTTGATGAAACCGTGCTAGACAATAGCACCTATCAAAAAGAACGGGAAAGTGCTGGCTTGGGATATTCTTCACAAAGCTGGGCCGAATGGGTAAAACGCGAAGAAGCCACACTGGTGCCTGGTGTAGCCGCTTTCATCGACGAAGTTGTTGCACGAAATGGCAAGGTGGCGCTTATTACGAATCGCAATAAAGCGCTTGATAGTCACACCTGGAATAACCTTTTGGCGCAAGGTTTGCCGCTTACCACGAGTAATACCTGTGTTGTTGGCCGCACTGCTGAAGACAAAGAAGCGGTAGGCCAAGAAGGTATGGTTAATGACAAAGACTTGCGCAGAATGCAGCTTACCCAGGGCGAGATCGCATGTTCGAATACGTCTAAAGACGCGACGTCTACGTGGGCTGTGCCTCACACTATTATCATGCAAATTGGCGACAACATTGAAGATGTGGGCGGCGTAACCCAAGAATCTGCCAACGTTGAGTTGCTCATGCCACGAGTGGGCACAGAGATTTTTATTCTGCCTAATCCAATGTATGGGTCTTGGTAGAGAGCGAAGCTAGAGTAGCCGGGGCAACTCGCGTGTTCATCTTAACTACTCCACGAATAGCGCTAGCTTATTCAACACTGTTGAATAAGCTAGTAAACCCAGCTCGCTCGGCTGATTATAGAAGTTAGCGACTTCTATCGAGAAGTAGAAGTGTCTGCAGAACACGCTAGCTCCCGTTCACTTTTAAGCCCTAGCACATGTTTAAAAAATAGCGTTGCTGGGCAAAAGCCAGTGAAGCTTTGTTGGAACAAGTTTGCGCCAATAAACACGGTAAACCACATAAAGTTTGCATGAACAAACTGGGTTAGTAATACAGACAACAACACCATGAGCCCTGCGAAGGCGGTTAATGCTTTTTCCTGAGACATAGCGTAATCCTTAAATATTGGAAGAGATTAGAAATAAAATCGATAGGCAATAAACGCATTACTTGCGTCTTCAAACTGCCCCCAAAACGTATAGTTGTCCTTACCTGAAAAGACATTCACCCCTGCTCGCACTTGCCACTTATCGGTAGGCGAATACGCCACTGTGGTTTTTAGGTATCCGTCGCTATCGCTGGGTGAATAAAACAGAAAAGTGTTTAATGTCAGTGTTTGACGAATTGCTAACAACGTTAAACGGGTCGTCACCCAATGGCGGTATTTTTCTTGAACTCGCTCAGAAGACGAGATAGTTCTATCTAGGCCATCCGCATTGTGTAAGTACTCGGTGTACCACTGGAAACCACCGGTAAGATTTGCGGCAATTTCTTGGCTATAGCCTAGTAAGAAACGACTTTGATCATTCGCTATTTGACCGTCAGTTCCATCTATGTCTTCAAGGCTGTTGTAGAAAACATATTCCGCATTTGCTATCCCCCGCCCCAGAGGCGCGACAACACTTGCGCCATAGGCATTCATTTTACTGTAGCGCGGTCTTCCAAGAGAATCTGTCGCGGTGGGCTGCCTTGTATAACCGGTGTAACCATAGCCTGCAATCTCCATCCCCTTAACAGATTTATACACCCTTAAGGCAAGCTCACTTCCTCGTGGGCGATTATCACGTTCAACAGAAAACGAAGGGGCAATGTTTTCATCCAATTGCGGGCTGTAAAAAGAAAACACTTCGCCTGTAATACCAATATCAGGCTCAAATTCAGGTGTGACGACTAAATCTACATTGGCAAAATCCGTGTAGCCCGACACCTTTAATGCATTACTCGGCGCTTTAAGGTATTCGTCTTCTCTTCCTGCAAAGAACGACTGATAATCTTTAGGGAAGAGATCATTTAAAAACAAGTAATCCCCTGTTCCCCAGGTCAGCACTTGCTTACCGACTTTGATATCGAATGCGTTTGCCCAGTCCCCTGCGCCGACTAAAGCGCTGGGAAGAATACTGCTTAAGCTACCTTGCCATGCCAGTTCGCGAAGTTGTGATTCCCACGACGATGTAACGCCGTCATACCAAACGTCTGCTTTACTGGAAATTGAGGAACTGTCTAATGCATAATCTGCGCGAAGTTGAACTCTGGCGTCGCGCAATGTGCTGTTATTTAACACAGATGGCGCGTTAGCAGCTTGAAAACTCTCGTTCATTTGTGAATTCTGACTGCCAAACGCGGTAGCCATGTCACGGGAAAAACGGTTTCCTACGGCGAGCTCGGCGAAACCAGAAATACGAAGCTTACTTTTGCTGTCAGTGCCCCATTCGTCATCCCACTCATCGCTCCAATCGTCACCTGATTCGACATTATCCTCCTCAGGCCACACGCTGTCCCACTCGTCGTTTACGTTAGCTTTCCGCTCTTTTACTCCGCTTTTCAACGGGTCTTCCTGATTCTGGGTCTCAACACCCATTGTCTGGGCGTTTAATGGAAGACTTACTACAGCCGTGAGCGCAAAGGTGAGAATAATCGGCGCGAGTAAAGCGTGCGCCCTCCATTGCTTTTTAACCCGCTCAGAAAGACCATAGGCTTGGCTAGGCAGCGTTATCCATATGGATGGAGCTAGTAATTTAGGCAAGCGCACCGTGCTAAATTCCTTTTTCAAAATAGTGTTATTTAATATAGCGTTGCGGTGGCACACGTAGGCTACGCTCACTAAATATGCTATCTGGAAGACCTATGTCGTATTCAATCCCTCTGAATTCCATAAGGGTATAGCCACCTGATGCAAGGTCCGTCACTTTACTTCTCACCACAGTAGGATTGCCCTGTATAGTCTCAATGGTCACAGCTTCAACACGACGGTAGTTATTGTCACCCTTATAAAAGTTAATTAAGGTGGGCAAGTAAGTGTCTTTGTCTATCTCTACTACATAGTGGCTGAACTCTACGAGCGCTGTGTCCTTAGGTGTCGCTTTTAAGCGATAATGAGTTTGGGTTTGTTCAAGCAGCTCAAAACTGTCTTGCGCCGTTGCGCGGCCTGAAACATCTTCATAGAAGAAATGAGAACCAACAAACGATGTACGTTTATCGCCTGCGGCGATTCGCTTTACTAAATCTAAAGCCGGCAAATATAACCAACGGTCGTCATCAGAATTAAGCGCCGCATGCTTTTCAACGCGAAATACCGTACCTTCAACTTCAGTAGGACGGCTAAAGAAAACCAGCATTCGTTGATCGCCGGTGTCGGCGCCTGCCTCATTCAGCACATCTTTGCGCAGAATAGTAAACTGACGCATTTGCTTTCGACCTTGCTCGTCTACAATCAGCATTCTCGCCATTGAACGCCCGTCATTGCCTGCGTAATATGCTGCTTGCTCGGCCTTATTGACGATTTCGGCAACATCTATATTACTACCGTTTTGGTTTGCCGAGGTTTGAGCGAAACCATTACCTGATATAAGTAATAGCGCAACAAGCCCCGTGAATGAGCTGCGTAGATTTAACATTGTTGGTCGACGCAACCGTAGAGTTGATAATATGGAAATACGCATTTTAGGCCTCCTTGAAAACCCAACGTTTAAGCAAAGTCATCGCAGCTGGCAACACCAGCAGCGTAACGAGTGCCGAAATAAACATGATACTTGCCAGGAAAATACCCACGGTAATGTAAGGCACAAGTGGTGCTAAAAGCAGCGGCGTAAAGCCAAGCGCGATGACCAGCGCATTACGAGTAATAGCGCTAGCAGGCTCTTCAAACATGGCATCAAACGTTTTACTCACGTTACCCGTTTGCTTGTAAATCTCTTTGGCTCTAGCCAGAAAGTGAATGGCAAAGTCTACCGACAAACCCAATGTCAGGGCTGAGAGCACGGCAATAGGCATATCGTAATCTTTACCTACAATGCCAATCGCGCCGTAAATAAAGGTGATAGTTATGGTAAGGGGCAGCATGGCTAATACACCGAATATCAGTGAGCGCAGCAGCAATACCATCATCACAAAAACAATAATAAAGGCGCTAAGTAAGCTGTCTAACATGCCTGCAACCATGTTGTCCTGCCACACCACATTTAGGTATGCCTTACCTGCCCATTGATATGTCAGGCCATCAGGCAGTGGGTGTTGAGCGAAGTAGTTATCGACTAACTCAATTACCTCGGTCATATCTTGGTTGTCACCACTGGATAGTTGTAGCCACACCAAGGTTTTACGATAGTCTGGTGTCACGAAATGCCACAAGTCTTGAGGCCTATGAGAGGACTGATATTGCAAGAGCGTCTGAGCTATCGCCGGCTGAGTATTAGGTAACTCGTAGTCGCTGTCATTGCCCGAATGCAGCTCTCGGTTAACCACTTTAATCACATCACTGAGGGACTGAGTTTTACCCACCAGCGTTTGAGTGCTTAAGTAACTTTGCAGGTCTGAAAGCAGCGCTACATTATCGGGCTGCTGAAACGTTTTGCTTGTGCCTTTAATTTCATCAATGCTTGAAAGCAAGCGATTTAAAGCGTCATATTCGTTGCTGTCTAGATCACCGAACAATGCATCATCGACGGCAAATACGAGAGTCTCATAATTATTACCGGCATTTTCATTGTTGAGTGTATCGAGGGTTGTTTTGCGCCATTCATCTAACGAAGAGGGCAACACTGCACTTTGCAGTATTTCACCAGCACTTTTCAGCTTGCGGGTATCTTGAATAACAATGTACGCGTTATACGTACCCGCAAACTCCTTATTAAGCGCCTTATCGGCTACGCGAATTTCATGATTTTCTTTAAACCAGCGCACAGGATTATCGTTAATTTGTATTTGGAAAATACCCCACACTGATACCGCTGAAATCACCATAAACGCAACGAGTAATGCCCCTTTATAATTTAGCGCCAAGGTGCGAATACCGTACACAAATCGCTGTAAGTATGTTGTTTTCATTGATGAGGTATTGGCATCGGCGTGCAGTGCAGACTGCAATTTTGCGAGCGCCTCTGGCGACATTCTTGATATATAAGCAGGTATAAAGGTAAGCGTAATAGCGAAAGCCAAAAGAATACCTGAGCCAATGAAAGCACCGAAAATCTGTACGGGTGGAATGGGAGTTAGCATAAGTGAATAGAACCCTGCCGCAGAGGTCAGCGACGTAAACAGCATCGGCTGAAATAGGTGTTCAACCACTGTGGTAATCACTTCATCAGCCTTTTGACCTGGTTTATAGCGGTCTGAAAACTCAGACAATATATGCACCGAGTCAACAACAGCGATAGGCATCAAAAATATGGCAATCATGGATGACATGATGTGCACAGTGAAACCTAAGCCGATTAACGCCCCCATTGTGATAATTACTGTTGCCATTGCTACCACCATCGGGGCGGTAATCAGCGTAAAATTGCGGAAAAAAACAAAGAGGAGGATAAAAATCATTAGTCCCGCAGCTGGCGCTGAAATTGCCATTTGAATAAACATTTCAACGCCGAATTGATCTTCAGCAACAGGGAGTCCTGTTATGTGCCACTGCAATGTTTCGTTTGTTGTATTCGCGCCGATAAATGCGCGAATGTCTTCTGCAATTCGAAAGCTTTCATTTTTGTCTTTAATTGGCACATAAATAGCGGCTGCATTTTTAGAAGAAGAGGCTAGGGTTCCCTGTAACATTGGAAGACGTGCTATTGCCTCAGCAATTTTCCCCGCTTTCTCTTGAGACGCCGGAGCGTTTGGCATCATCCAAGAAAACTTAAGCTCGCCACTGTCGCCCTGAGTTATGTTGTCAACCGTTGAAAACGACATGACATCTTGAGCAATTACACCCTCAGTGTTCAATATATGCTGAGAAACCTTGTCTATTGCGCTTAGATTCTCTGGTGTGTAGATGCCTTTATTGGTACTTAAAGCAGCATTATGAGTGGCTGTGTCATTGGCTGGTGATGCTATAACCCCCACCACTATCGCGTCGTGCATAGCAAAAGTATGCTTCACATCGTTATGAAAGACGCGGGCAGGATGATTGGCTTCAAGCATATTCTCTGGGTCGGTGTCTATCGTAATTAGCCGCATTTGATAAGCGCAAAAGACAACAGCCAACAGTAAAGCGGCATAAACCCACTTACCTTTCTGGGTAGATAGGAACAGTAATTTTTCAATAACTGCCGTGAACATAGCTATGAACTCCTACTAGGAAATACATTGATTCCCTCTAATCGTGATACGACTGGGTTAACTCCATCCACTGTGTTTCCTTGGCGTGTTGAGTGGCGCTCCACTTTCACAAACCATGACCTTTGATCTGCAGAACATTTCACAACGCCTACCTGCGTTAGCAAAAACAATGGAGACATTTATGGGCACAGCGTTTATGGGACACAGCATTAAATTAGTTTATTCTAATATATAAATAACCTAATGTATTTTTAGAAAAGATCAAGAGCAATGCGACGAGTAACACAGAGAAAAGAAAAGTGTTTGTAAAACGCTACACACCACCGAGAAAAAACTACATACCTACTCAACCTTAGTTTTTCAAATACGAGCTACCCGCTGTCAAAAAATAAAAATAATCTTTAAAAATCAGCAAATTAAAATTATTCTAAATTGAATTTAAGGTTTGGCACAGATCACGCATACATTAGACTAACGGATAAATACAGAACGCAGTTTGTAGCTAGGATAGCTTTAGCGACGGAGAGGCCAAATTGCGTAGATGACAAATACTGAAGGTGACGACATGGGAAGTGCATGGAGTGTGTCACCAAGGAAAAACGGATGTGTCAGTATTGTAGCTAATGGATGCCTGTAGAAGATTCGTTAAATTGCTGGTCGATGATGAGGTTAGGTAAAAGACAACCTAATTAAACTCGCAGGATGCAAGGCACTTGTTTCATAAGGATTGCAAACAAGCTCTGAGTACCTACATCGCAAGCACCGACAGTGATGTCTCGTGCAGCAAGGGATTGTTGACCCAATTTGGATTCGTTGAATGTACGTGTGTGTTGCTTCAGCGAGACCATAGTGAGGACACTGGTAATGTCGTCGATGTTATTAGTGAGTTGTCATCCGACGACTACCCTCTCCCCTCAAAGGCCCATCCCGGCCTTTACATACCTCTGATTTTGGCCCGCCTTTGGCGGGCATTTTTTTATCTTCATTTGTGATAAAATTGCGTTGTTTCTTTATCGCCTACCAAAAGGGCTACCTGCGTGCTTTCGCCGTCTGCATCTACTATCGTTTTTAGAGTTCTTTTTTGTGCGTTGCTCGCTACGTCTGTTGGCCAAAGCGTAATGCTTACCACACTCCCTTCTATGGGGCGACAGGCGAACCTTTCTGAATTCCACATTGCCACTATTATGTCTAGCTCTGCACTTATCTTTGCGTTCGGTACGAATGTGTGGAGCAAAGTCGCTAAGCGTGCGGGCTTTAAACGTATTTTAATGGTTGGTCTGTCGGGTTATAGCTTGGGCACATTTGCCTTCGCTAGTGCATGGATGGCAGGATTTTCTGGCATTATAAGCGGCACCAATTTGTTTTTGGCATTGTTGATAAGCCGAAGTCTGCAATCAACCATTATGTCTGCAACTCCGCCTTCTGCGGTAGGTTACGCCGTCGCCATCAGTACGCCCCAAAGTCGAGTAAGTGCAATCAGCAAAGTCACCTCTGCAAGCAACGTAGGGCAAATTGTGGGGCCCGCCTACGCTGGGCTTTTAGTCGGTTTTGGCTTATTAGCACCGTTGTACAGCATCGTTTTGCTAACCTTGCTGGCGCTTACATTGGTATATTTTAAGCTACCTGTTCTGCCGCCTTTGTCTCAGCAAAAAAACGCTCAGCAGACTAGCGACAATAACCAAGCGCCTAGCAAAGTACCTTATGTATTCGTCGCTGCATGTATTTGTGTATTTTGCGCAATGGCTATGATGCAGCAATCACTGGGTTTCTTTTTTATCGATTTTTACGACTATTCACCCGTAGACGCTGCTCGGCAAGTGGGTTTCGCGATGATGGTCAGTGCTGCCGCGTCTCTTACAGCCCAATTTGGGTGGGTACAAAAAGGCCGAATAAGCAAAGAAGCGATGATCACTATCGCGCTTCCGCTATTGGGCTTAGCCTACTTGCTGCTCTTTCTTCAACATTCGTTATTTATGCTTTATGCGGCCATGACATTAATGGGTTTAGGTATGGGAATGGCCTACCCATCTTTGGCAGCTGCAGCAACGACCTACTGCGCCCCCTCTCAACAAGCCACTATCACTGGGTTAATTACAGCGACTACTGCCATGGGCTACGTAATAGGTCCGCCACTGGCAGCTTTCATTTACCAACTGGATATCGCGCTTCCGTTCGCTATAGCGTCAGTGCTAATCGCAGCAACCACGTGCGTCGTCTACATAACATTGAAAAGAATTAGACACGTTGGCTAGGGCCTGTTAACCGTTGCTATACATTTGGCCCAATTCGTCATCAAAGCTAAACAGGCCTTAGCGAATTAATGTCAGCCTGACAGGTGACAGGAATACGCCTATTTCAAAGGTATCTATTTTTTTACCTTTTATTTTTAAAAAAGCGGAACCTTTTTATAATTAGGCTATCTTAACTTATACATGAAGTCGTTGAGTGTGCGTCTTTGTGGTGTGTAAATGTGTTTTCCAAGTTATGTTGTGGTTTTTTAAGGGGCTTTTTAGCCCCTTTTCTTTTGCTCTAATCTTTCCTTTTCCAGTGCGTATTCCTCGCTTATTGTTATAGTGCTAATCCAACGTAAACCTATCTATTTTATTTGTATTAGTTTCTCTCAAGACCGGTCAGTTAATCTAAAAAATAGAGCTAAACAATCCTGATCATTTCACCTTTAGAAATAGTAATGAGAATTATTTCCAAATAGAATAGCTACTCAAGATCACAGGAGTAAGCTAATGTCTAAACCGCAACCTCGCAGAGCTATTGTCACCCAATCAGTCCGAATTACCCCAAATATGCAGCGTGTACACCTCAGTGGGGAAGACCTTCTTGCCTTTCCCTCGGTTACTGCAGGTGCGTACATTAAACTTATGTTCGACCTAGAAGGAAACCCGCTGAAACGCCCCACAGATACGAGCCAAGTGGCAATGCGCACCTATACGGTTGCGCACTTTGACGCAGAGAAGCCTGAAATGATTCTGGATATGGTTATCCATGCCGATGGTGGTAAAACTGGCCCTGCGTCGGCATGGGCGACAAGTACAAAGCCTGGCGACATCATCACGCTCGCAGGGCCCGGTTCTAGTAAGGGACTCAGCGAGCAATATGATTGGATATTGTTGGCTGGCGACATGACAGCGCTTCCTAGTATTAGAAATCACCTCGCCGAGCTTCCTGTACAAACCAAAGGCTACGCCGTGATTAAAATTGAAGACGAAAAGGATGCGGTTACACTTAAGAAGCCCGAAGGAGTAACGGTGATATGGGAACATGAGCAATCTTTACCTTCCCGCCTTGACCAGTTAACTTGGCTCGACGGAAACCCCACAGTTTGGGTGGCGTGTGAATTTTCTGATATGCGGGCGATTCGGACATGGCTCAAGGACGAAAAATCCGTGGCGCACGAGAATATTTATATTAGTAGCTACTGGAAGAAAGGCCGCAGCGAAGATCAACATAAAATAGAAAAAAGGCAGGACAGTGAAGCGTATGCTAAAACATTGGCCTAGTTGATGATTATGCTTCCTGTAGGCTTTGCAAGAACTTGTAAATTCTGCATAAAAAACAACTGTACGGTAGAATTTTCATAAACAATAAATTCAATACTTTCATGCACCTACACAATGGAACAGCATTTGCTGCTAAGAAAATAACTGGCCAATTATTCCGCCAGTTTTTTCAACCAATTGTTTGGATAAGGAGAGCAAGTTATGAACAGTGATCGTATTGAAGGTAATTGGAAAGAAATGAAAGGTAAGGTGCAGCAAAAGTGGGGCAAACTTACCGATGACGACCTAGATGTAATTGACGGTCGACGTGAAGAACTAGTAGGTAAGATTCAACAAGCTTATGGCAAAAGCCGTGACGAAGCTGAAAAAGAGGTCGATGGTTATTTTAATTAATCGCCGTCTTCAATATATGAATTAAGACACTGGCAGTATAACAATCTGGTATCACTGTATTGTTAATCTTTACTGCTACTAAAAGGGCCGCTGCATAATGCAGCGGCCCTTTTTATTTGTGTCAAAGTCAAGGGAGGTTATGCCCTTTGATTTTTTATCACTCTTCCGTCTTAGGCTGTAAGTTATCGCGAACTTCCCTTGCGTCAAAGCTCGTTGCCGACGTTGGACGCGTACCTTTGCCTATCTCAATGCTCAAGATACTTTCGATCTCACTTTGCTGAGAGCCCCCTACAAATACACCCGTTTCGAATTGGGTAGTAGGGTGGTAGGACGTTCTGCAAGTGAGCACACCGCATTCGGTAACCCGTGCATATCGCTGGCTAAAGCCTGCGGTAGGTGTGGTTTGCACGGTCTCTTTATCTACTAAGGTCTCTCGGTCAGTCACTACAAACCAGTCGTAACCTTCTAATAACGTAAGCTCGGCAGCACGGAGCATGGCGTAATCCATCGCCTTGCCTTTATCAGACCCCTTCGCTTTGAAATGCACGCGATATTGGGTATCACTCAACTTACTTTCCGTGTAGCCAAAGCCGCCTTTTTTGGCCTGTCTATAATCGGGTTGACTGGCGCAGCCCGCCATAATTAATACCGCAAGTACTAACATAATTTTAGTTTTCATCATTTACTCCTTCGGCCTTATCAGCTAGCCAAGTTGCTTCAATTGCGTTTTTCTCTTGCTCTCGGTTTAATGGCGCAGACGCCATCATTTTGTCTAACTCTTCTTCCATTACTTTAGCGCTAGTGGCGGTTTGATATTGACCTGCATTCTCACCTAGCTCGTCCAATTTGCTAGCGGCAAGCTGCCACGCACCTTGCTTATCTTTACAAGCAATCATTACATTTAGTTCATCTTTCGATGCGACTTCAGCCTGTCTACAGTAGTTAAACTCCGTATTTACGAAAGACAACTGTGGCGTAACCGTCACGCCTGAATCAAAGGTTGTTGCTTCGCCAGTTAGGTTACTGTCGAGTACCGATGATACTCTCGCCCAATGAGAAGGCTGCGTTGTTTCAGCGCCCTGTTGATTAAAGAACACTAAGCCCGCTAATACCGCCACACTCGCAGCTATTGCAAAAGGCCCCTTCCACTTCGTTTGTTTATGTGGCGCACTATTAGTTGAATTCGCTTTCTTTGGAAAGGGCTTAACGTTTTCCGCAGAGCTTTGATTTGCAGCGCTTACGCTGGCTAAGCTTGCATCAGATGCCTGTACGCCGCTTGCCTGGCTTAACGGTTTTTCATCACTCAAAAGGGCCACGATTTCTTTGGGCAGCGCCACTGCTGTCGCTTTTTCAGCAGCCACCTTCACAACTCTATCCACTTCTGCAAGTGCGGCGAGTCGGTCAGAAATGGATGCATCTTGTGCTATCGCTTCACGGACTGTGTCCATCTCTGCTGTGTTTAACTCTCCGTCTAAAAACGCAGAGAGTTTCTCGTCAGTTAAGATCACGATAGCACCTCTTTTTGCCCGTTTAATAAGTTTGATATCTTCACTCTTGCTCTGGCAAGGCGGCTCATGATGGTCCCTGCTGGCACCTGCAAAACTTCAGAAGCATCTGCGTAACTCATTCCCTGTACCGCCACTAAAGAAAGGGTTTCCCTTTGCTCATATGGTAGTTCGTCCATGGCACTGGAAACCTGTTTTAACGTTATCGCTTGCGTCACCGCCTCATCCATATTTAATTGATGTACAGACTGCGCTTCGTGAGAAAGAACATCGCAGGCATTAGCACGGACCTTCTTCGCTCTGTATTCGTCTATCCAACAGTTGCGGCACACTCTAAATGCCCAAGCCATTAATGTAACTTGCTCAGGAAGCGGTTTACTCAATAGCCGTTCAAGCGTGTTCTGAAGTAAATCATCAGCATCATGCATGTTACCCGTCAACGAATATGCAAACTTTCGCAATGACGGGACGAGTTCAGTCAACTCATCTTTCATTTTCATGTACCTTTGTGAGGTTTCCCGTTATCTCTACTCTGTTAACGAGCCACTTTTGTTTTTATTCCACGTACTAAGACCTATTTTTTTACTGCACTGTATAGCAGCGGTCTGTGAGCCATCTAGACAAGGCGAATGTTTAACAGTCTAAAAGGTCGCATTGGAATTTTTCTTCTGTCTAATCGTCACTACACTGTAAGGTAGTGGTAAATGCCTGTTCGCCTTTAACGCACATTTAGAACAACGTTTGTGCACAATGGACCACAGGCTTCTAATAGAGGCTATGGCACAATTTATGCCATTCCTTCTTTAGGCACCGATCTGCCCCAACGTTAACGTAAAGGTAGTAAAATGAAGTACACACTCATTGTGGCTATTTTGAGTTTGATTGCGGCACCAATATCACAAGCCCAACTAGCAGGAACATTGAATCAAGTGGTGTCTCCTGTGCGTCCGATAATTGATCGAACCTCCTCCGACCTAAAGGCCATTCGCGAGGAAGCAAGACGAAAAGCGCAATCATCTATCGAAGGCACCAGAGACTTATCAATAGTGGCGTCGAGCGTACTAAGCGACATTCCTGCCCCCCAATTTATCGCTCCTGCAGCAACCACTATTTTATCGACTTCAGGCCAGGTAGTTGTTAATGAAGTAACGGTTGAAAATGGCTTTCTGGCTGTCGAAAAAGAGTGGCTATTCCTAGGGGAAGAAGCCGACAAAGTACACTTTCAGGGTGCCAATATTGAAATACAAAAAGCTCAGTTTTTACCCGCGCTCTCTCAGTGGCTTTTTAAAGTTAAAGTCACAGGAGATGAGGATGATGTGTCGTCTATTCGCAACAGTTTGCCCCATAATTTGCAGTCTCAAATTGGTCGAAATCATATTTATTTATCACAGACCAAGCCCACTTCGAACGGGTCTTTTCAAGAGATAAGCAGTGAAAAGCTGGAAACCTGTCCAACCCCACTGCGCATTGGAATGGTTGATACTCATGTAGCGTCCAATCACCCACTGCTCTCACACGTTAATTTAACGCAAGCGTCTTTTATTGTCGGTCATAATCAAGATCGAAATCAGGAGCAAGATGGCAATGCGGGCAGCGAAACTGACGTTGCCTTTTCGTCAGACCACGGTACCGCAGTAGCCAGCCTATTGGCGGCGTCGTTGCCTAAGTCTAGCCAGGTATTTAACGCCAGTGTGTTTTATTCGCGTAATAGCGTTAGCCAAGGCGCTACGCTAATGTCGTTAATTGAAGGTTTAAACTATCTTGCATCACAGCAGGTAGACGCCATAAACATGAGCCTTGCAGGTCCCGACAACCCTATTTTAGCGCGGGTCATAAATCAACTGGATAAGAGCGGTATTCAAATCATTGCTGCGGTGGGCAACGAGGGGCCAGCCTCTTTACCCTTGTACCCCGCGGCTTATACAGAAACATTGGGCATTACGGCCGTTGATAAATCTAATGTAATTTACCGGTGGGCAAACCAAGGGGATTACGTTGATTTTGCTGCGTTTGGCGTGTCGGTAAATGCCGCACATCCTAATGGAAAAACGATCAGGCAAACGGGAACCTCTATGGCTTCACCGCGCGCCACCGCTTTGTATGCATGCTTTTTGCGCGAAAAACAAGAAAGGAACGCTGCCTTGTTGAAACTTCAGCAGCTAGCTTTAGATGCAGGGGCTCCCGGACGAGACAGCGTATTCGGTTTTGGTGTGCTGCCTTAAATTAAGCGTGCTGTTCATTATAGAATTTATATTAACGCCCACTAAAAATGAACGTTAATGCCTAACTCAGCAATGGTTTCTTGATAATTTGCGCCATCGACACTAGAAGCAAAGTCTCCATATTGCGTAGACAGTTTAATATCAACATTGTTGTGAATGGCGTAATCGGCACTCATCTCAACAACGTGTCTGTCGTCTTCCCTGCCTATACCTCCATCTTGTTCTGAGGCGTAATCTCTTACATCTAATTGATAGGCAACCGTAAGCTTCAAGGGTTTACTAAACACCGCTAGAGGATAGGTGTACGCTAGATCCATCCCAATACTGGTGTAATCGAACACATTATTTTGGGCATCTTCATTTTGATACTTAAGTGCGATTTGGAAGAAGTCTTCCCCTTCGAAGAAGTAAAATAGGTCACTGCGCACAGCAGCTGCTTCACTATCTCGAATTGGCGCACCTTCAGGCGTGTTCTCGAATTGTTTATCGATAAGGTCGCTACTAACACGCAAGTAAGTGCGCTGCCCCAACAATTTTCCGACAGATAATCCAGACTGTTGATAGGTGAGGAAGTCACGCCCGTCTAGCTCAGCGCTAGCGTGATAGTAGTGCGCTCCTAGTTTGGCGAAGTCAAACGCATAGCTGGTGCTAGCGGACAGTGTGGTAAGGCCAAGATCGAACTCGCTTAGCGTTTGATAGTTGGTATTCGCCTGACTTACCGACAGTACATTTTCCCATTTCGCTGTGGGCTTCACCAGCACCTTTAGCTGAGCTTCTGACTGTACCGCGTCGTCGGCCACATCTGAATTCGTATCGAGCTCGCTAACGCTCACATTGCTATCAGAGCGGTACCCTAAATAGCCAGACCCTGAGAATGAAATCGTTTGGTGTTTTGCGTTTGTATGATTCGCATCTTCATCATTGTGCGAGTGACTGTCAGAGCCCGCATTAGCAGCGCTACTACCGAGTAAAACAGCTGCCACGGACGGCAATAGGCATTTGCGGCCGCCACGAATAAGGTTGTTTGTTGTTGATGAGTGTTGAAGTATTTGCGTATTCATTGTTGTTACCTACCACAGAGAAAGTGAAACTTAGCGATTGCTGTTTTTAAGGAGAGACGTGAGATTTGACTTGAGGTGCTCGCTTTAAGGAATGCACGATAGCGAGGCAGTGTATTCGCACCTGCAGCCTAGACCTTAAATAGCGGCTTGCCTTTCTATTTAGACAAGCCGCACTCAGACTTTAAGGTGGCTATTTAACGTGCTAGCTCAAGATTGCTCTACGCCCACCTAATGGTTTAGGCCTTTATATTAAAGGCCAAGCGCACCTGAAATACTTGAAGCTACGTTGTCGTTTACAGTGCTTGTTACGGCGCTTTCAACCGAACTCGCCACGGTATTATTTACGGTGCTTGCTACGGTGCTATCCACCGTATTTGCTACCGTGCCTTCTACCGTACCTTCTACCGTATTTCCTACCGTATTTCCTACCGTATTTGCGACTGTTGCTGACACAGTTTGCTCGACTGTATTTGAAACTGCGCCTTCTACAGAGCTATCCACCGTACTTGCTACCGTGCTTTCTACCGTGCCTTCTACCGTGCCTTCTACCGTATTTCCTACCGTGTCAATAATTGTTCCTTCGACAGCGGTGCCAACCATTCCGGTTACAGAACTGGTCACTGAGCTTGCTACGGTGCTGGCTGCTGTATTGGCTACGCCGCCGTTTACCGCACTTTCGATGGTGCCTGCAGCCGTGTTCGATAAGGTACTACCTGCTGCTGTTTCTGCAGTATTGTTTAGTGCACCACTTACACTGCCAGCTAGCGAACCTCCTGCGGTATTTTCCGCGCCATTGTTTGCTAGTGAACCGATTTGGTTCAATGCCAAGCTTGGCGCTGTCTGCGCTGTACTTTCTGCTTCACTTTCTGCTCCATCGACTTGTTCTGCATTTCCAGACGCTGATGACAGTACAGATAATGACCCAGATACACTACTTGTCAGTGCGCCTGCCACTGGCGAAGTTATCGAGTTCGCCATATCTGATGTTGCAGAAACTTGACTCACTCCCTGATCGGCAGATAGATCGTTGCTTGTTTGGTTTGCGGATAATTGTAAACCGGTATCGGCTGAGCTCTCGGTGGACATTTGGCTCTGCGTAGATGCTTCGCCTTCGGCAGAAGTCTGCGTATTAACCTGATTTGCAGACTGTGTAGTTGCACCGCTTGTTAGTGAAAGTGATGTAGAAGTCGACGCATTAGCTGATGTGTTAGCAGAGAACGTGGTTTCTTGAGCCAACACAGACGTTGACGCGATACCTAAAGCCAGTGCAATTGCAGTATTTAACTTTTTCATCCGTTTATCTCCGTTTTTCATAAAGGACACTGAGATAACGATTGAAGAAAAGTTTTTATTCCGCACTGAGTTTGATTTTTTTAAAAGAATTAAAAAAGCCCTGTAAAAACAGGGCTTTTCGAACTATTTTTCTGAAGCAGTCATGCTCTTTTCCCACCAGGGAAGTGAAAAATCTATATTATCTGGGTCGTAAGTTTTGGCATATTTCATTTTAACTGAACTCCAAAACGCAGCTTTGAAAGCAGGGTCGTAAATAACAAACTCACCCTTTTCGCGATACTGTTCAAACAGTTTTTGATAAGCTCCTACTGGTGTTAACGGGTTATCCTGTTGAAAAACCACATCTCCGCCGTACGCTTCGTAAAGGGCTTTCGATACTTTCCAGCTTTTTGCCATGCCTTCCGCCATTGCCAAACGATAACGCTCTAGCTCTTCATCTTGATAGGCGCCATCGCTGTCCAAATCAACGGTCCATAATTTTATTACAGAATACGCAGATTGAATTTCGCTTTCATTTGGCTCTATCGCATTTTTATCGGCAAAATCTGAAAGAACAGACTCGGTAATTTTATTACCAAGTGCACGCTGAGCTAAAATAGCTCGTACTTCTTTCTCAGACTTGTCAGTTAAAATAGACTGAAAACGGTCAACATCAGCCTGTGAAGGCTGTAGTTCAGTATTAGAAATAGATTTGTTGAACAAACGAGCAATAATCTCGTTTGCGGCTTGCGGTGTATTAATCCCAAGCGAAACCACTATGGCTGCAAATAACACCATAGGAATAACGTTCGAACGCGTCACTTTGTATGCTTCCCTAAGTTCCAATAATTAGCATAAGCACAAGACACATTCATTTATTATTGTAAGAATTTTCCGTTGTCTTGCGAAATGACATCTATAAGGCTTTATACTTTAGATTAGTTTTGTTTAAAATTCCACTTTCTTACGCATAGATTTTTTAGCACCTTGTTGTTTTTTTACATCTACACGACGTGCTTTTGCCGCACGGCTCACCTTTGTTTTTATGCGCGGTTTTTGTTCAATTGTCGCAGCCTTTATCCACGCAACAAGTCGCGCTAGCGCATCTTCTCTGTTTTGTTCTTGCGTTCGATAATTTTGCGCTTTAAGCACAAAAACACCGTCGTTGGTTACGCGACTATCTTTAAGCTGAAGTAGCTTTTCTTTCAGCTTTTCAGGCAGCGATGATCCATTTATGTCGAAGCGTAAATGTATGGCGCTACTTACTTTGTTCACATTCTGCCCACCGCTACCTTGTGCTCGAATAGCTTGCAATTCAGCTTCGCTTTCATCTATCGCGATAGAAGGGGTTATTATTAATTCCATCTCAAATCCTAATACGTCATGGCGTAACCACGTTAACGTTGCAGCACTAGCGGCTCTACATCTATAGGTCACTATCACTACTGCTTACTTGACCATTTTTGCGTTAACCGATAGGTTGTTTTTTATCCTTATTTTGGACATAAAACATGATCATCGCATTGCTCATCATTATTTGTATCGTTGTAGCGCTTATTTGGTTTACCGCCAAAATGGACAGCAATATCGAAGCTTCATTCACACCATCAGGAAAACTTACGCCTGTTGATGGTGGAATTATTCACTGGCAAAAGCAAGGAAACGGTCCGGCGCTTGTGCTGATTCATGGTTTACTTGGCAATAGTAACAATTTTAGCGAATTAGCAAAAACCCTCGCTTCCCGCTACACGGTCTATACCATTGATCGTCCAGGCAGCGGATTTTCGAGCCGCTATAAAAGCACATCCGCCAGCTTCGAACAGCAAAGTAAAATGATACTCGAGTGGATGCAAAAAGAGGGAATAGGTAGTGCGAGCATCGCTGGGCATTCAATGGGAGGAGGAATTGCACTGAGGATGGCAATCGATGCACCTGACAAAATAAAATCGGTTTCGCTTCTATGCCCGTTAACTACACCACTAAAAGGTGGTGCCGGGCCTCTTTCGGTGCTTTACATACCCAATGAATGGGTACGCAGCAGTGTTGCAAAAACCATTGCCAGTCCACTGCGTGCAAAGTTAGGTCGAAAACAAGTCGCACAAATTTTTCACCCCGAACCTGTCCCCCCGTCCTTTTCAACTGAAGGCGGTGGTTTATTAGCGCTTCACTCTCGAAGCTTTTATGAAGGTAGCAGAGATACAGTATCTGCGCAGGGCAGTCTGCACCGTCAGCAAACTCGTTATGAAGATATTCAATGCCCTGTTGGGGTATTGTATGGTGAAAAAGATACTATCTTGAGGCCCGACGAGCACATCACCGCGGTAACAAAGGCAATAGGAAGTGCGGTACACAAAATTATTTCTGGCGCTGGCCACATGATCCCCGTTACTCAGGTGCAAGCGTGCGCAGACTTTATAATATCGATTGACGAAAGCGCTTAAGTAAGTGGCTTAGTGAAGCCTTGCACCTGTCTTTTCAACGTGCTCTTTATGAGAAAACTCAACAACGGCGAGTGTGCGCTCTCGACCACAAGTCGACTGCTTCAGTTTGCGAAGCTGATCGGCGACTCTCTCAATGCCGTCATACGCTTTGCACATTTCAAAAGGGGTCGCGCCCAGCGTTATATTGTAACTGCTAAACCACGCCTTCATTTGCTCACTGTCCCCATCTGACAATGAAATGAGTAAATGATACATACGAATAAAAGCGAGCTGCTTTCTGTACTCTGATGTGCCACTCTCAAACCCAAGTAGCGTAGTCTGCGCCAAAGAAGATGGAGAAATACCCAATATTTCAGAAGCTTGCTTGATATTTAAACCGAGTTCCTGGTATGCCCAAGTGAAGGCTTTCGTAACAACGCTGGTAGGAAATAGTGATCTATTCATAATATCGCCTCGTTTCATCGAACAATGTTATACAGATGTTATGAAACGTTGCGAAATGCGTACCAAGTTTTATCTACAGCTTCATTGCTACTTTCTCACGATGCAAATCGATGCCATCTCTATCGACGGAAAATCCTTTTGAAGACAACCAATCAACAGCATCTTCTATGGAATCCACAAAAATATAATCAATATTGGTATCGCGATACACGCTTTTAAGTTGCGCCTGCGTGGTTGCTCGAACGCTTGACTCTCCCATCACTAATGCCACATGAGTGAGCCCTATGGGATTTACCGAAGCCACACGTTCGTGAAGCAGCGCTTCAGCATCAGGAATGAGTAGTGATTCGCCAACAACACTAACAATATCGCACCAAGCTTTCCCATGTAAGCACTCGGAAAGCGTGCGATACTCACTGGCAAAGCTATTTACACACTCTCTGTTCCACGGCCCATAAGCTTGCGTTAGCACCGCATCACCACAGCGTGTAATAATAAATTCACCATGAGCATACTGCATATAACCACCTAACTACTTCGATAAAATATTAAGCTAGCAAATACCGTTAAGGCGATATATGCCTTTGACTACGAGTTGTTTTGAAACAACACGTAGTCAAAGTATGGTTCAGTATTGAGAAAATTGAAAATTAAGCGGCAAGAATGTTGATCAGCTCAGCAAACGTAGGGCGGCCCTGTATATCAAGCGGCAAACGCAGCTCTCTAGCAATGTCACTCACGCTGATTACGCCACGAATTTCATGGCTGTCTCTGTCCATGACAAGGCAATGGTGCTGCCCGTAGTCTTTGAGTGTTTCTATCACGTCGCCCACTGATGAACGTGTTAGTTCACTGAAATCGAACGACATGAGCGAGGTTTTAGGACGCATGAAATCGTAAACAGTGAGTTCTTCTCGCTTAATCTTAAGCTCGCTCACACGCTGAATGATTTGCTGTTCACCGACATCGTGACTGGTCACAATACCAATGAAACGGTTCTCACTGTTTACCACCAGCATCATACGAACATGAGACTGACGCATAATCGACTCTATTTTCGTCGCTGGAGTTCGAGCATCAATAACGTGTGGTAAGTGCTGCTTAAAGTCAGTGAAGACCGCCATAGCAGATGATTTTACAGTAATGGTGTTTTCAACAACCGGCCATGCCAATGTATCGATAGCTTCGGTTTTATATAGATTTAAGGCGTGCATACCTTTCTCCTAATCAAAAATAAAAAATTCAGTTTTTTAATGATTAAGTGAAAGAAGGTGGCCCTCTAATGATGTTATTGCGCTGCCTAGTAAAGGCTTTTGCACCAATCGTTTTACCAGCCGAAAACCGGTATTTTTCCAAGCCGCTGGTGATGTCGACAAACGAAATGCCATCATCAATGTCGTCGTCAGATACTTCAAAAGCGGAGCTTTCCCATTCGCTAATGAGGGTTGAGAGCGTATTTGCACTGTTCGACTGCCCCGCAATATTTTGCACACTTCTTCCCTCTCCCAATACGGAGACGGATACTAGTGATGAAAATATCGCTGGCAGAATAACGGCCAACAAAACGTACGAAACGCGCAAAGCGTACAACCTCTACTGAACTAAACAACATTGAAGCAAAGCAGCCACTTTTGTTACTGCCTATTTAAACTATAAGAGTATTTAGCGCGTTTAATAGAGGTGTTTAGCGCATTTTATCGACCATTAAACGACGCGTCTTCGAAAACTAACCGTGTCGCGACTCAGGTTTGGTGGGTTGTTTTCTGTACATTCGTTCTAAAAACAAGAACGAACACTCCCATTAAATGTGATGTTTAGCCAACGTAATTAGAAATACACTAGATTCAATTGATCCATAAGGTGTTTTTTCAGCGGTCATTTAGCGGTTGAGATAACGCATTAACTGAAGGTCTAAACAACCTGATTGCAAGTAAGTAATAACGGAAGTGATATGAAACCAAGATGGTCCAGACCTATAGTTATTTTGCATTGGATATCTGCCATTGCCATTGTCGGCATGTTTGCTTCAGGGCTGTGGATGGTCGACCTCACATATTACAGCGACTGGTATAAGACGGCACCGCATTGGCACAAGAGTGTTGGATTAATTTTGCTTGCCACCACTGTTGTTCGCTTAGTCACGCGCGTTGTTACTTCACGGCCGCCGTCACATGGCACCCCGTTAGAAAAAAGGTTAAGTCGCATAGGTCATGGGCTTCTGTACACCTTGATTATCATGCTATTCGCGAGCGGCTATTTAATTTCAACGGCCGATGGAAGAAGCATCGACGTATTTAATTGGTTTTCTGTACCTGCAATGGGCGAGTTCTTTGAAAATCAAGAAGACATTGCAGGAGAGGCCCATTTTTATATTGCGTGGTCAGTGATTGTATTGGCGATCATTCACGCGCTGGCTGCACTGAAACACCACTTTATTAGTAACGATGACACACTGAAGCAGATGTTACGGCTTCGATGATATTGAGAAGAAAGGAGAAATGATGAAGAAGTTAACACTTGCCTTGGCTGCTGCGCTGTCTTTAAGCACCGCTAACGCCGCAGATTATGTGATTGATAGCAAAGGCGCCCACGCGTCTATCAACTTTAAAATTCAACACTTGGGCTACTCGTGGCTTACTGGTCGCTTCAACGATTTTAAAGGTACTTTTAGTTACGACGACGCAGCACCTAGTGCAGCCAAAATTATGGTGACTATCGATACCGACAGTATCGACTCAAACCACGCAGAGCGTGACAAGCACCTTAAGAGCGACGATTTCTTAAACGTTGACGACTTTCCAGAGGCGAAGTTTGTCAGCACAAAAATTGTCGATAAAGGCAATGGCATGATGGATGTAATGGGTGATTTCACGCTTCATGGTGTAACAAAGCCTATTACAATTGAAGCCAAAAAGATTGGCGAAGGCAAAGACCCATGGGGTGGCTATCGTGCAGGATTCATGGGCACAACGACGATTGCACTTAAAGATTATGGCATCAACTATGATTTAGGCCCAGCGTCGCAAACGGTAGAATTAGAGCTTCACGTTGAAGGCGTGAAACAATAGCTATTTACGTTTGGTCCCAGCGAACTAAATTTATGATTTGAGAAAGCCCCAAACATGGGGCTTTTTTTATATGTGGTTAGTGAAGCTTCAGCTTAGGGCTGATGGCCTGACTTAACTTCTTCACAAGGAGCTTTAGAGCACCTTTAATTTTTCCGTGTACTGCAAACTGGTGCATATTATACAAAGAAACGTAAACCAACTTGGCTAGACGCCCTTCTATAAACATACTGCTGTTTGACAGTGAGCCCATTAAACTTCCAACAGTGCTGTATTTACTTAAGTGAACCAAGGATCCATAGTCCTTGTAAGTAAAATCTTTCGTGTCTTTTTGAGTAAATAACGACGTTATATTATGCGCAACAATATCCGCCATTTGGTGGGCAGACTGCGCTCGAGGCGGCACCCACTTCCCATTTTCCTGCTGGAAACCACAGCAATCGCCTAACACCCAAATATTCTTATGAGATGAACTGCGAAGCTGCTTATCAACAAGAATTTGATTGGCTCTGTTCGTTTCAAAAAGCGCAAGCTTTGTTATGAAGTCCGGTGCTTTCACCCCCGCAGCCCACACCATTAAATCAGCGTCAATCCGACCACCGTCTTTTGTGATCAGCCCTTTCGCGTCGGCTTCTGCCACCATGGTTTGCTCTTTAATGTCTACGCCCAACTTATGCAGCGCTTTTCTTGCAGAGTTTGCTATACGCTCAGGTAGCGCAGGCAATATACGCTCTCCCGCTTCTACGATCGTAATCTTAAGACGAGAAGCTGACATGTCTGGCATACCGTAAGCCTTAGACAAATTAGCCACATGGTGAAGTTGAGCGGCGAGCTCAGTACCTGTTGCTCCTGCCCCGACAATAGCGACATCAATTCTGGCGTCTTTATCTTCTTGCTGATTGATGCGGATTAGCTGATTAAGAAGCGCTTTGTGAAAACGTTCAGCTTGCTTTAACGAGTCAAGAAAGTAGCAATGCTCAGCAACGCCAGGTGTGCCAAAGTCGTTACTCACGCTACCAACCGCCAGCACTAACTGGTCATAATGAATCTCGCGTTCAGGCAAAACCTGTGTCCCTTCTTCATCGATTAAAGGCGACAAGGTTATGATTTGCGCTTGCGCGTTAAGCGAGCACATTTCGCCTAATTGAAAGCGGTAGTGGTGAGCTGCAGCGTGGATGGCGTAGTCCACACCGTCTGAATGCTTATCAATTACACCGGCGGCCACTTCGTGTAATAGCGGCTTCCAGATATGGGTTCGACTGCGGTCGACGAGGGTAATTTCGGCTTGTTTCTTTCTCCCGAGGGTGCGGCTTAAGCGACTGGCTAATTCAAGACCACCAGCACCGCCACCAACAATTACTATTTTTTGCATGGGTATACCTATTAACAATCATTCCACGTATGTCGCCTGACCTTTCCAAGCGCTATACATGGCGTGACTGAGACCCATGCTGATGCCTACAGACTACGCCTGATGCCGCTGGGGTACAAGCAAATCACGGCAATAGTCTGTATTTTCAAGATTAATAATTATCTATTACGGTTGCTTATTTGAATCTATAACGTGAACGATGCCGTTATCATGAAGTTTCGAGGCCGCCCAGGAAAATATCGAGGGCCTGTGAAGCTAGTAAAATCGGCGCGTTCAGCGTAGTCCGTATCAAATACGTTGTTAACCCGCACATACAATGTAACGTCTTCGTTCACGCTGTAGCGTACACGCGCATGTACCAAGTCATGCCCCTCGTACTCGTTGAGATTTTCAGCGTCGGTGAAATAGCTCGAAACATGCTGCCACTCTAGCTGCGTTTGTACCTTGCTCGACATCTCAAAGCTTAAACGAGCGTTAAACTGAAGCTTTGGCGCAGTATCAATATCATTACCTTTAATGTCTTGTTCACCTGAGAGCTGACTGTGCTCGTAGGTATGCCTTGCGTATGTACCAGCAAAATCTAAGCGCAGTATATCGCTTAACGGTTGGTCAAAAGTAAGCTCTACGCCTCTATGCCACGTTTCGCCGTTGCTTACGTTGAAAAAGTCGCTGTCGCGGTAAATCACATTATCTTTTTGTAGGCTGTAAAGGCTAAGCGTATAGCTGCCGTCAAATAGTGTACCTGTAACGCCCATCTCGATATTATCGGCCGTTACCGAGTCAAGATCAGTAACAGTCTGTGCACGCTGCAAACGATACAGCTCTGTTGCCTGAGGCGCGCGATAGCCTCTTGCGATGCCGCCAAATAACTGTGTTTGAGGATTAAGTTGATAACGAAGTGAAAGCTTCGGACTAAAGTTATCAAATTCATTTTCGCTGTCTGCTGGTCTGGAATATCTGCAGCCGCCAAAACCGCACTGTGTGCCATCTTCGCGTACACGACCAACATTCATATTGTTGGTGTAGTCGTATTGCATAGACTCAAAGCGCCCGCCGACAGAAATAGCCCAACGCTCAGCTTGCCAATTAAAGGTAAAGAAAGGCGCAAATAGCGTGGCATCTACATCATAATCATAGTGTTTACCTGCAGGAATGGTTTCAACCAAAAAGGCTGACCCTTCTGTGGCGCTGTCTTGTGACTGGGTTAATTCACCTTCTGTGTATTCTACGTCTAATCCTATATCTGCACTTAGGCTGTCATTAATGACGTAATGGAACTGAGAAAGCACACCCACGCCTTTTTGGGCATTCGTTTCAAGGGGTTTGCCTGGAAGAAAATGCATTCTAAAACGCATGTCCTGGTTGCGTACGTAAGGTGTAATCGACAGTGCATGACCACCGCTAAAGCTTGTATCGAACTTGCTCCATAGCCTAAAACTTTCTGCTTTTCGAAACGCTTCGGGGTTTGGGTTGCTTTTGGCTATTTGTGTATTTTTGTAGCTTTCAAACCCTTCGATGTAGCCGGCAGTTTCTTGGTCCAGATGGGTATAGGTAAGGCCGCTCGTGATAACCGAGTTATCCCACTCTAGCCTGTGGCGAAGCGAGACTTTCTCTTGGTCAACGCCCTCTTCATTTCGATATCCTGTATCTCTGGTAACACTGGCAGCAATACCCACGCCGCTGCGACCAAAGTATTTCCCTTCTTTAAGCTTTACGCGATGAAACCCATAAGACCCGTAATCAACGCTAACCTCTCCGTCGCCTTGGGTTGTGTCAGGGGTAATCACATTAATCACACCATGTATCGCATTAGAGCCATAAAGCGCTGACGCAGGGCCTTTTATCACGTCAATACGCTGTGCAATTTCACCGTGTGCTTCAAACAGCTCGTTAATATTGCAAAAACCTGCTGCGCGCAACGCAATACCGTCTTCTGCTGCTAAAATTCCGCCGCACGCGCCAGCGCCGGTTAACACTGGCGAACGAAGGGCTGGTAAATACTCTTGCCCATTGCCCCGCTGTACGCCTGCACCCGCAATGTAATTCAGCGACTCTTGGATATGTTGAAATGAAAGCAGCGAAAGCGTTTCTTCTGAAATAGACGACACTGCATAACCGGAAGCATTCATATTTCCCTGTATACGAGAAGACGTGGTTTCAATTCTTTCTATTTCATTGGTTTGTTGAGCGATGGCTGAATGCGATAGCAGAGACACAGCTAGCAACGACAGAGGAAAGCTTGGGGCAAAGCGCATTATCTATCCTTATGATGACAAAATGTTTTTTTAGCAACTGATGCTAGTGTATCGTTAATTTAGGCAAGAATGGGTTAAAACTCGCTAAACTGTTGCGGCATTTTGACCATTACGTCATATCTCTGAGTTAAGCGTTGGCGTAGACTTTGCAGTTCGCAGACTTAACTGTCACAACACAAGTCTTAGTTTTATACATTAATACTAATTTACGTGTATCTAACGCATATAGACTGGCAGTACGTTAGTAGATTGCAGCAATGGGTTAATCACTCTTTGCCTGAAGTAAGAACACCAAACTTTGTTCGCTGGAGGAACCATTGGACACACTTATTCCTAGTCTTTCACAGCTTATCGAATTCGCTGTTGCCCCCGTATTTTTACTTACCGGTATTGCGGGCTTCCTCAATGTTATGTCGTCTCGGCTGGGCCGAATATCAGACAGGGTGAGGGTGGCGGAAAGACAGATTCATACTCTATCAGACCCGCATATTGTCGATCGCTCAAAAAAAGAAATTAAGGTGCTATGGCGCAGAGTAAAAGTGATTAACTGGGCGATTGGGCTGTGTGTCGCCGCTGGACTGATGGTGTGTACCGTCATTATGGCGCTGTTTTCTGGGTCTCTATGGGTTGTCGATTTAAAAACACCAGTCATCGTACTATTCATACTGGCTATGATGTTTCTAATCAGTGCGCTCATTGTTTTTCTGGTTGAAGTAAAACTTGCGACAAATACCATAAATATGGTCAGAACCATCCGCTAACCACGTATCGACAACGGCTTGCTCGCTGGCGTTCAATTAATAGCGTTAGAAGCACCTAAGAAAGGCGGATAGCGCGTACTGTTTACCTTCTCTATCCGCCTACTTATTTTTAGGCTGTCGCGATTGGCTTAGTTTTGAAACTAACATTCATATGCAAAGAAGCAACGTTGCCTCAATGTTTGCCATACTATCGACTACTCGTCCTCAGCGAGTGTATCTAATACAGAAAACAGAACGTTAGCGCCAATTCGCGACACTTCATCGTCGTACTTGTTCTCTACGTTAACGCCTTCTTGACCGCCAGCCAAATCACTAATAGCTCGAACAATAATCCAGTCAACGTCGTTAACGGTACATACTTGACCTATTGCGGCTGACTCCATCTCAGTTACTTCGGCATTGAACACGTCTCTTGTCCACTTTCTATACTCGCGGTTATCCATAAAGACAGACCCGGTAATACCATTTCCGCCTACAAAGAGCTCGGCATCCCGCTCACCAAGCACACGCTGCGTTGGCATAGTGCTCATAGCTTGTTTCGCCGCAGTTAAAAGACGCGGTGTCGCGCTGAAATAGGCAGTGTCTTGTGGTTTATCCATACCCTCTTTCACAATAAGTACTTCGTCAGGATGAATGAAGTGAAAGGGCTTATATTTTGGTGTGTGAGGATCTTTAGCGCGGCGTTCATCTTGCTCTTCAATGAACTTTGCATAATATTCAGGCAGTATGTATTCCCCCGGAGCATTCGGATCTTCATTGGTGTACACACTCTCATCATGGTAGTACCAACGCGCCGGAACAATGACGTCACCCGGTTGCCATTTTGGGTTAACTGCTCCTGCAATCCCCATGTAAACCACTTGCTTAACCGGAAAGTAATCCAACGCCATCTGCATAGTCATAGCAGCGTTTGCAATGCTCATTCCAGTCGCGAATATTAATATTGGCTCGTCGTGATAGGTACCCATGCGATACGTAACGCCTTTGATGGTTGTGGTTGTGTGAATGGATGCATTGGGATCTTGCTCAATACGGTTAAGGATACCCTGCATTTCGGGTGCGTAGGCTACGGTAACAGCAGTAAACGCAGGCTGTGAGAACGCGGCGGGCCCGTATGAAGCGCCAACGGACGTTTTAGTAGAAGTACAACCGCCCATCCACGAGGTGGAGAGCAGAACAATAATCATCAAAGTAAACTGTTTCATTCGCGATTCTCAGCTGCATAGTTAGTGAATAGTTAAACTAGCACTTTAATCGGGCAAAGAAACGCTGGATTTCAATAATTTACCATTTAAAAACATAAAGAAAACATCTTTAAAACAAGGCGAGCTCCAAAATTACTTTTAGCTACAAATGCGAAGAGAATGCATAACTTTTCAATGTAAGCATTGCGTAAAGACCTGCTTCAAAAGCGTTCATCAACGTTAAAATACGGTAGAATTCGACTATTTCCGTCGTTAATTTGCTACAAATGAACAGTCAAGATACTGCGGCCAATAAAAAGGATTAACTAAGCGCCATGAATACTAAATTACTTCGCTCTCTTCAGGTTTTTGTTGCAGTAACCGATAGCGGCAGCATGAGTGTAGCTGCGAGAGAGCTGCACATGACTGTCTCTGCTATTAGTCAGCAGTTAAGAAAGCTAGAACACGATATCGGCCTTAGCCTTTTTAACCGAAATACCCGAAGTTTGAGCCTAACGGAAGCAGGGCGCATCTATTACGAAACCAGTAAGCAAATGCTACAAAACGCAGAACTTGCCCAGCAAAAAATTGAAAGTCTGCAGGATGATCCCACAGGTAAAATAAACATCATCGCGCCGGAGGGTTTTGGCGGAGGACTGTTAAGCGAGCCACTGAAAAAGCTTTGTGAAGAATTTCCTAAAATAACTATTTCTTTAACCGTAACTGACGAGCCTAAAGACATTATCGCTTCCAGTGCCGATCTTGTTCTTTGCTTCGCCCCAGTCTCAGATACAAATTTCAGCAGTTTGGTACTCGCGACCTGGAAGCGCATTTTATGTGTCTCTGCAGACCATCCACTTGCAAACGAAACTCTGACTTCGCCTGAAGCGCTTAACGCGCATACATACATTGCTCACAGACATATTGAAGAATACGTCATGAAGCACGAAAGCGAAGGCGAGTATGAATTGGATACACAACGCATTGATGTCAACTCAATGCAGACATTGATTAAACTTACTCAAGATAGTGTTGGCTATGCGGTTCTTCCCGAACCAGAAGTGAGACATCTATTAAAGTCTGGTGAAATGAAGCAGCTCTTCACTGACTGGGAGTTACCAGATTATACGGTTTATGCGGTTACACCGAAAAGGGAGCTAATGCCTGCAAAAATCGGCGCAGCAATTACATGTCTTCAAGATTTATTTGCGCAAATTTAGTCGTTAAACAGCGCACAAGAACCCCATCGCACATAAAAAATGCGACGTTATACCAGTGTGCATAGGTCATTACCAAAAAGGCAGCGTAAATACGCTGCCTTTCTTATTTAACTTGGCTTCTTTGAAATTAGAAGCGAGTGTTCATTTGAACACTTAGAATGTGCGCAGTAGCTGACTGTGTGCCAGAGAAGTTAGTAGTAAAGTCAGTACCAGGAAGAACATTGCTTAGAATCGTTCTATCTTTGTCGATATTCGCTTCACGGCCATCTATGAATACGTAAGCCACGTCTATTGATGTATCTTCGCTAACCGTGTAAGTCATACCACCAGAGAACCAATGACGGTCTGTATCTGGGATACTTAGTGAGCGGTTTTCTACCGATACCACACCGTCATCATAAGCATAGCCAGCACGAAGGGTAATTTCATCGTTTAGGATGTAAGTTACACCAAGCGCTGCACGCCATGAGTCGTCGAAATTCTCTTCTTTAATTAGGAAATCGATGCCGTCTTCTAGGTTAGCTTCAAGCTTCTCAAACGTACTCCAGTCAGTGAAAGTAACACTTGCTTGTACAGACCACTGATTGTCAATTTTTTGATCAATCGCTAGCTCTGTAATCGCAGCAAGGTTCAAATCTAGACTACCAGGCTGGTTTAAGTTGATAGGAAACACTGGCGTCTCTGAAGATACCGCGCCTTCAAGTTCTAGTTTCGTTTCTGCACGGTATGAAAGCGCAACATTAGTCATATCAGTTGGTTGCCAGAAAATACCAGCGTTCCAACCATAGCCCCAATCGTCACCTTCCATGCTAAACAGTGAATTGCCAGGAGTAAGCGTAGGCAATGTAATACCTAATGCTTCTGCTGTTGGCGCTAGGCCTGCAACAGTGCCCGCTAGCGTGTTTGATACACCAGAACCAATTTCAGCTTCAGCGTAAGTGATGTTTAAACCAAAACCTACCATAAGCTGCTTATTCACTTTATAAGATACAGCAGGGTTTAGGGTTACCGTTTTTACTTCAGCTGTGTCAGCAAAATGCAGCGCACCAAAATCATCAGAGTAATCTGAACGAAGACCGTAGGTTGTGAATACACCTACACCAGCAGATAGCTTTTCATTAATTGGGCTTACATAAAAGAATCCTGGAACAAAAGCAGTATCTGCAATGTTGTCTTCTGCTGCTGGCATAGGTTGGCCAACTGGGGCTTCGCCTAACGCATAGCTAACATCACCATCGATATCAACATTCGGATCGATAAAGCTTACTGATGCACTGAACTCAGCTTCTTTAAATACACCAATCGCTGCAGGGTTAGTTGCTAAAATGGAGGCATTCTCTGGCTTAGCCGCTTGACCAGCCATGGCACGGCCTAGACCGTTTGCACTGTGTTCATTAACTTGGAAACCAGCTGCCAGCGCAGAAGAAGAGGCTAAGGTAGCAAGCGCTAAGCAAACTGAGGCACGTAAAGAAAACTGTTGCTTCATAAGATACTCATTGTAAAAGGGGAAAATTGCATCGGGCATTCTACGGATCTGAGTACTTTTGTTCAATGCAAGTAAACGCCATTTACGCACTTTTATCGCATTTTTTACAATTATAGCTACAACTTCGACGCATTTATAAACAACTTTGATAAAACGACGTTAACAAAAGATCTCAATCTTGTTAACGCCATTTTAATTAACTATCACTAACACCTATTGGAAATGCAAAAAGGTTTCACTCAAATTTATAAACAAGCTGTGTTATAGGTTGTGTTTATGTCTATAACCCCCACCCTATTTTAAACAGCGCAGATGTAACCGTGTTTAGCGATGCGCTTTTACATTCGATAAGACGTCGACCATTTGTGCTTGTAACAGGAGGACACCATGTCAACATACAAAGCAATTACACTCGTTAATCGCCCCCATGACAGAAAAATTGGGCCACATTTATTTGAAAGCAAAGAGCTCGAAATTCCCACGCCTAAAGACGGTCAAATTTTGATAAAGCAAACTCACATGTCTTTAGACCCTGCGATGTTAGGTTGGATGAGTGAAGACAGAGAGAGTTATATTCCACCTGTGGAGCTTGGCGATGTAATGCGCTCAAGCGGTGTGGGCGAAGTGGTTGAGTCTAACAACCCTAATTTTTCGGTAGGCGACAAAGTTATGGGAATGACTGGCTGGAGTGAATATGTGCTCAGTGACGGTTCTGGTTTTAACAAACTTCAGCCTGGCATTACTGAGGAAATGGCCCTTTGTGTTTTTGCACTACCAGGCCTAACGGCCACAACAGGTTTATATAATTTTGGCCAGCCCAAAGAAGGTGAGACACTTATTGTTACGGGTGCAGCAGGTTCTGTAGGCTCAATTGTAGGTCAGCTTGCTAAAGCAGACGGGCTGCGTGTAATTGGCGTAGTAGGAAGCGAAGACAAAGCCGATTGGATTGTTAACGAGCTTGGGTTTGATGGCGCTATAAACTACAAAACCGACAATTTAGAAGAAAAGTTAGCCGAACTAACACCAAATAAAATAGACGTCTTCTTTGAAAATACGGGCGGTCCTATTCAGCAGCACATTTTTAACAGAATGAATGCCCATGGCCGAATTGTGGTATGTGGAATGATTGCCGATTACCAGTCTGAAAAGCCGTCACCGGGCCCGAACTGGATCCCGCTGATTAAAAAGCGAATTAACATTCGCGGTTTTGCTATGCCTGATCACTGGGGTGAAATCCCACAACTACTGCAAAAGCTTTCGCTTTATGTTCAACAAGGTAAAATCAAGTACCGTGCACACACTGTGGAAGGCTTAGAGAACGCCGAGAAAGGCCTAAATATGTTATTTGAAGGCAAGAACACCGGCAAGATGATTGTGAAGCTGTAAGCCAATCGTGAAAAAAAAGCGCAGTGTTAGGCTAAGCACTGCGCCTGATTTAATACAAACTGGGCTTTGCCTTTTTCTTTTGCTTCGTAAAGTGCTTTATCTGCTTCGTCAATAAGGCAATCGATTGACATGTTCTCGGCCGACTTGGCAAACACCACACCAATGGAACAACTCATTAAAGGATGCTTTGCATCTTGAGCATGTTCTAATGCGACTTCTGTCCACTTATTCAAGAGTGCATCACAGTGCTTCTCAACTTGTTCTTTCTGAATGTCGCTCAATACAACAATAAACTCTTCGCCACCGTACCGACCTAATATGTCTGTCTCTCGCTTAAAGACCTGCTTCATAATGCGGGCTTGTATTTTTATGGCTTCATCACCCTGCTGATGACCAAAACAGTCGTTATATTTTTTAAAATCATCTAAGTCGAGCATCATCACAGCCATCGACACTTTATGACGCTTACTCAACGCCAACAGTTTTTCACTCTGCTCTCGTAACGCACGCCGATTCAATAAATCAGATAAGGGGTCAAATTTGCTAAGTTTAAGTAGCCTGTCATTGGTTTCTTTTAACATGCGTACGCTGCGATCTAACCGATAACGGGCATAGACACAAATAAACAAAGACCCAGATACAAATGCCATTGAAATTGGAACTCTGTCACCATAAACCGGCGCAACCCACATTAACCCCAAAAAACCCAGAATGTTGATGACGTTGGCTGCTAGCGCTAATTTAAAGGCAATACCCAGCGCAAACACACAGAAGAAAGCATATAAAATTGTGCCCTCGTAGGGGAAAATGAAGCTGTGCTCTTCCCAGCAAACCCATATTAACCAGTAGTTGCTGTAAGAAAGCGCAATAAGTAACCCTGCGAAAATGTAGGCTCGATGCTGAATGAACCTGCGCCAGAAGGAGAGTACAACAACGACGAGTATAATAGGGAATTGAAGAAGTAAGCGATCGAATATGTACAGCTCGTACATGCTGCTTGGTAGTAGCATCAAGTCAGCAGCCATAAAGGCAAGCACAAGTACAGCACCAATGATCAGCGCAATTCTCAGCCGAAGTAGCTCGCGGGGTTTATTGATTTGCACACGCCACCTTAAGCAATAAGTTACTGTTAAAGCATTTATATATTAGCCCATGGTGAAATCACCCACGGGCTCTTACAACTTCAAATTACTGAGGCTGCATCACTTTAACTATTATCAGTGACTTCCTGATTAAGCGCCAGTTTTGACAAACTTTCTTGCAGTGCCTCAACGGTGACAGGTTTGGTAACGATGTCGTCCATCCCTGCTTCTTTAAATGACACGTGCCGCTCTTTGAATGCTTCGGCGGTAAGTCCTATAACTGGGGTTTTGCTAAGCTCTCCATCAAGCTTTCGAATGCGTTTTGTCGCTTCAATGCCGTCCATCACTGGCATGTGCACATCCATGAAAACAACATCAATACCGCCCTCTTCTACTCGTGCAGAGGCTTTCAGTCCATTATCAACGTGCTCAACATCACATTTCAGCTGTTCTAAGAGTGCCTGTGCTACCACAGCATTAATGGCATTATCTTCAGCCAACAGAACTTTAATACCTTCTGGTAAGCTAGCGCGCTCTGCTTGTCGCACGGAATCCGAATCGGCCGACGACTCCACCACGCGACGACTCTGCACCTTGGCGGTAACGGTGAAACATGAACCTTCGCCTACTTTGCTCACCACCTTAATATCACCACCTAATATTTGTGCAAGCTGCTTTGCAATAGCAAGACCTAGCCCAGTGCCACCGTATTTACGCGTAATTGATGAATCGGACTGCGTAAACTTATCAAAAATATGCTCGAGTCTGTCTGGCTCAATACCAATACCGGTATCTTTAACCGCAATTACCAAATGGTTCTCGCTCACGGTATCCTGTGAAGGCTGTTTGAGTTTGGCGGAAATAGTCACCGTGCCCTTATGAGTAAACTTAATTGCGTTACTCACCAAGTTAATGATTATCTGGCGTAACTTCGTAATATCACTGGTTACTGCCACCGATTCCATGTTCTTACTTTTGTAAACCAAACGCGTACTATTGGCGCTAGCATTGGTACCCAGTAGCGTAATAAGGTCATTCAGCATTGCGTCAAGATCGAACTCTGTAACGTCAACTTCTGACATACCTGATTCAATTTTTGAGAGATCCAGAACATCGTTGATAACGGTCGCTAGAATAGACGCCGATGATTTCAAATCGCTGGCATACTGATGCTGTTTATCCGACAGTTGCGTATCAAGAAGTAGCGTTGCTAATCCCTGAATACCGTTCAGTGGGGTGCGAATTTCATGACTCATTACTGCAAGAAAATCCGTTTTTGCGCGGTTTGCTTGCTGAGCTTGAGCAACGTATTGCTCTATTTCACCAGACATTGCCTCAACGTCTCGCGCTAAACTACCTAACTCGTCGTTTTGCTGTAAGTCTATACTGACCTTCTTATGGTCAACCGCAATGCGACTTGCTGCTGATTTTATTTTTTCGATAGGAGAAACAACAAACACCTGTGTGACTCTTCCCATAAGCAAACTGACAATAACGACAGCAAATAGCGTCACTAATGACGTTAGCCACGCAATAGTAGATAGGAAAGATTGCAGTGCGTCAGCAGGCTGTAATACGGTAACTTTCCAATTCCATGGCGCAAATTCCGCACACGCAAATAACACGTCAGCATCGTTAATATTCGACTCACCAAAGGCGACCTTACGACTGGCAATGGTTGCGATTGTCGCATCTTCGACATTAGGAACCACAGTGTGCTCCATCGTACTAAACACCACAGTATCGGCACTCTTGTCACTGATCGCAAAGTGGCGGTCGGTGGCTTGCTGCAACGACTTTAGCTCTTCAAACACTTCCTTTTGATAGGCCTCGCGAAACACAGGCACATTCTCTAGGCCCGACTCAATAAGCAGTTCACGTCTTTCGTCAATGATCTCTAAAACGTTTAATGTAAGCGTCTGAGTGAGGAGCTGATATTCTCTTTCGCGTACTGAATCGTACGCCGTCAAATAAGCCCAATACCCTGTAAGTGCCATACCAATTAATAAAATTGGAATGTAGATAACCAGCAGTTTCGATTTAATCCGCATACTTACTTCTAATTAGGCCTTATTGATACACATGTTTTTTCGACAGCTTCAAGTAATTTGAAGGAATGGGTAACTGCAGTTTGATTGCTGTAGACACATTTACCGCTACAGTGTACGTATCCATTTTATCAACGGGAATGTCCCTCGCCGATTTTTTCTCAAGAATTAGCTTGGCTTTTCTTGCAGCTGATTTGCCAATACTCGCTGGCTCAGATACTACGCCAAGAAGCGCACCTTCTTTCACAGAGGAAATGCTTTCTGCAAATAAAGGAAGCAGTCCCGTAGCTTCTTTTACCTTTGTTACTAAGCCATTCGATTCCGCGAGCGGCCCAGATGAAAGCCAGTAACCATCCAGCTCGTTTGTTTTTTGCTGCAAGCTGTTGATGATGCTGTCAGTCATTTCAACCAGTCCATCATCGCCTTCTATATACGGTGTACTAACAGCAACAAGATTTATGTTCTCGTAGTCATCATTCAGTGCCAGAAGTTGATTAACCAAGTTGCTTGACGATGGGTATGTAGAATGGACTAGACCGATGGTAAAAAGCGATGAGGGCTTAGACGCTCTGAGCACGCCCTCTAACATATCTAGCTTTACCTTTGCGTCTAGCACGTGTGACTCGCCCGTCATGTTGCGTTCACTAACCGCACCAATAGCAGAAACTATTCCTTCTTCAACCGGTGCTGAGACCGCCATAAACAGCTTAGGTACATCAACAAACTCTTCAGACGCATTCAGCGCTCTGGTGGCAAGGGTCGCCACCGATACAATAAGGTCAGGCGCTGGGTTTTGTGCAAGCTCGGTAAGTATCTCCTTAGCACGAACTTCAGAGCCTTCGGCGTTATACGATGTTACGTTAATCTCGTGATCGGGCATAATCCGCGCAAGTTCCTTTTCGAACTCGGCCCGCGAATCAGCGACAATGGGAACAGGCAGTGTTTCAAGAACAATTAGGTCCAGGGTTTCTTTCGCAAAAGCAGCACTAGCGCCCCACATCAAAGATGATAAAGCTAAAAGAAGGGAAAACCAGACCTTTGTCATGACTGTGAACCTAACACAACTAACTGAAAATACGCACATATAGACGTATCATAAAGTTATTCGAAGGTCATTCATAGTGGAAGTTATAACCAAATATTCAATACTGGGAATAGCTTTCTTAAAACTAAGATGCGATTTCCGCAAATGCGTTAACACTAAACAGGCGCGCTTCTATATCGTAAATCGGCATCGACACGATAATTTCATCAACCCCCGTCGCTTCAACAAACTGAGCTAGCTTGTTTTGCACCGTTTCTTTCGACCCTACCAACGCATACCTCAATACATTCGATAACATTGCTTCGTCAGTCGCCGTACAATATTCGTCAAAGTTAGGCATAGGCTTAGCGAAAGGCCTATTAAGACCACGTCGCATGTTCATAAATTGCTGCTTCACTGACGTGAATAGGAGTTCAGCCTCTTCATCGGTTTCAGCAATCACCACCATTACCCCAGCCATTGCTTTTGGCGCTGATAACTGAGGCGACGGTTTGAACATATTGCGGTACACATGAAGCGCATCGAATAGCGCATCGGGCGCAAAATGCGAGGCGAACGAATATGGCAGCCCCATCTTTGCCGCCACCTGTGCACTGTACAAGCTAGAACCAAGTAACCACAAGGGCACGTGGGTATTCGCCCCTGGAACTGCAACAATCGGCTGCCCGTCTTGCGGTGTACCCAAGTAGTGCTGAAGTTCCTGAATATCTTCTGGGTAACTGTCCACATCGCTTTGCAAATTACGACGAAGCGCGCGTGCGGTTGCCATATCAGTGCCTGGTGCACGGCCAAGTCCAAGCTCTATGCGATTGGGAAATAATTCAGCCAAGGTGCCAAACTGTTCAGCAATGACCAAAGGTGCATGGTTAGGCAGCATAATACCGCCCGCACCAACTTTAATGGTAGCGGTGGCGTTAGCAATGTGCGTTAACACTACTGAAGTGGCAGAACTGGCAACACCATGCATGCCGTGATGCTCTGCTAACCACACACGTTCATAGCCACAGCGCTCAGCTTCCACAGCCATTAACTTTGAATTGTTTAACGCGTCTTTTACGCCAAACCCTTCAGATATTGGCGCTAAATCTAGCAGTGAGTATGGGATAGCCATGTTGCCTCGCAATGTTGAAACTTGGTGATAGCTTAAAAATATAAACTTACTTCCCGTTTAACAACGGTGTTACTACATAAAATAATGTGTAGCATGATTACAACATGCTTACCTACCCTTGCAACAATGCTATACTGATGAGTGGTTCTTTTCTCTCGCTCAATACCTGAATTATTCGCCTAGGTAGGCATCAATCTGATATCGTAGTTGGAAAATAAAATACATGTAGCTCTTATCAAACTTTGGCACTATTTGTGGCAGCTCACTTACCTTTGTTTAGCAATGAATCGCAAATAAAAAATCCAAATTTAGCTATATGTCATTTATTGAATCCACCTCTAGGTGAGCTCTTTAGACATTGAATTAACGCCCACATGGCGAAAAGACTCAATAAGTTGAAAAAATAATTTCTAGGTTATTAAAGCAGGTTTAAAGGTAGATAAAATTTAATGGATGAAAAACATAATAAAGCCACTAGAACCTTAAAGGCTGTCGATTTCTTCTGTGGTGGTGGAGGAATGAGTTATGGAATGCAGACGGCAGGAGTAAAAGTAATCGCAGGTATCGATTATGAACCAGCTTGTGAAAAAACCTATTTAGCAAATATTAAAGATGCCAAATTCATTAATTGTGATGTTTTCGAATTAAATGAGAAAAAGTTATCTAAAGATTTAAAATTAAAACGTAATGATAAAGATTTAATTTTAATCGGATGTAGCCCTTGTCAGTACTGGAGCATAATAAATACGGACAAGAAAAAGTCTGAACAATCTAAAAGTCTTTTAGTTGAATTTGAACGGTTTGTTAAGTTCTTACGTCCAGGTTATGTGGTTGTAGAAAATGTTCCTGGTGTACTTCGAAGAAAAAAAGAAAGCGGTTTAGAGACTTTCATCCAATGGTTAAAGGAAGATGGCTATGTTGTTCATTTTGAGATTCACAATACAAATGATTTTGGAGTACCGCAAAATAGAAGAAGATTTACACTTATAGCGAGTAGAGTTGGCAATCAAGAGGTGGTACCTAAAATATGCTCAGATAAGCTAAATGTTTCAGATGTTATTGGCGAAGCTAATGGATTTCCTAAAGTGGAAGCTGGGCATGTAGATAACTCTAGCTTCAAGCACAGTGTTGCCAAAATCACACCGAAAACTCTTAAAAGACTTAAAAAGATCAAAAAGAATGGTGGGGATAGACTGGGGTTTGCTGATGACCCAGAACTACAGCTACCTTGCTTTGTAGGAAAAGATAATTCTTTTAAAGATACATTCGGTCGTCTGTGGTGGGATAAACCATCGCCTACTATAACGACCAAGTTTTTCAGTGTTTCAAATGGTAGATTTGTTCACCCAGAAGAAAATCGAGCTTTATCGTTAAGGGAGGGAGCAACGTTACAGTCATTTCCTAAATCATTTGAATTTCACGGCACCAGTATGGAAGCAATAGCCAGACAAATAGGAAATGCAGTCCCACCTGAATATTCAAGGAGAATCGCACTAGCGATTATAGAGAACAGCAATGGCAAACTTTAAAACACGAGCAAGAGCACTAGATTTATTAGGCAGGCAGCAAATTGCGGGTATACCAACAGCAATAAATGAGTTACTTAAAAACGCTCACGATGCATATGCCGATAATGTTGATATTGATTATTTCAGAATAAATGATCTTTTTGTGTTGAGAGATGATGGCGTAGGTATGTCAAAAGAGGACTTTGAAACTCGTTGGCTTACACTTGGCACTGAATCCAAAGTGATACACAGAAAATCAAGTCCACCACCAACCGATCCTTCTAAACCCAAGCGGGTTGCAATGGGAGAGAAAGGCATAGGACGATTAGCTATTGCTTCAATCGGTAAACAAGTATTAATAGTTACCAAGGCTAAGAATCAGGAAGAAGTCACAGCCGCCCTAATAAATTGGCAAATTTTTGAGCTGCCAGGTCTGAATTTAGAAGATATTGTTATCCCTATTAGAACTCTTACAGAGTTGCCAAATAAATTGATAATAGATTCAATGAAAGAGGAATTGATAGAGTCTTTGGATAAGCTGCTAGCACAAGACGATATCACTGATGCAGAATATATGAATATAGGATCAACAATAAAAGCGTTTAACGCTGTTCCATCTGACCTACATCATAAACTAAACCGCAGCAATGATCTTACTGATTACCAATCTAGTGGAACCTATTTTTTCGTATCTCCTGTCGATGAAACACTGAAATTTGATTTAGATGGTTCATCCGTTGGTAAAGAAGCCACCAAAATAGAAAAAATGCTCATGGGTTTCCACAATACAATGACCCCTGATCACCCGAAGCCAATTTTAGATATCGTATTTAGAGATTACAGGGTAAATGATGGCACTTACGTCGATGTTATTGACAAAGAACAATTCTTCACTGTAGATGACTTCGAAGTTGCAGACCACCACTTTAAGGGCCATTTCGATGAGTTTGGACAGTTCAAAGGTACAATTAAGGTTTACCAAGAAAAAACATATGAACATATAGTAAATTGGACCGGTAACAACTTTAACAAAACTAGCTGTGGTCCATTTGAAATTAATCTAGCTTATGTTCAAGGCAAAAAGACTCAGACTATATTAAATAATGAAGATTTTGCGAGGATAAGTGCAAAAGCGGATAAATTTGGAGGGCTATATGTATACAAGGATAATATACGTATCCTTCCGTACGGTAATTCCGATGTTGATTATTTAGACGTTGAAAAAAGAAGATCAAAGCATGCTGGCTCCGCATTTTTTTCTTATCGCAGAATGTTCGGTGTCATTAATCTAAAGCAAGAAGATAACTTCAAACTTAAAGAAAAAGCTGGGCGAGAAGGTTTCATTGAAGATAAAGCGTACCGTCAATTCAGAAATATACTTATAAATTTCCTCACTCAGCTGGCAACAGATTTTTTCAGAGAAGATATAAATGCAAGCCCTAAAGCAGAAGTTTGGGCTAATAAAAGAGCAGAAATAGAGGCATCTCATAAAGCCCTAGAAAAGCAAAATAAGAGGGCTAGAGCGAAAAAAGAGCGATTTGAAAAAGCTTTAAATAAATTTTTCTCTGATAACCAAGCAGGTCTTATTGAACAAGAAGTTGGAGCTATTTTTACAGAAGCTGCTCAAGGGTTTAATACTATATATTCTATTAAAGATCATGATCTAGCTAGTCAAAAGATAATAGATACTGAATCAGAAACCAGACAAAAGCTTAATGATTACAGGAAGTCTATTATTGTTCCAACACCAAGAGGTTTCCTTGTGAGAGGTGAACTAAAATCAGACTATGAAGCTTATCTCAGTGAATTTGATCTATTAGAAGAAAATTTATTCTCTAAAACAATAAAAAAAATTGATGAACTGGTTGATGAAACAGTTAAGAAGTTACAAATATCTATCAGTAAAAGAAAGCGTTTAGAAAAGGCTGTTGATTTTATATCGCAAGAAGCAAAAGCAATCAATGCTCTTAAAAAGAATACAGCCACAGAGTCAGCCAATGAGATAACAAAAAGAGTAAAAGAGCTAACTACAGAGCTGATGGTAGACCTAGACGACCAAATTAGACAAGTAAAAGATAGATTTAAAACTATATCAATTGATAATGAAGCTGATATTGATTTAGTTGCAAAACGAAAAGAGTTATCGGATGAAATAACCTCAGTAAGTGAAAGAAATACAAATATATTAGATACCATAATTAGGCAGCTAGAAGGTATCTATTGGGAAAAAGATGAAGATAATAACTATATAACAAACGAACAAATAACGAGTGCTTTAGGCGAAGAATTAGAAGAGCTGAAAGAAAAAATCCATACGGATGTAGAATTAAGTCAATTAGGCTTAGCTGTAAGTATTATTCATCATGAGTTTAACAGCACAGTTAGATCTGTTCGCTCTAGCTTGAAAGATTTAAAGGCCTGGTCTGATGTAAATCAAGACCTAGAAGGTGTTTACAAGAATATAAAAATTAATTTCGAGCATCTCGATGGATACTTGAATTTGTTCACGCCACTAAACAGAAGACTTTCACGCAAATCCGAGAGCATAAAACTGCTCGAAATAAAAGCTTTCCTAAAAGACTTATTTGGCAGTAGATTTGCGCGGCATGAAATCGCTTTTAATCATACAAACGGCTTTGCAAAAGGTAGCATAAATGGCTACCGCTCTTCTTTTTATCCAGTGTTTGTTAACTTGATTGACAATGCTATCCACTGGTTAAATGAAAGTGGCATTTCTAATAAAACTATTAGACTCCACGCTGAAGATGATGGGTCAGTGTATGTTTCAAACAATGGGTTAGAAATCCCTCAACAAGACAAAAACAAAATTTTTCAATTAGGATTTAGTCGAAAAGAAAATGGAAGAGGTATGGGCCTGCATATAAGTAATGAAGTTCTAGAAACTGCGGGTTACAAGTTGTTATTAGCTGAGCCAAGAAAAGATGCCACCGTAACGTTTAAAATAGCTAAAATGGACTAAGAATAATGAGTTTCAGGGATAAATCTAACGAAATTGCAAATGAATTCCTACAGACTGTAGTATTTCTCGACGACAAAGCGTACGGCACAACAGATCAAGCAGATATAAATCATGACTTTGATGTGAAGTCAGTAGTTAAGTCGTTTGCTCATAACAAGAAGGTTTGTTCTGTTTTCCAACCAGAAGTTGAGAATGACATACACCTTTTTACAGAAATAGCTCAAAAAGCCGACGTGGTAGTTCTTGACTGGCGAATTATCATCGACATTGAAGATTCTGAAGAACTTGATGATGAAGAAGATGCTGTAGTTGACGACCATAACGGTCATTACACTAAACAAATAATAAATAAATTATTAGAATCAAAGAGTAGTCAAAATAGCTTAAAGTTAATTGTCATCTACACAGGAAACCCTGAACTACAAGCAATAGCAGCTAGTATATTACAAAGCTTGCAGGGCGCAGGTATTGACGGGTTTTCGATCAATCAATATGACGAATGCAGCATTAATTCTCATAGTTGTAAAATATTAGTTCGAGCTAAGTCCAATGGAGGTCTCAACCGTGGACAGCATGCCCCAGAGCTAATTGAAAAGTCAGTTACTTACGAAGAACTCCCTGAATTTATTAACTCTGAATTCGCAGAGATGACCAACGGCTTGTTATCAAACTTTGCTTTAAAAGCTTTGGCAGCTATAAGAGAGAATAGTTTTCAAATTATAAATGTCTTCTCAAAAAATCTTGATTACGCATATTTGGCAAATCAATCTCTATTAATTAACAACCATGACGCCAATGAATTATTAGTTGACCTCATAGGCGATACATTTGTATCAATATTACGTGCTAATGATGCAAATAGTTTACTTGATACAGAGCTTATTAGCATATGGCTAGAGGATAACTTACAAGCTCAAGAACAACCTAGCAGATCCAAATCTGGTGAACTTGAAGAGAAAACTTTCTCTGTATCTGTACAAAATGCACTCGATTTATTGAGCTCATGTAGTGATGTTAAAGAAAAGTTTGTTAATACTCTAGGTGAATTGAACAACCTGTCTAAGGGTAATGTAGGGAAAAACTACAAAGCCTACGCTTTTGATATTTTCTCTGATTCTCAAGGATATGGGGCACACCAAGAGTATGCGAAACTTTGTCAACATAAGAACCTAATTCATAATCAAGGTTATATTCCTTTTCTAAGTTTGGGTACCGTCGTCAAAAGTACTCATGATGGGAAGTATTTCGTTTGTATCCAACAGCGTTGTGATTCAGTGAGAATCGCGAATGGTGATATACGGAGGTTCCTGTTCATATCTTTGGATTTAGTTGATCATAATAGTCCATTTGATTTCATTACACCAAATGGAGAAAAACTCTACTTAAACCGAAAAACCTATGACTTAAAGACAATTAAGTTTTTAGCTTCTGATGATGGCTCGGTAAGAGCTGAAAGAGATCAAGACTCTCTTATATTCAAACAGTTTCATCAAATGGAGGATGGAATAGAGAGTTTTGAATATTTATTTGAGCTAAAAGAGCTCTATGCTCAAAGAATCGTAGATGATTACAGCTCTGGTTTATCTCGTGTAGGTTTGGATGAGCCTGAATGGGTTAGACTAAGCAAAAGATAATACTCTAAAAACCTAATTTAAAACGGTCACTAGATGTGACCGTTTTGTTTTGAACTCTAAAACTGTAGCGAACTTATAAGTTTCTGACTTTAATATTTGTTGCGCACATTAAACACTGTTTCGAACATTATTTAACGTGCACATAAGTGCTTCAGCAGTGTACTTTATTCCACCGTAACCGACTTCGCCAAGTTACGCGGCTGGTCAACGTCGGTGCCCTTAATTAGCGCTACGTAGTAGCTCAAAAGCTGTAGTGGCAAGGTATAAATGATAGGTGCGATTGGTTCGTCGCAGTGCGGTACGTTGATAACGCGCATGGTTTCATCACCTTCAAACGCCGCATCTTTATCCGCAAATACGTACATGATGCCGCCACGGGCACGTACTTCTTCAACGTTCGACTTTAGCTTCTCGAGGAGTTCGTTGTTCGGTGCAACCACAATAACGGGCATTTCGTCATCAATAAGCGCAAGTGGGCCGTGTTTCAATTCACCAGACGCATACGCTTCCGCATGAATATAAGAAATCTCTTTAAGCTTAAGCGCTCCTTCCATGGCAATAGGGTATTGATCGCCACGACCTAGGAACAAGCTGTGGTTCTTATCTGCAAATTCTTCAGCTAAATCTTCAATGCCACCAGTTATCGCTAAGGTCTCTTCAAGCTTTGCAGGCAGACTATGAAGCGCAGAGACAATAGCTTTGCTGTCAGCGTCTGTCATGCCGTTTTCTTTGCCCAGTGCTAGGGTAAGCATTAAGAACGCAGTGAGCTGAGTAGTGAAAGCTTTGGTAGACGCAACGCCAATTTCCGCGCCAGCGCGGGTCATAAATGCAAGGTCTGACTCGCGTACTAATGACGAACCCTGAACGTTACAGATAGTCAAACTAGACATATAGCCCAGCTCTTTTGCTAAGCGAAGGGCAGCTAACGTATCGGCTGTCTCACCTGATTGAGAGATAGTAATAAGCAGGCTGTTTGGGTGCACTACTGACTTGCGGTAACGGAATTCTGATGCAATTTCTACGTTGCACGACACATTTGCATATTGTTCTAGCCAATAGCGCGCCGTCATACCCGCATGGTAGCTGGTACCACAGGCAATAATTTGTACATGCTGTACTTTTTTGAATATCTCGTCAGCACCTTTACCAAATATGTCAGCAGTAAGTCCGTTTTCGTCAATACGATCTTTAAGCGCATTACGAACAACGGTTGGCTGCTCGTGAATTTCCTTAAGCATGTAGTGGCGGTAACCCGCTTTGTCACCCGCGTCGTGCTCGATATTCGACTCAATCACTTCGCGTTCAACGGCATTGCCGTCTTTATCGAAGATTTTAACGTCGCGACGAGTAATCTCTGCCACATCGCCTTCTTCTAAAAAGATAAAGCGGCGTGTCACTGGCAATAATGCCATTTGATCTGACGCAATGAAGTTTTCGCCAAGCCCCAAACCAATTACAAGCGGGCTGCCCGAACGTGCAACCACTACGCGACTAGGATCTTCTTTATCCATGATGACGGTGCCATACGCACCGTGGAAGGTTTTAACGGCACTTTGCACAGCGTCTAGTAAAGTCTTACCTGACTTAAGCTCTTCGTGTACGGTGTGAGCAATAGTTTCTGTGTCGGTGTCGCTGGTAAAGGTATAGCCCTGCTCTTTTAACTGTGCTTTTAAGTTAACGTAGTTTTCAATAATACCATTGTGAACAACAGCTACACGTTCAGTTGAAAAGTGTGGGTGCGCATTCGCTTCAGTCACACCACCGTGCGTTGCCCAACGGGTATGAGCAATTCCAGTTGTACCCAAAGCTTCACCTTCTGCCACCGCATCAGCAAGCTCTTGTACTTTGCCTGTACGGCGAATACGCGTAAGCGTGCCGTCGCCTTGCAATAGCGCTACGCCAGCTGAATCATAGCCGCGATACTCCAGTCTTTTTAAACCTTCTAATAGGATTTCAACCACGTTACGCTCAGCTACAGCGCCAACTATTCCACACATAATTATTCTCCACTCGGCGCTGCAATAAGTACTGTCACGCCCTGATTTTCAATATTAAGTTTGTCTTGTTCACAAATGCCTTCATCAGTGATCAAAACAGAAATGTTTTTCCAGCTTAGCTCTAGGTTAGGCATTTTATGCGTTAATTTCTTTGAGCTGGCTACTATAACCACCTTACTCGCCGCCACAGCCATGGCGCGGGTTACACCAATAAGCTCGTTAAAGGTGGTGGTGCCTCTATTGACATCTATGCCCGCGGCACCAATAAACGCAAAGTCAAAACTATAGGCACTAACCAACTGTTCAGCCATAGCGCCTTGAAACGACTGAGATTGGGCATCCCATGTGCCCCCTACCATTAACACCGTCGGCTCTTTTTCACTTTGGGTAAGGTAATTGGCGGTTGATAATGTGTTGGTCATTACCACTAAATCATCGGCATGTGATAAATGGGGTAAGATGGATGCGGTGGTAGACCCGCAGTCTATAACGAGCTTATTGCCCGGTTTGACCAAGCTCGCTGCAAGTTGGCCTATAGCGTTAATTGCTGGGCTAGTAGTTGAATTCGCGAAAGGGTCACTGGTAATAAACTGAGATGGCCCAGCATTTGAGTTGGTAGATGATGGTACAGGCACTGCGCCACCAAACTGTCGAATCAGTAAACCTTGCTGCGAAAGGGCTGCGAGATCTTTTCTAATGGTGACTTCAGACGTAGCAAAACGCACAGCCAAATCTTCAACTTGTGATTGACCATGCTCTTTCACCCACGCCACTATCTGCTGGCGGCGCTGTTCAACTGATTTACTACTTTTCAATATAACCTCATGCTCTTGCTGCCTTCTCGCTAAACCTTCCTGTACGCCTTGTTCCAATTGAGAACAAGCCATGAAAAGTCTGCAAAACAGTCCGCAAACACATCTTCAACATTCAACCATAACTTTCAAAACGAAAGATATTAGTTTTAAAGTGAAAGTATCGTAAGTTAAATTGAAACGACGATCAAGGTAATTGTTTAATTAAACGCCAGCGATTTCTTTTGAGCACTCGCTTTTATGGCTAGCTCAATGACTTTGATAACAGGTACGACCGTACTTGCGTCAGCCGGCGAGAATTTACCGTCTTCAATAGCGTGAGCAAGGCGATTGAAAAACGTGAGATATTCACCCTTCAATGTTGTCACCGTCTCTTCAACTAGCTGGCCGCTTTCATTGACCACAGCTAGCACGCCATGCTCGTTATCTTTTGTAATCGCCCAGTGTTCATCATCAAAGGATAGCTCTCCACGCAATTGATCTTCTTGCGGATCTAAATAGAACTTTCGAAAGCTGCCTTTTGTGCCTTGCAAGTCGTAGCGCAATGTTGCTCCTCCCTGAAAGGCTGAACTACCTAGTTTTACAACTTTATCAACATAGTGAAGAGTTACATCGAACGTGTCGTCTGACTGCCCATTTTCACGCAAGGCCTGTATGTTTGCCGACACTTCTTCCGGCTCGCCGAAAAGCTGTAGCGCTTGGTCGATTAAGTGGGGACCCAAATCCCAGAAGATACCGCTTCCTGGCCCTGCATTTTCACGCCACCTGTCTCGTGGTACCGGGCGAAATCGATCGAAGCGGCTTTCCAAACGTTTAATGTCGCCAAGTTTTCCATCGTTAATTAGCTGCTTAATCGTAAGAAAATCGCCATCAAAACGTCTGTTGTGATAAACACAAAGCTGTTTATTTTGAGAATGTGCAAGCTCTACTAAAGCTTCTGCTTCTTCACTATCTAATGTAAATGGCTTTTCTACCAATACGTGACAACTGTGCTCTAATGCCAGTTTCGCCTGTGGCCCATGAAGGTGATTTGGGGTTGTAATAACCACCAAGTCTACATCGTGAATTTTAAGCGCTTCTTCCAACGAGCCATACACTTCAGCATGGGGTAAAACTGCGTTAACCACATCAGGTTTTGAAGAGATAACCACATCGACAGAGAACTGCGGTAGATAATTTAGAAATGGCAAATGAAAGGTTGTGGCGGAAAATCCAAAGCCAACCAGAAGGGTAGATATCATCGCATATCCTTATTTAAAAAGAATCAAGAGGTAAGTAAACACACACTATCAGTAATGATAGATAGGGGAAACCTCAGATGGTTCATTATTTAGAAGACAGATAGCTGAATGAGTTGCGTTTACAGCGACACAGTGGACGTTAATTCAAGCCCTCTGATTTTGTCATCTTTCTGACTGGGCGATATTTTGATAGGACTAAAGAAGAAACTGGGCTAGCTAATCACTATTTGTGTTTGCCAGCCCTATCTCATCATATAACCCGTTAGCGAGCTTTAATTAGGGTACGTCTTTATTTTTTGGTCGGGCGCGGCCAATTTGGAATATTGCGCTGCTTACCGCGGGCAACGGCTAGCGCGTCTTCGTCTACGGTTGACGTGATCACGGAACCAGCACCTACCGTAGCCCCTTTGCCAATGTTTACAGGCGCGACAAGCGACGAGTTTGAGCCGATAAAGGCATTTTCGCCGATGACGGTTTTGGACTTGTTCACACCGTCGTAGTTACAGGTAATTGTGCCTGCGCCAATGTTCGCTTTAGCACCCACTTCAGCGTCGCCAAGGTAGGTTAAGTGATTCGCTTTGGCGCCTTCACCTAAAATAGCCTTCTTCATTTCAACGAAGTTACCCACTTTGGCATTTTTCTGCATTACTGCACCTGGGCGTAGTCGAGCGAAAGGCCCGACCGTACAGGCTTCACCCACACTGGCTTCTTCAACAATAGAATTAGCTTCAATTACAGCGTTATCGGCAATAGTACAGTTGCGCAGAATACAGTTTGCACCAATGTTGACGTTGCTACCAAGTGTCACCTTACCTTCAACAATAACGTTAACGTCGATAATGACGTCGTTACCGGTTTCAAGCTGACCACGTAGGTCAAAGCGAGCGGGGTCCAGCAAGGTTACGCCATTGGTCATTAGCTCTTTGGCTTGGCGACGCTGAAGCGCGCGTTCTAGGTTAGCTAACTGCAAACGATTATTAACGCCTTCCACTTCTACCGCAGACTGTGGCTGTGCTGACTGAATTCGCTTGCCTTCGGCCGCTGCCATGGCAATAACGTCGGTAAGATAATACTCGCCTTGCGCGTTATCATTGCTTAACTCACCCAACCAGCGCTTAAGATCAGCGCCAGACATCATCATCATGCCAGTGTTAATTTCTTTGATTTCACGCTGAGCATCAGTGGCGTCTTTGTGCTCGACTATCGCGGTAATATTGTCATTTTCGCGAATAATGCGGCCCATACCTGTGGGGTCGTCTAAATTTACAGTGAGCAGTGCTAAATCACAGCTTTCCTTTGCTGCTTTTAATGCACTTAGTGTTTCTTCGCGAATAAGTGGTGCGTCGCCAACAAGTACAAGCACGTCTTCATCATCTTTAATGTGGGGTGCAGCTTGTTGAACAGCGTGGCCTGTACCTAACTGTTCGGCCTGTAAGCACCAGTTTAGATTGTCTTCAACAACCGTTGCCTTTAGCTGGTCGCCGCCATGGCCGTAGACCAAATGAATATTGTCAGCACCCAGTGATTTTACTGTGTTGATAATGCGCTGCACCATAGGCACACCAGCTACTTTGTGTAATACCTTCGGTAACGACGATTTCATACGGGTACCTTTACCCGCTGCTAATACAACCACTGAGAAAGCCATATAATTCCTTTATTTCGCAAAGAGAATGAAAATCGGAGTATAGTGTAACCAAGGCCCAACAATATGTCAGCGATTGATTCACTTTGAGGTCTGACCGGACGACTTCACATTGCGCTTTTGCTCTTCGTTATTTAGTCTAAGTTAAAAGAAACCGCCTAGTAGTTCATTATTGCAACAGGTATACTCAACACTTAGGTTAGGTTCAGTCAGGCAAGGGAGCATGCGCAGTCTGTGAACACATTTCGTACACTACATAGAAGTATTCTGGTGTTATTTGCGGTAGTGGTTATCGCTATTGTGACACTGGTTCATTTCAGTATTTCAAAAATCGTTGCCGAACAAAGTCGCGCACAGCAGCAGTCACTGTCGCCTGCAATATCGCTTATCGTCGAGCAACTTCTTAAGCCTCTACATATTTCTGAAGCATTAGGGCATTCCACTGAGTTGGTAGACTTGATGGATGGAGAAACAATTGATCAAGATGCTGTTTTTAAGACATTGGATCGCCTTGAAAATGAGTTTGGTTTATCTTTCTTTATCGCCAGCGAGGCAGACAGAAAGCAATATAATTCTGACGGCAGTATTATCAACCTTATCGAAGGTGAAGTAAGCTGGTACTTCAAATATCGCGATTATCCCGCTGATGCCGTTGCCGATATTGGTAAATGGGAAGACACACACTTTTATATTGATATTAAAATTCACGACAAAAATGGCCGCTTTTTAGGTTTTTTCGGTGTAGGAAAAAGCCTGCGCAGCTTTATCGAAGTGTTCGATACCTACAAACAAGAATACGGCTATGACTTCTTATTCGTGGATAGTGAAGGCGATATTATGTTGTCTTCAGATCCAAGTCTTATCGCCTCTTACTCAGAATTCACCAACTTGTCCGAGTTGCCTTGGTACGCGAGTTTGCCAGTAACAATTCAAAGCGAGCAGGCGCTGAATAACAAGCTGGTCACTATTGACCAAAAAGACTTTCTGATTGCGGAAGTTAAGCTGAATCAATTTGGTTGGACTGTGTTTCTTTTAAGTCCGCTTGAAGACCGCCAAGCAGAGATTTCTCAAGCGTTTATTTTTAGCGTGGTAACGCTGCTGGTTGTTGTCTTCTCGCTGTTCTTACTTATCTACAATCTACTGTACTATTTCAGAAAAGATATGCAGCCAGACTTGGTGGTACGTCACAGCAACCGACTTCCTGAAAAAGATAACTTGCAGCTTATTTATAAAACGCTGTTAGCCGAGCACAAATCACTCAGCGTAATGTTGCTAAGCGTTGACGAATTTTCAGATATTGTAGACGCCCACGGCCGTAATGCGGGAGATGACATTCTTGATAAAGTGGTCTCTTACTTAGCTGAACATATGCGCGACCAGGATATATTGGGTAGATGGAGTAGCGCAGAGTTTATAATCTTGTTGCCACACACGGGCCCCCATGTAGCCTTTGATATAGCGCAAAACCTTCGACATGGCATAGCTACGCTTTCACCATTGCAAGAGTTACCGGAAATTGTGATTACCGCTTCTATTGGTATTTCTTACACTGCGTCACCGCGCGCTATGCACGAAGTAACAGCGCACGCGGAAGACGCGCTTTATCAAGCCAAGCGCGACGGCAGCAATTTAGTAAGAATGCAGCTGATTGACTAGCCCTAGTTCAAGCTAATCTAAGCAGGTTTAATTTTGAGGCGTTTTCTTTTGAGAACGCCTGTGGTTAACGCCACACCGAATAAAATCATTAAACCACCCACAATGGTTTGAATCGATAAGTGCTCTTGCAAGAACAGTACACCCCAAATAATGCCAAATAGTGGTACTAAGTAAGCTACGGTAATGGCTTTGGCTGGGCCGATGTCAGCTATGAGTTTGAAATACAAGATATACGCTATGCCCGTGCCACCGACAGCCAGCGCTACCGCGTTAACCCACGCATTTACGCTTGGCATAGTGGCGGGCAGAGTTGCAAGGGCGAAAGGTGCCAGCATTACGCTTGCCATGGCCTGACTACCTGTTGCAACAACTAAAGGTTTAACCCCTTGTAGCCATTTTTTCATCATACATGCCGCTATGCCGTAGCCAGTGGTGGCCAATAATGCAGTCAAAATAGGAAGAAAACTAATATCGCCCTCGCCGAGCTTTTGCTGACTAATAACGGTTACGCCTACAAAGCCTACAAAAAGCCCCGCTACTGCTGACTTTGTTAGTTTGTCACCTAACCACAGCCAAGCGACAATGGCGCCAAACATAGGAGCCGTGGCATTTAAAATGGCATTCACCCCTGCCTCTAAATGTAGGCTGCTGTAATTAAACAGGACGAAAGGCACCGCAGTGTTAGCCATGCCCACTAGCGCAATGGCCAACCAGTGTCGCTTTATGTCTTTAACCGACCCTCGTATTAACAGCAATGGTAGCAATACCGCTGTAGCAAGCACGGTACGAATGGCTACTAATACATAGATGCCAAATTCTGGTGCGGCAACACGCATGAAAATAAATGAACCGCCCCAGATACCGGCTAACACCAGCAGCGCGATAATGTCTCTTATTGCCATTCTTTTATCACCATTTTCTTATCACCCATTCTTTTATAGCCCCAGCACCCCCTGGGCTCCTTCTAAATTAAGTAAATACTGCTTACGCGGTAAACCACCTGCGTAGCCCGTTAGGGTTTTATTACTTCCGATTATACGATGGCAAGGTACAACAATAGCAATAGGGTTACGACCATTTGCCATACCCACGGCGCGGACAGCTTTTGGGTTGCCAATGGCTTTTGCGATATCTAAATAGCTGGCCGTTTCGCCGTATTTAACTTGCTGCAAGGCATCCCACACCTGGTTCTGAAACGCCGTACCTTTAGGGCAAAGCGGTAGGTCAAACTCGCGTAATGTACCGTCAAAGTATGCCTGTAATTGACTGCACGCTGCTTCGGTGATGGCGTTTTTTTGCGAATGAAAGCCGTTGCTTAGCACGCGTTCTTGCGCTGCAGTTTCTCTGCCTATACCACCCTGCCTCGCGTTGGCCGTATTACCTGATTCAGCGGCACTCACGAACTCGATAGCCGTTATGCCTTTATCAGAGGCTTCAACTTTAACAAGCCCCTGTATGCTGTTCACGAAATCTGTATATTTCATACTTACGACTCTCTTTACTGATTGCTTAACTGCCACAATTGAAGGGTTAAATAACTGCGCCAAGGTGCCGCTTTTTCGGGCGCTACGGGGTACTGCTGCGCCATTTTACGAACGATTAAATCACCGCCAAGGTAGACGTCAGGATTTCTCTCCCCCCGCATTTTTAAATAGTCGAGCGTCCACGGGCCCACGCCTTTAATGGCGAGTATGTCTTCGTGGCTTGGCATGTTGCCGTTTATGAATAAACGAGCAAAATGACGTACGGCCTCTTTTCTCGCCTGTGGCATACGTAAGAATTCAAGACTGTTTTCGGCCACACTTTCAGGCGAGGGAAAGCTGTAGCGTTCACTCGTTTTAGATTCAAGACCGTTTGACGGGAGCGCATCAGAGACCGTTTCGCCCAGCTGATGTACCAGTAAAGTCACCTGGCCAATAGCCGCTTTTACACTAACTTGCTGGCCTACAATAGCCCGACAGCCACTTTCAAATACGCTCCATGCACTGGGAAGGCGTAGCCCAGGCGTTAACTTGCTCGGCGGTAACCCAGACTGCAATAGGCTTTGTTCAATTAAAATCGGGTCAGCGTGAAGATCTAGTACCTGCTTTATATTTTCAATTATCGTATGAAGACGACCTAAATCAGGCATGTCGATGAGAAGTTTGAATCCGTGGCGCGCCTCGTCGTGAGTAGCTTTAAAAAAGCCTATACTTTCATTGCATGAAAAGTATCGTTCATAGCTCTCGTCCGTTACTCGTTCCATTCCTTCAATAGCGCGAGTTGCCAAGAAATCTCGTACATAGGGCCAATTGTAAGGCGGCCGATAAGAAAGAAATAAAGAGATAGCCTTTTGTTGAACCGGCTCTTTTTTTCTAAGCTGGGTAGGAGACGTAGCGCAATATTGCTCTATGGCCCGCTGCAGTTGTCTCAGTGATTGATAGCCTGCCGTAATTGCGATATCTGTCATAGATAAATGAGTTTGTTGAATAAGCTGCTTTGCAAACAAAGTGCGCTGCATATTTTGAAACTGCTTAGGCGGTATGCCCACAGCATTGACGACCAACTTATTTAGGTACCGCTCACTAATACCCAACCGCATAGCAATATCCGCAACGCGCTCAATGGGAATAACAGATAGCAGCGACAACGCTCGGTTAATCGTTGCACCCACGCCTTTCCACGCCGCTGAACGAGGTGCACTGTCTGGTCTGCAGCGAAAACATGGACGATAACCATGTGCCATTGCCTGTGTGGCGTGTTGAAAGTAAGTCACATTCTCTTCTTTAGGAAGTCGCGCTGGACAGATTGGCCTACAGAAAATACCGGTTGTTTTTACCGCCACAAAAAATCGTCCGTCAAAGCGAGGATCTCTGCTAAGTCTTGCTTTTGAAAGCACTGACTCAGCAGTTGTTGAGTTTTCTGAAGCCCCCATGTCTGAGACAAAAAGATTGTCTGGCATTAGAATGCGCTTCCCACCTGTCGTTTATCACCTTTATCTAGTGTATCGTGCATTGGCCCTGTTGGTGCGACAAAATCAGAACTCAATAATTACAAACCTTGCTAGTCGAACTTTTCTTCCTTTCTTGCATATTCTTACAACGGTTCGCTTACCGCTAGAATAAATCAAATCATTGAAGAGATAGTGAGCATAATTAGCGACATTTGATCATTGGAGCAGCTAAACGCATAATAATGCGATAATAATAATGAGCGCCTGATGGATGTATCAGAAAACCACAGGCTTAACGAGCTGACTGTATGCTGAACTCTTTGCGCACCTTCAAGCTGCGCCTGTCTAAAATTTGGCTGATAGCGATGCTAATGGTCATTACACAAAGCGCTTTTGCGGATTGGCTTGATGACTATGCTAGTTACGTTCAAAAGGAAGCCTCAAAATACAACGTGCCTGGTTATGCGTTTGTGTTTTATGAACAGGGCAAAGCGCCAAGGGTTTACGTATATGGAAGTACCCGCAAACGCGGCGGAGAGAAAGTTACAGAGAACACAGTATTCAGGCTAGCTTCTGTATCAAAAACCTTTACTGCGTTGTTGTCAGCTAAACTTGTAGAAAAAAACCAGCTTAGCTGGGAAACACCGATAACCACCTTATTACCCGACATTCCTTTTAAAGGCAAAGGAATGAATGCGCTGCAACTGCAACATATCGTTGGCCAATCTAGTGGCTTTATGCCCAACGCTTACGACAACCTTATTGAAGCTGACTACTCGCTGGAGCGCGTGCTTAAATCCCTGGGCGAGCTTGAACCACTGTGTGCGCCGGGTGAATGCTATACCTATCAAAATGCACTCTTTGGTGCGCTGGAATACTACTTCAGTAACAATAATACCTCTTACTCACGACAGCTTCAGGCCAATCTGTTTGCACCACTAGGCATGAAAACAGCCAGTGTTGGAAAAGGCGGATTGTTTGCATCAGAATCATGGGCTCAACCTCATATTGCTATCGCCAGAAATAAATGGCGCGAGGGAAAGGTAGAAAGCAACTACTATCGGTTCTCTCCAGCTGCTGGCGTTAACGCTAGCATTTCAGATATGACGATTTATCTGCAAGCGCTGCTAGGCGAGTTCCCCACGGTCATATCCGATGAAATGGTGGACTATGTCACTACAGAGCGCGTGAAAACGAAGCGCGAAACCTACCGCAGAGGTTGGCGCGGCATGATTGACGATGCTCACTATGGTTTGGGTTGGCGTATTTACGACTTAAATGGATTACAGCTTAACTATCATGGGGGTTGGGTAAAAGGCTATCGTGCTGACGTGGCGTTTTTGCCTGAACACAAAGTTGGCTATGTGATGCTGATGAATGCAGAGTCGAATATGATTAATTCAACGACAGCCGAGTTTTGGAAGCGTTACTTGAAAAAAGCCGACGCAGATAAGTAATATCGGCATCGGCTTTTCGGTACTTTCATTCAGATATTAAACGCTACTGTTTTAGATAGGTATAACCTGCCAAACAGTTTTCGTAAAAATCAGTCCAGCGAACCCCTTCACGAGGGTTCAATTTTCCGTCCCACACTTGCTTGTCTATCATGCGTTTTACGTCTGATGCCATTGCGCGCGGGTTATACTGCATAACGTTAAGTACATCTTCTACCGATGACCCCTTCACCACTTCTTCAATGTAAAAGTCTTCAGGATCGTCGTCATAGCTGTAAATATGCACTTCATTTAAGCGACCAAACAAGTTGTGCATGTCGCCCATAACGTCTTGATAAGCGCCCGTTAAGAACAAACCAATGTAGTACGGCTCATCTTTCTTAAGTGGGTGCATTGGCAGTACGTCAGTAATTTCACGGCCAATAGTGAACTGATCAATTTTACCGTCGCTATCACAGGTAATATCCACTAGCGAGCAATTGACCGTTGGCTCTTCATTCATACGAATAAGAGGCACTACCGGCAGCAGCTGGTCGATGGCCCATGTATCAGCAGCCGACTGGAATACAGAGAAGTTACAAAGGTACTGAGACGACAAACTGTAATCTAGCTCTTGAAGCTCTTCTGGAACATATTCTTCGTTGCGATACCACTGCTGTAAGCGACCCATAATTTGCCAGTACAGCGTTTCGATTTTGCCCAGCTCTTCAAGTGACAACACGCGTAATTTAAATGCATCTAGCGCTTGCTCTTTATACTGCGACGCATCGTTGTAAATTTCATGCATGTTCGTTTGTTCATCAAACGTGTCTGCAAGTTCGCGCATATTCTTAAGGAAGAAGTGTTCACCCGCTTTCGCTGATGTATCCATTTGCGACGCATTCGACTTAATTTCGCCCACAATTTCCGTGATAACACAGCTGTGATGCGCAGTGATTGCACGTCCACTTTCACTAACCAGATGCGGATGCGGTACGCCTTCAAGGTCGCACATTTCCTTCATGCCATAGACAACGTCAGCAACATACTCTTGCATGCTGTAGTTACGCGACGATTCATTAGTTGAATTACTGCCGTCGTAATCGATACCAAGGCCACCACCTACATCAACATAATCTAGCTCGAAGCCCATTTTGTGAAGGTCTGCGTAAATACGCGCGCCTTCGGTTACCGCTTCTTTAACTGCACGAATGTCTGTTAATTGGCTACCAATATGGAAATGAAGTAGCTTCAAGCAATGCGCCATACCTTGCTCTTCAAGGTAGCGGGCTGCGTTAATGATCTCAGTAATGGTTAAACCGAATTTCGCACGTTCGCCACCAGAGCTTTCCCACTTGCCGCGACCTTTCACAGTCATCTTCGAGCGCACACCAATGATAGGATCGATATCCAGCTCTTTGGCTATTTTTACCAGAAGAAGAAGCTCGGTGTATTTTTCAACTACTACCACAACGCGGCGACCCAGCTTTCTGCCTAGCAGTGCTAGACGCATAACTTCGTCGTCTTTATAACCATTTAGGATAGTCAGAGACTCTTCGTTGGTATTCATGGCAAGCACAGTCAGAAGCTCGGCTTTTGACCCCGCTTCTAAGCCATAGTTAAATGGCTTGCCCGCATCGACAATTTCCTCAACGACTTCGCGCATTTGGTTTACTTTTACCGGATACACACCTTGGTACTGGCCTTGGTATTCGGCTTCTTCGATGGAGCTTCTAAATGCTTTGTTCAAGCCTGCAACTTGCGAGCGCAGAATATCGTGGAAGCGCACAACAACAGGAAACTGTACGCCTTCTTTGCGGATATCTTCAATTACCGAATTAAAGTCGATTCGAATGCTAGGATCTTCAGGAACAGGGGTAATATGGACGTTGCCGTTTTCACCAATTTGAAAATAGCCGCCACCCCATTGAGACACGCCATAGACGCGCTCCGCTTCTTCGATGCTCCAATCTGACAATTTATTCACCTATTTGTAAGTGGGCTAGGCCAATACCTAGCATAGAAAGTGCGAAAATAAGCAGCGTATTATAGTCAACGTAAGACTGAACGCGATAGTTGTTGCGATATAAAATATCTATTGTCGCGACGAATTTTGTTTATCGAACGCGGGCTTTTTTAGCCTATCCAAGTTCGAACATAATCTATAACAACGTTATCTGTTTTTTCTTCACAATGGGTTATAAACTCTGAGATGCTTTGAGTACGTTCAAGTTCAAATCCCAGTTTAATTGATGGCGCGCTAAAAAACTTCTCTGCAATGTGATCAGCATCTGTTGCTTCATCTTCCAGCCATGTCTCGCTGAGCTGACTTCGCCTATCTAACTTAATGGGCGCTTTTATTTGATTGAAGGTATCAGAATTGGGGATTTGCCAACTACGCATGTCTACAAATAAGTGAAAGGGTCGGCCTTTACGGGTTTTCAAGCAATCAGAAAGCTTAGCAAGGTACTGAATGTTCGTGGACATATCCCACTTACCGCGAAGCGTGACCAAAATACAATTTCTAAACGGCTCAATATGAAAAGGGGTCGTAGACATTTACTCGTACATCTCTATGCGACTATATGAATAGCTAACTCAACATCTATAGCATTCACATACTAGAGCTGATAAGCATCAACTACAACTATAGTTGAGTACTTTGTAATTAAGTTTAATACCCAATAAAAAGGCCTGTGTTTAAACAGGCCTTTATAGAAGATGTATCAAAGAGATACGCTGTATTAGTCGTCTCCGAACTCGCGAATAATGCTGTTAATGGTGTCTTTAGCGTCACCCAGAACCATGCGTGTGTTGTCTTTGAAAAACAGCGGGTTGTCTACACCGGCAAAACCGGCATTCGCAGAACGCTTAAGTACAAAGACCGTTTTCGCACGATGTGCTTCGATAACTGGCATTCCGTAAATAGGGCTGCCTTTCATCTCTTTGGCTGCTGGGTTAACTACATCGTTTGCACCGATAACAATAACCACGTCATAGTTTTCCATACGAGGGTTAACGTCATCCATCTCGTATAGTTGGTCATAAGGCACGTCAGCTTCTGCCAATAACACATTCATGTGGCCCGGCATACGCCCCGCTACAGCGTGAATGGCGTAGTCAACCGTACAGCCATTTTCCTCTAGCAACGACTGAAGTTCACGTACCGCATGCTGCGCTTGCGCAACCGCCATACCATAACCAGGCACCACCAGTACTGCTTGCGCTGCTTCTAATACATAAAATGCATCTTGCGCCGACAGTACTTTAATCTCGCCTTCTATTTTTTCGCCGGCTTCTACTGGCTTGGCAAAGCCAGACAACAACACATTCATCAATGAACGGTTCATGGCCTTACACATAATATTGGTAAGAATTAAGCCTGAAGCGCCTACTAGTAAACCGGTAACAATCAATATTGTGTTGCCTGTAGCAAGACCTGCCGCCGACGCTGCTACACCTGAGTAGCTATTTAAAAGCGCAATAACCACCGGCATATCTGCACCACCAATTGAAATGGTAGCCCACAAGCCGAAGCTTAGTGACAACGCAATAGCACAGTAAATCCAAAGTGGGTTGCTTGGGTCGGTAGTAAAGAAATAACCAATCACCACCATGCCAATTAGATGCAAGATGCTTAGCTCGCGAAGCCCTGTGAAAATAACGGCTTTAGAGCTCATTTTTCCTGACAACTTACCCCAGGCTACCACCGAGCCAGAGAACGTAATGCCCCCAACTAAAATTGTGAAAAACAGGGTAATAAAAGTAAACGCACTTTCCGTTTTAAGAGTAATTAGGCTCATTCCGGCTAATGTTGCCCAACCCAGAAGCAATGACGCTGCGCCACCAAAGCCATTAAATAACGACACCATTTCTGGCATTGCCGTCATTTCAACGGTCTTAGCTTTCCACGCACCAAAGGCGCCACCAATAACAAAACCTAGCAGGATGTAATGATAGCTAATAATCTGCTGGTCAAGCAGGGTGACGACGACAGCAACCAGCATACCAATGGCAGAAATAAAGTTACCTTTTTTCGCGGTATCTGGATGGCTAAGTAACTTAAGTCCTAGTATAAATAGTGCCGCAGCTACTACGTACGCAAGGTTTATTACGGTTACGATATCACTCACTTGCGTACTCCTTATTTATCTTTTTTCTTGAACATGCCAAGCATGCGATCGGTAACAAGATAGCCACCCACCACGTTGATGCTGGCCAGCGCCACAGCTGCGGTACCAAGAATGGTCGTTAGCAAATTGTTGTCGCTACCCGAGGCTACCAATGCTCCCACTAACGTAATACCCGATATCGCGTTAGAGCCTGACATTAAGGGTGTATGTAAGGTTGCTGGGACTTTTCGAATTAACTCAAAACCCAAAAAAGCAGCCAGTAGCACGATGAAAAGTAGGTAAATGATTTCCATGATTAGGCTCCTTTGTATGCGTTGTTAAGCATGTCGTTGGTGATGCTACCGTCGTGGGCGATAACACAGCCGGCCAGAATGTCGTCTTCTAAATTCAGCCCAAAGGTTTTGGTTTCATCGTCAAAGAACTCATCCACAAGGTTGTAGATGTTATTGGCGTACATGTCGGTGGCGGCTTTAGCCACATACTGGCTCCAGTTACCATTACCAATTACCTTTACACCGTTAACTTCAACGGTTTCGCCAGCAACCGAACCTTCAACATTACCACCTGATGTTGCGGCCATATCTACAACCACACTGCCCGGCTTCATGAGTGCTAATGTATCTTTTGAGATAAGCACTGGTGGCTTGCGACCAAATAACTGCGCTGTCGTAATAACAATGTCAGAGTCGGCAATCGCGTCGCGTTGCGCTTCTTGCTGCTTCGCTTTTTGTTCATCGGTCAGTTCTTTTGCATAACCGTCCTTCGTTTGGCCTGTTTCCCCAATGTCGATCTTAAGGAATTTGCCACCTAGCGATTCTACTTGCTCAGCCACCACAGGGCGGGTGTCATAAGCAAGTACGTTTGCGCCTAAGCGTTTCGCGGTTGCTATGGCTTGAAGACCCGCTACGCCAGCTCCAATAATAAATACCTTTGCTGGTTTTATTGTTCCTGACGGTGTCATCATCATAGGTAATATTGATGGCAATTGATTCGCCGCCTGCATCACCATTACGTAACCCGCAAGACTCGCTTGCGAGCTCAATGCGTCCATTTTTTGTGCACGAGAAGAACGAGGGATCATCTCTACAGAAATAGCGGTTAGCCCCTTTTCTGCAATAGACTCAACAAGCGATTGCTGAAAGAAAGGGTCGAGATGGCCTACCACAATGGCCCCTTTTTTCATCAACGCTAGCTGTGCATCGGTGGGTTTGTTTACTGCCACCAGCATATCTGCTGTTGATAATGCATCATTCACATCATCGATGACAGTTACGCCTACATCTTTGTATTCTTTATCTGAATACCCTGAGTGTACGCCCGCCCCCGCTTCTAGCAGTAAGGTCGCCCCTTTTTTCACCAGACGCTGTGCACTACTAGGTGTAGCCGCACATCGCTTCTCCACATTATTTAGCGGATCTGGCGCTTTTGACTCATTTAATATTATGATTTTCACACGCTTCTCCTTACATTCCGGCTATCCGAGAATGACACCCTTTAAACAGTACTAAGCCATTTTATTCACTTATGCCTAGCATTCTCTAGCGAAATCAAAAACAGAACAGGCAATTTCTGTATTTATTTTGCTTCGAATAGCACCTCTTATCCCGCTTATTTTTCAAGCAAAACTGCGGCAAAGCTACGCTATATGGGCATACATCACTAGTATCATTTACTTACGAGTCATAACTAATATTTATATAGAAATGGCATACAGACGATAAATGAAGTAGATGAAGAAGCATTTATTCTGTGAATACATTAATAATTGTGCATTTTTTAAACACACGTAAAGGTGGATTACGCTAATCGATGTTGAAGAAATCACGCCTTTTAAATAAGGCGATTCAATTAATTTAAAAAATTGTTAAATAAATTTGGGGGATTTTACAAACCGTGTCGTCTTGATGAATTAACAGCGAAAAGCTGTGAGAGAAAGCCAAGTGGGGTGCACACCATAAGGCGCATTAAAATTAACGATTAGGACACACACCATCATGTATAGGAAAACCAAGCTTGCATGCTCAGTGGCAGCAGTTTTAGCGTCGGCTATTTCTGCGAATAGTGCATTTGCCCAAGACGCGCAACCCAATAAAGACGTAGAAGTGATTGAGGTAAGTGGTATCCGCTCATCGGTTGCAAAATCGATGGATGTTAAACGCAGCTCTGCTGGCGTAGTCGACGCCATTAGTGCAGAAGACATCGGTGATTTTCCCGATACCAACTTAGCTGAATCACTACAGCGTATTACCGGCGTATCTATCGACCGTTCAGGCGGTGAAGGCCAGCTAATTACCGTACGTGGTTTTGGACCACAGTTTAACACCGTGTTGGTAAATGGCCGTCAAATGGCGTCTGAAAACGATTCGCGTGCGTTCAGTTTCGACACGATTGCTTCTGAGTTAGTAAGCAGCCTTGATGTGCATAAAACGTCAACGGCCACAATGCAGTCTGGTGGTGTAGGCTCTACCATTAATATTAATACCGCGCGCCCGTTCGCATTAAACGGTTTTAAAATGGCGGGCTCGGTAAAAGGCGTGTACGACGAAAATAGCGAAGAAACTACGCCGCAATTTTCTGGCCTTATTAGCAACACGTTCAATGACGACACCTTCGGTGTATTACTTGCCGTTTCACACCAAGAGCGTGAGACTCGCCTTAACCAGGCTCAGATGGACGGTTGGCTAGAGAACGTTGGCGTGCCAAACCCTGTTACGCAGTCAGGCGACGCTTGGACAGGCAATGTATTTTCACCGCGAAACTACGATCACAAAGTGACCTTTGAAGAGCGTACCCGAACAAACGCTAATCTTGTATTCCAATATGCACCTAACGACAAACTGGTTGTAACTGCTGACGCACTGTATTCAGATTTTGACGTAGAATCTGAAGCAACGTCGTACGGCCACTGGTTTACCGCGCCTAACATTCAGGGTGTAGGTGATGACGGCAGCCTGTTTGATGAAAACGGCAATCGCCGCAGCCCAACGGTTGATGCAAACGGTACTATTGTCGATTTATACCAAGAGGTAGGTTTGGCGACAGATATGCACGCCAAAACGTTCGACCGTTTAACTGATACCTATGCCATAGGCCTTAACTTTGATTACCAGTACTCTGATAATCTGAATTTATCGTTTGATTTAAGTCATTCAGAAGCCGAACGCGAAGCCAATAATGGTGGCGGCGATCAGCTTTCACTTATTGGTTATGCCAACCGCGTACGATTCCAAGTAGATGACAACATTTTACCAGTTGCCAGCATGTTCGCTTCGCCTAATGACAATATTTATAGCGGACAACAAGAACTAGATGGCGCGATTGTTACTGGTCCTGACGGATTCCCTATATACAACCCTGCACTGACACCTGATGGTGTGAGCAATCATCTTGATGAAGCTAACAGCCGAGCTCACGTAATGCTGCGTCGAGGCTGGGCGGTAGAAGATGAAGTGAGCCAGCTGCGCTTTGACGGCGAATACGTAACCGATGGCAGCGGCTTAACTGAAATTCGCTTTGGCGCACAGTACAGCACCGAAACCAAATCACTTACCCGTTGGGACAATGAAGGTGTAGGTATTCACTGTACTTACTGTGGTTACCCAGACTTGCCCGAGATCCCAGCAGGCAGCCAATACGTTTTTGACGCAGGCAGCGATTTTCTTTCTGACGTAAGTGGTAGCGGTCGCATGCCCACCTCTTGGCTTGCCCACGATGGCGAAGCCAACTTTGCGTTTTTAGAATCTTACTATCAAAGCGTAAATGGTGATTCGATTAGTTTTGATGCGGTGCGCCGTAACAACAGCTTTGAAGTTGAAGAAGATATTATCTCTACCTATATGGAATTCGACTTTGAAGGCGAAGTTGCAGACATGTTCTTAAGCGCAACCGCTGGTGTGCGTTATGAAATGACGGATGTGACGGTTAACGGAACGCAAGCGCCAATAACGGGCTTAACGATTCTGGATCAAACCGAAATGCTGGCTGGTTTTGGCGATGCGCAAAGTATTGCCACTGAGTCTGATTACGACGTGCTATTGCCAAACTTCAGCGTACGTTTGGAAATTACCGACGACTTAATTGCGCGCTTTGCGGCGAGTTCAACTATTACTCGCCCTACGCTTAACAGCATGTCGCCGGTAACCGTAATTACGACCACCCGCCAAGGTGGTGACTTAACGTCTACCAGTGGTAACCCTGCACTAGAGCCATTCAAATCGGACAACTTGGACTTGTCACTAGAGTATTACTATGACGAAGCAAGTTATGCATCGATTGGTTACTTCAGAAAGCTGGTATCGAACTTTATTGTTAATAGCCAAGAAGACAAAACCTTCGAGCTTGCTGACGGCAGCCTGCTAACAGACCCCTCTACAGGCGCTAACGCTAGCGCGCCAGATGCGAGTGACGACGTTGCTGTGTTTACCAATACTCTGCCAAATAACGGTGAAGACGCGACGGTAGACGGCTTCGAGCTTGCGCTTCAGCACACTTTCGATAATGGCTTTGGGGTGCTTGCCAACGGAACTATCGTTGACAGTGACGCCGAACTCGATCCATTCGATATTAATCAGGTATTTGCACTAACCGGGTTAAGTGATTCTTACAACTTGGTGGCATTTTATGAAACTGACGATTATCAAATTCGCCTTGCCTATAACTGGCGTGATGAGTTTGTTCAGTCGTTAACACAAGGGCAGGGTGACGGCCCAACCATTGTTGAGTCTTATCAACAGCTTGACATTAGCGGTAGCTACAGCGTGACAGACAATGTAGAAATCTTCTTTGAAGGTATTAACCTTACAGAAGAGTTTGTACATAAACGCGGTCGCTTCTCTAATCACTTGCTGTTGGTTGAAGACAGCGGCAGACGTTGGGCCTTCGGTGTGCGCGGAAACTTTTAGTTTCGCGTAATTGGGGCCGACATTTGTTGGTCCCACATTCGTGGCTACCCTTTGGTAGCCACAGTTTTTATTCAGGAAATCAGTATGACAACAGCAACTCCCATAACGCACATTGTAGTAGTTGGTGGCGGTAGCGCAGGGTGGCTAACGGCTGGTCGTATTGCAGCGCAACATCAATGCGCTACCCGCAAGGACATTAAAGTAACCTTAGTAGAAAGCCCCAATGTGCCTATTATTGGCGTGGGGGAAGGCACCTGGCCTACCATGCGCTCAACACTAATTGCATTGGGTATTAGCGAAACCACTTTCATCAAAGAATGCGACGCCACATTCAAGCAAGGTGCAAAATTCGCTAAGTGGACCACTGGTGAAGAGCACGATTTTTACTACCACCCTCTCATGCTGCCTCAAGGGTTTTCGCAAACAAATTTAGGTCCTTACTGGCAGACTGTAGCACCGGAATTAAACGAGTCTTTTTCCCATGCAGTATGTGTTCAGGAAGCGATATGCGAAGCAGGTTGTGCACCTAAAAGCATACGCCACGCAGAGTTTGCAGGCACCGCTAACTATGCTTATCACCTAAATGCAGGAAAATTTACCGCCTTTTTAACCAAACACTGCACTGAAAAACTAGGTGTACACCATGTGCTGGCCGACGTTAACCGCGTCGAAAGCAGCAATAACGGCGATATCAAAGCCCTTCATACCGAGCAAGGGGTAACAGTAGAAGGCGACCTCTTTGTTGACTGTACCGGCTTTAAATCTATGCTGCTCGGCGAACACTACAAGGTGCCGTTTATTCCCTGTGACGATGTACTTTTTATAGACCGAGCATTAGCAGTACACGTGCCTTATGACACCCCGCAAAGTCCTATTGCATCCCACACTATCTCCACCGCACAAGACGCCGGTTGGATTTGGGATATCGGTTTGCAGTCACGCCGAGGTGTAGGCCACGTCTATTCCAGTAGGCATCAGAGTAAAGATGACGCCTATGCTCGCTTAGACACATACGTTCGCCAAACCAGCACGTTAAACGGCATAGATGGGATAAACGTAAAAGACATTACTATTCAAAGCGGACACAGGCAGCGCTTTTGGCAAAATAACTGCGTGGCTGTTGGGCTAGCGGCGGGCTTTCTAGAGCCGTTAGAAGCCTCAGCGCTTGTACTGGTGGAGCTGTCTGCCTCAATGATTGCTGAACAGTTACCAGCAAACCGAGCCGTAATGGATATTGTGGCGAAGCGCTTTAATGACACCTTTTCTTACCGTTGGCAGCGAATTATCGACTTCTTAAAGCTTCATTACATGTTGAGTAAGCGAGAAGACAGCGCATTTTGGCGGGACAATCGCGATAGTCATACTATTCCGGATTCATTAAAAGAATTACTCGCACTGTGGCAATACCACCCACCTAGTGACAAAGACTTTACCAGCAACAACGAGGTATTCCCCGCGGCAAGCTATCAGTATGTCCTGTACGGTATGGGGTTCACCTCAGATTTAGGCGCACATCAGCAATGGGTTAACGCCGACTTTGCTAAGCAACAGTTGATGCAGAACAGAAAAGCTCGCGGCATGGCGGTGGAGAAACTGCCTAAACATCGCGAACTTATTAATAAAATTCACCAATTCGGCCTGCAGGCCGTTTAACGTAAATCAATAAGCAGGGCCTACGTATGACTCACATGGTTGCCATTAATAATAAACAACATGCAGATTTGAAAGTAACCGACGATGCATTGTCACTCAGTGCCAATCAGCACCTTGTTCCTGTGGTGGTCTCTGAGCTAAACAAGCTAGTGGTGCACTATCCCGTGGTGATCACCAAGTTTGACGACTCAGGACAATTTGGCTTATCTGCCTTGCTAGGTTTTGAAGAAAAGGAAAACCTATTTTGGCAGCAAGGTGAATGGGATGCGGTTTATATTCCGGCACAGTTTGAACGCCTGCCTTTTTATGTAGGAACGGAAGCGCAAAGCGCTGACAGCAGCAACCGGGTGCTGTGCATTGATATGGATAACGCTTCAGTAAGCGAAGAAAAAGGCACACCGCTTTTTGATAACACGGGAGAGCCCAGTAACTACCTGTTAGAAAAGCAGCAGATCCTTGCTCAGCTTCTTGACGGTGAAACGCAAAATCAATGTTTTATTGCCGCGCTGCAACAGCACAACCTTATCACACCATTCACCCTAGATATTACCTTTGAAAACGAAAGCAAAACGTCTATAACAGGGTTATATACCATTGATGAAGATAAGCTAGCGGCGCTTAGTGCTGACGCGATTGCTGATTTGCATGCACAACACATGCTGCAAAGCATTTACACGCTCATAGCGTCAAACGCACAAATCTATGCCCTTATCGACAAAAAGAACAAGGCGAATAATAACGCAGACGCATGGTTTCAAACTACGAATTGATTAAGGTTGGTGAGCAAGCCACACCGATTGTTGTTATCGATGGTTTCATACCAGACCCGCTGAGTTTGGTAGAAACAATTGCTCAACACCACCCATTTACAAAACAAGATGGCGACTTTTATCCGGGGGTGAGAAGTCACCCGCCCCAGGAGTATGTTGAACACCTACATACCTCGCTTCCACTGCTGTTTAGCCAACTTGCTTCGCATAATGGGCTACAAGATTTTGGCGTGGAAAAGCCGCTTCAAATACCCCTAGTGCAACTTTCCATAGCCAATCAAGCGCCGAAAAGTTTATCGCCCATTCAATGTATTCCGCACATCGATACACAAAAGGATAATGAATGGGCATTGGTGCACTATCTGTTTAGCGCTCCTTTGGGCGGTACTGCATTCTATCGACATATTGAAACGGGGTTAGAGCGGGTTAATGCAGCGCAATACGAAGGCTATTTTAAAACCTTAAAACGTCAAGCCACCAGCGTAGGGTTACCACCTAAAGCGTACATAAACGGTGATACCGCCATGTTCACCCAAATCGCCCGTATTGAGCCTATGTTTAATCGCGCCGTGTTGTATCCAGCCAACTTGCTGCACAGCGGCTGTTTACCTAACGATATTTCGGATTTTGTTGATGTGAAAGAAGGCAGGCTAACCGCAAACGCCAGTATCACGTTTAAAGGGTAAAACGCTCAGCCCTAATAATGAGGGCTATGAAAACTTCAGATAGCGATTTGCGATAGCTGCCTTTGGTAGTGCTCGTTACGTTACTGCAATTTTAAGATTGACGACTAATTCATTAGTGAAAATGTAATAGACGCGATTTCATCCGTGCCCGTTACGGTTATTGGTGAAGTCAGGCTATCAAAGGTAAATGGAATTTTCTCATAGCTACGACCACCGTGTTCTCTAGCCACTTCAACGTGAAGTATTAACGACGACGAGTTTGCGCTTTGTCCAAAATCATCCAATCCATCCCACTTTATGTGCAAGGGCGCGTTTTTCTTTGTAGCCCCGGCAAACCCATCGACTAAACCTTCATTTTTCCGACCCACTCTTCGCCACCATGTGCGCAGCTCGCCTAGCCATCTTTCGCTGGTGCCGCGAAGCGCCAAGCTTTTTACTAGCCGGTTCTTTTCGTCGCTTATCCACACGCTTACGTAAGGACCGCGATAATCTGCAATGTCAAATAGCGGTAAGGTGATATCAATTGAGATGGCGTGGCCATTTTTTTCAGCCTTGTTTTTACCCGACGTGCGAGCCGTATAGGTGTTGCTGGTAAATACCCTGCCATTTTCATCAATTAACTTCAGCGCTAGTGATGGGTTCGCGTTAACTAACTCCATGGCTTGCTGCGCTGTTTTGGTTGCCGAAAAGTGTGCTAACAACATGGCTTCAAATGCGTTATCCGCCACTGATATGGCTTGAAACTTGGCGCTAGGCCAACCGTCACTGTGGCTTAACACGCCTTTTTCTAAAGACGCCAGCTTTGAAGTAGAAAGTACTGGGCGTTGCCACGGCCTGATGAATGCAATGGTACTTGGATTACTAACAGCGTCCGTTGCGCGGCCATTTTGAATTACAGCCTCTTGCGCCACGGTCCCCTGCCAACTAAAACCTTGGTTCGACGCGTGGGTTTCTAGCCCTTGCGCGCTAATGTGGTAAGAACGAATATTAATTGATGTCAGGTAGTTAGCAATACGATCTGCGGCAAGAGAAGCTGTGAACTCGGATAAATCCCACTGGATAGGTGACGCAAATGCCACGCTGTTATCGTCATTAAAATTGACCTCAGCAATGCGCGCCACACGAGCAAGACGTCTCACTTCGCGACGTGAAAGGTCATGCTTACCTTGAACATATTCGGCCCAATAGTCATAAAGCGCACCGTTGCGGCAGCTTATGTTACCTTCAGTCCGATTAAACCAATCCTCGCACCGCTTAATGGCACTGTACAGCCACGCCGGAAGTGTACCTTCGTAACGTTGATTAATTTCGCTAAGCGCACTCGTTGCGTTTGATTTATCTAACGTTTGATAGGTGTCTTTAATCAGTAGATCAATATTCTTTTGCTCAATGGCGCTAAGTGTCTGCTCTTCGTACAGGGTTATTTCTGTGTTAAGCGTGTGGGAGGTTGCTTCTGGTGATGGTGCAGGAAACACATACAACTCGGCCTTAACAGCATAGCTGGCGGTAAATACCGCCAGATATAAAAGGAAACGCCCAACCATTATTCGCTGACTTGTGCAGTGGTGGTGTCACTTTGCTCCTGCTGACGTGGCGCAGGCGCTGGATCAGCTAACGTTAAGTAGCCATCACCATTAGTGTCGTAGCGATGAAAGGCATTAAACCCAGACACCATGTACTCTGAAAATGTCATTTTGCCATTCTCGTCTGTATCAAGAACTTCAAAGCGAACGTAAGTTTGTTTAATTTGCCCTTCATGGGTTTTCTCGATCTGTGCATCCAGTCTGTCTTCAAACTCAAGCACGTATTCTTGCTCTGTAAGCTTGTCATCACTGTTTTCGTCTGTACGCTGGAATTGCGCTTTGCGAACGGCGTGAAACTCTTCTTTTGTTACCTTTTCGTCACCGTTTTGGTCGTATAAGGTGACAAAGCCTTCAATATTGTGGCTGGTCGGCATGCGCAACATAGGGCGCTGTACTAGCTCAGGTTTGTCATCTTTTTCCTGTGACGCCGAGCGACGGGGCGCTGGTTCAGGGTCGCCCAGTGCAACTACACCATCATTATCACTGTCCATACGCGAGAAACTTCGCTCACCCACCGCATTGACTTCATCAATAGTGATGAACTCGTCATCGTTGCTGTCAACAGCATGGAAACGTATGTGAGTTTGTTTTACCGATGTTTTTCTGTCTTCAGCTAACCGTTTTTCTACTTTGCCTTCCCACTCATAAACATATTCACTTTCATCAAGTACACCGTCTTTGTTGGTATCAGACGCATTGAAGCGAGCGCGTCTGGCATCAACGAACTCTTCTAATGGAAGTGACTCGTCTTTGTTTAAGTCATAGGTCAATATAATGCCGCTGGCGCTATGTGGTGCAGCTACTGCCGAAGCGCTAATACAAAGCGCAGATACAACGGCTAAACTTACTGTTTTAAACATAATTATCTCCTTGTACCCTTGTTAATTAGTAGGCTTCGAACGAAAGTGTGGTGGTGTAACTATAGGTAGGCACGTCTGCACCCTCAGGCGCGTCGGTACGCAGTCTTACTTGCATCAGATAGACATCTTGTGCTGAAGGAGTAAATGACGCTTGCCCTTTGGCATTTGTCGTTAATTTTTCTACATCAGATTCTTCGGCGAACTGATCTTTTCCTTGGTACACCGAGACTTCATGATCGGTAACAGGCTTACCGTTAAACAGAACTTTGAAATTAAAACTCTCGTTGGCAAACAAACTGTTAGGGTGATTAACTGCCACGATCTCTAAGCCGTCATTTCTTGGCGCTAACGCCTGTTCACTTGGCCCTTTCTTCGTTACGTACGTAGTTGCAAACGTAACTGATTGAAAGTGCTCTTTTAGTATCGCACCTTCAGGTAGAGGCTTTTCATTACCTCGCATAGAGCCACGCTCACCGTCCTTTTCATACACGCGAAAAATTGCCCCCATTCGTTTACCCGTTGAAAACTGGTAAGTCCCTTCTTCCTCTAAAGTGTGCTCAAGAACATTACGGGTAGACAGATCGACAACCTTCTCCACACTCACTAGCTTGCCGCTAGGGGTTACCACTTCAAACGATGCATTGGTAATTGCCGCTTCTGGTACAAAAAATTGTTCTGCAAAAGATGCATCTAGCGTGACTTTACCGCCTCTAACCGGTTCAAACTGAAGCGGTTTTAGGTAAGCCACGTGGGCTAGAGCAGCGCCACTGAAGCAGCTTGCAATAAGCAAGGGTAAACTGATGAGCGTGTGTTTTTTCATGGTTTTTTATTTTCTAGTTGTGTAAAAGTGAAATCATACTATTGCAAATGATAATGGTTATCAATAGTATTGCGATCGATTTTTGACGCACGAAGTGTCAAGAAATCGCTTTGACAGGCGCGATTTAAGAAAAATAAAAATGATATCAACCGACGCAAACAGGAGGTTTAGCGTTGATACGAAATACTAATTATTTGCACTTTTATTAAAAATTGGAAAAGAACAATGAAATTTAAACGCTCAACGGTAGCTATTTCGCTTGGCTGTGCGCTAACACTTCCTGCCCTAGCTCAACAATCAGAATTGGCAGTTACAAAGGCCAAAAGTGAAGAAACCCTGACAACGACTGTCGAAACCGTGCTGGATGCACAAACTCTGTCAAAGCGCTCAATTACAAATATTGAAGATACCGCTCGCTATATCCCAGGGGTCCAAACGAATGATACGGGTAACCGTTTCGGTAACGATGGCTTCAACATTCGCGGCTTGGAAGGAGACGCTGTAGCAGTAACTGTAGATGGCGTCGGTCAAGGCGAAACGCTAAACCCAAGCTCATTCGCCGCTTATGGTATGTATGGTTCGAGCCGCGGCGAAATTGAATTAGAACACGTAAAAGCCGTCAACATCACTAAAGGCCCAAGTGCTGTCGCGCAAGGACCAGGCTCCCTTGCAGGCTCAGTCACCTACGTGACCAATGAAGCGAGCGACTTTTTACCTGCCACAGGTGATACTACAGGCGTTAAATTGAAAACAGGTTTTGATGCACGCTCTGACGAATGGCTAGTACACGGCACCGTCGCTAACAGAACGGGTAACTTCGACTCGCTATTGCAATACACAATGCGCGACAGTAGCGAAACAGAGGCCCACAGCCATGGTGAGAATATCTCTGGCTCAGCACGTGGTCAGGCTGACCCGATGGATAATCAAGTCGATGCAGTTTTACTTAAACTTGCTTATAACTTTTCCGAGCACCAGCAACTAGGCTTTGTTTACGAAAAGACAGACAGAGAAACGAACGGCATACCTCTTTCTCGCCAAAGTGACTCTTATTTCGACTTCACCTCAGCGGATGAAAATAACCGCGAGCGAATTGGGCTTTTCTTTAACAACGAAAACCTAGGCCTAGCGTTTGCTGACAGCATAGATGTGACATTGAACTATCAAGAGCTGTTTTCATCGGGTGTAACCAGCTTTCTTTACGGCAGTGCAGACGGCGACGCAATATTGCGTACCGAAGACCGCAACTTCAGCCAGGACTCATTGAGCTTCAATATTGATTTAGCCAAATCAATCACCGGAGAATTTAACCATGAGATTATTTATGGCTTTAGTTATCAACAGGTGGACGCAGAAGCGGTGATGTTTGACCGCAGGTTCGCTGGACAAACCGCGGACTCGCCTATATTAGACGGCTATCCTATTCGCGACCAAAGCTTTGTTCCAGAAACCGAAAAAACGTTAATTACAGCCTACCTAGCTGACACGGTTGAACTTAGCGAGCAATTAAGCGTAAACCTTGGACTTCGCTACGATTCAACCGAATATACGCCTACTGTAGACAGCACATTTTCAGACCCTACAGGATTAAGTATCACAGACAGCGAGTTTAGTGCGGTGGTTGGTGAGATTGGTACAACCTACGAATTCGTAAAAGGCCACTCTATAAATGCTCGAATTGCTCAGGGCTACCAAGCGCCTACGCTCCAAAGCTTGTATTTTGGTACAAACTCAGGCGATGAAGTCACCGATATCATAACTGGTAACACGTTTATTGACCTTGACCGCATTGCCAACAGTGAACTCGATGCTCAAGAGTCGACTAACTTTGAACTCACCTATATTGGTGATTTCGAGAACGGAAATGTCAGCGTGTCGGTGTTTAGAACTGAATACACTAACATGATTCAAGACGAGACTTATTCAACGCCTTATGGCACTGAAGTAACTACCGTGCAGTGCGGTCGCTTTGGTTGTGAAACCGTAGTGAATACTGATGATATATTCACGCAGCCACAAAATACGGGCGAACTGACTGTTGACGGTTTTGAAGTTACGGCCAATTACCATTTTACCGATAATGTATCAGGTCGTTTTGCTTATACGGCATTGGACGGTACCTACGACACCGCATCTGCTTTTAACAATGCGGGCGACGACTTAGAAACCGTATCGCCAGATACCGCAACAGTTGGACTAGGCTACGTATCTGATGAAGGCGATTGGGGCGCAGAACTTGTCGCAATTTTGAGTAAAGGGGTAGAAGAAAGTACTCAACTTAGCTACACCTCGTTGAACAACGGCGCAGGTCCATCGCATACGCCTGCAGGCTATGCTGTTTTCGACCTGCTCGCCTACTACGACATTACTGAAAACCTGCGCTTTACCACGGCGATCTACAACCTTACAGACAAAGAGTATTACCGCTGGGAAGTACTTAGTAGTGTAAGAGACGGTACTGGTGGTTTCTTTGGCGGCGTGAGCGGTAATGGATACCAGCGCTACTCAGAGCCAGGCAGAAGTATTAGTGCCTACGTCACTTACCAGTTCTAATGTAACCAAAGTGCAGGCCATACTTGGCTCAACTTAGCCAAGTGGCCTGCTATTCACTCAAGTATTCTCCCATGAATGTTTATGAAAGTTTGTTCACGAAAATGGGTGATCGAAAGTTCCTGTTCAAACGTTTTCTCGCTATCTCTCTTTTTAGGACTTTCACTATGTTTGGACTTTTTAAAAGCAATCCAACCAAAAAAATGCGAAAGCAGTATGACGCCCTTCTTGAAAAAGCCATGCACGCGCAAAGAAACGGTGACATAAAGACTTATTCATTGCTTACCGCCCAATCAGAAAAACTGTTGAAAGAAATAGAAACACTGGAGAAGAACACACAAGGAACATAAATGCTAGGCGCTTGCACATTGCGTGTGACCGAATACTAATACGTGATGTTTACACCTAAGGCGTAGCGCGCCCCCGCGTCTTGCACAAGCAAGAGATGATTGCTGAATCGGCCGCGCTTATGCACGGTTTCGTTAGTAATATTGATACCTTCAAAAAATACAGAAACCCTCGGGCTAAATTGGTATGAAAGGCTCATATCCCACTGCTTGTAGGGGCTAACAAAGGTAGGCTCGGTGCTTTGGGTTTGGTTCAGTGATTGCAAGAACCCTTCTCGCTGGTTCCAGGCCACCCGCCATTGCAGCGCATTTTTTTCATAAAAAAGCACCATGTTTTTTGCACCCGACAACCCTGTAAGTGCGAAGGTTGAACGGATATTGGCGGTGTCTAATTCAGCGTTGCTGTCTACAAAGCTCGCATTGGCCTGAATTCCCCACCCTGACTCGCCAAACAAATGCTGTACTGCTACCTCTACCCCTTCAACCGTTGCAGACTCACCGTTGCTAGGAGATATTACGGAAAACTGCGCTAATGCATCAGCATCATCAACCGCGTTTGGATTTGAGCCGGTGCTAGGGTCAGTCACGTTATTAAAGGTTTGTGTACTGCTTTCATTAACAATGAAATTATCTACCGTTTTTCTAAAGTAACCTGCCGATATATAGCTATTTTCCTGGTAGTAATGCTCAATGGCCAAATCAATGTTTTTTGCCTCAAAGGGCAATAGCTGTGCGTTTCCGATACGCGCCCGCAGATCACCACCTTGTCGCGTGGTGGTGTAAGTGACGCCCGGCGCCATTTGTTCTAAGGTTGGGCGGGTGATACTGTGATTATAAGCTGCGCGAAATACCCAACTATCTAACCAGCTGGCTTTAACACTCACGCTGGGTAAAAGATTGGTGTAGCTTGACGATTTATCAATATTTACCGAGGCGCCAAACTCTTGCCCCAGTTCGGTTTGGTCTAAAATAACTAACGCCGATAACTGCTCATCGACACCGCTTACCTTTACGTCAGTGTACTCAGCACGTAGCCCTGCATGCACATCGATAAACCAAGGCGCGTAGTCCTTCTCAATAGCGGTTTGAATATACCCCGCATACACTGTTTCTTTAACAGCGAAAGAGCTTCCCCGTGTTTCAGCGGCTAGACTGACATCCCCAGCGTTTTCCAAGTAACGGAATAATGTATCACCGTCGTGGCGCAGCCACTGATGAGGTATGTTCTCATGCCCACTAATTGAGCCTAGAAAATCGTCGCCTGCGTCAAATATGGTTTGGAAGCTATCGGGAATATCTGGTGCATCAAAATAGCCGCAAAAACTGCAGTGTCTTGCGTCTGCTTCGTTGTCTCTTCTTTCGTTGGCTTTTTCGCGCTGAGTTAATGCTCCACCAACCTCAATTTTGCTAAACCAGTTTTCATCCCCAAGCACACTTACATTGATTTTTGCTTGCCCTATATCGTCATCAATACTCCACCCTCTGCGCAACATCACGTGGGAACGGCCGTTGGCTGGATCTAAGTAATGGGACACGCCAACCGGCTCCCCCAAGGCATTTACCTGACGGGGGTTGGCTTGTTCAAAGCCCGATATTGCGGGCAATATATTCGACTGACGATGATCGAATGAAGAGCGATTTAGATAACCGATAAGCGAGAGAGAATTACCCTCTCCATTGTTGTCATCGACATTGGCCATTGAGTAAGACAGATCAGCATCAACAATTACGCTATCGCTTGCGATGTAGTTCGCTGCAAAACCGAAGCTCCTCAAAGTCGATGAACGGTTAAATGTGCGCGCGTGAAAGTCGGTGGCATGCCCGCTATTTTGTGAAAAAGCCACCGCCGTGCCGTTTTCATCCACCGTAACATCTTCAAGGTTGCTCGATGTAAACCAATGCCCCATTGAGGTTGCTGAGGTTTCAACATCAAATGTTGACCCCAGATAATCAGCCGTAAGCTCAAGCTTGTTGTTAGGTCGATATTGTAAAACGAGCGCAGACCCCGTACGGGTTCTATCGTCAAAGCGTACTCTTTGATCGTAATTCCTGGGCACATATAGCGTAGAAACGTCATCAGATAGCTCACTTTCAGGTACGTTAGTATTTACCAACCAACCATCAATTTGCGCTTCTTCTAGTCGCGCTTGACGCTTGTGTTGAGTAAAAGAGGCTAGAATGCCAAACGAGTTATTCAAATAAGTGTTGCTGAACATAGCAGAGGTAGAAGGCGCATATTGTTGCGAGTTAGTATCGTACTGCATTTTGATGCTGCCAGCCGCCCGCATTCCCTTGAAAGAAAGAGGTTTAGCGGTGTGAACATCAATCGTAGCGCCGATGCCACCTGACTGCATGGTCGCCTGGCTCTGTTTGTGTACGGTTGCACTGCTGACAATCTCAGAGGCCAGTGTATCAAAGCTGAATTCGCGCCCGAGCTTATCGGTTGCCATAGGCCTGCCATTTAATAACACCCGATTAAATTCCGGCCCAAACCCCCTCACTGTAACAAGTTGACCTTCACCTTCTGCGCGGTCGATAGATACGCCAGACACACGCTGCAGCGCTTCTGCGAGGTTTTGATCGGGAAACTTGCCCATATCCACCGACTGAATAGTATCAATGATGACGTTCGCGTTGCGTTTAATACCCACCGATTGAGCAACACGCGCTCGTAATCCCCTTACTTCAATGTATTCAATATCGTAACTACCTTGCTCGTCAGGTACGGTCACCAAGCTATCGTCTTGTGCGGTAATGGCGTTAAAAAGACGACCAAGCAAGTGATTGTTTTCATCACTATCGCTAGCAGGCACTATTTTTATTCGGGTGTTATCGACAATATCAGCACTCAGGCCTGTACCAGCCAAAAGCTTTTCTATTGCTACTTGTGGCGTATAGTTACCACTTACTTCATTTGCAAAAATATGCCTGACTTTATTGAAGGGAAAGGCTACGGTCAGCTCGGCTTGATTGGCAAACGCGATGATTGCCTCGTCTGCACTTTGTGCAGGAATAGCGAAATCTATTGCGGAGACCGGCGATGTATTCTGTGTAATCACTTCTGCTTGTTGGTGGGGCAGCACTGACTGCGCAATAACAGTGTGACTTGCGCCGAACGACATCATGCACAATGCAACCGTTAAAGCTTTAGGTTTAAAAGGCAGCATGATTATTGTGTCGAATGGTTCATTTGCCACAGGCATATTCGGTTTTACGCTATTGTTATTATTGATTATTAGAGTGTGTGATGCGTATGCGTCACCCTACACGTTATTGTTGGTGTTGTTTTAAACTAGCGTCGCATTATATACAACCCATTAACAAATTTAATTTTTGAGCGATAATGTTGAAAATACTGGGGGAAAATAGCGTGGCTGTCGTCTTAGTAAGTAACAACGATAAAAAATAACAATATGCCCATAGAAACAGCCATACATAATGCCTATATGTCGGCGCGCGGCTCGATGGCCAAAATGCTGTCGCGCCTTGTGCCGCCTAAAGAAGTAGATGACATACTGCAGGATACGTATGTTCGCTTGTGTCAGGCGAAATCTACCGAGCATATTAAAGAGCCCAAGTCGTTTTTGTTTAAAACCGCAAAAAACTTGGCCTACGATCACTTGAAGCGTGCAGAAACACGCATGGTAGACGACAGCGTAGAGGTTGCGGCAGCACTGGAAAGCGCAATTAGCGGTGTTGAAGATGAAACATTTCACAACAACGCCACCCAGCAAGAGTTTAAGTTGTTTTGTGACGCAGTGCGCGCCCTTCCCAAGCAATGCAGGCGCGCATTTGTATTGAAGAAAGTGTATGGCTACTCTCTTAAAGAGATTGCCCAAGAATTAGAGATAAGCGAAAAAACCGTGGAAAAGCATATTGCTGAAGGGATAAAAAGATGCACCTTATTTATGCGACGACAAACGACGTCGCATACACGGCCGAATGCTTATCAAAGTGGTGGGCAACACAGTACGGCGGATGTAAAGAGAGACGCCCATGAATAGTTCAACAAACGAAACAAAAAACGCTAAGTCAGACACCAATAGCAACGTTGTACAGTTTAATAGCGATGAGCGTGTGCTTGATGCCGCTAGCGAATGGCTAGTGAAACTCGACGAAGGGCTTGATGCCGAAGAAAAGCAAGCGCTAAAAACATGGCTTACAACGCCATTGCATCGAGACACCTTCCTCGAAATGGTAGCCTTGTGGGACAAGATGTCGGTGCTTAGCGAACTGGCTGAGATCGTACCTCATACACCTGAGCCTAGCATCAAACACAAAGCAAACAACAGCGTGACTTGGAAGCGCCCGCTGGCCATTGCTGCCTCGTTTTTAATGGTCGGGCTGTTAAGTTATCAGGGGCTAAATTTATTCTCGCCGTCTAACCAAACCGAACCTGTTTCACAAATGGCAAGCTACTCGTTACAAGCCTCGACCAAACCGGGCGAGCACAAGAGCATTAGCTTAGAGGACGGCAGTACACTATGGCTTAATACCAACTCTCAAGTGAACATCGCTTTTACTGAAACCTCACGGATTATTCAGCTTGTCAAAGGTGAGCTTCATATCGAAGTGGCGAAAGACAAATCCCGCCCGCTCAATGTACTTGCAGCCGGTAAAGCCATACAGGCGGTTGGTACTGCTTTTAATGTGCAATATCACCGCGGCGACCTTGAACTGGTAGTTACCGAAGGCGTGGTAGAAGTCGCCAGTTATACACTTAACAAAGCGAATGGCGAAAGCATTATTGATCCAATTATTAAACCGCAGGCTCAGCCATTGACGTTAGTTCAAGGTGAAAAATCACTTTTATCTTTGCCTAACAGCACCGTTGAGACCGTGTCAGATGAAGATATCGCGAATGATTTAAGCTGGCGTGAGGGCAAGATTGTATTTCGCGGCGAGCCATTAATTGACGTGATTGAAGAAGTAAGCCGATATACGGATAAAACGGTCGTTTTAGGTGATGCGGCACTTGCCAATATGCAAGTAGCAGGGCTATTCAACACCAATGATGTAGACGCGCTTATTGCCGCCCTTGCCGACAATTTACAGATATCTACAGACTACTCTAGCGACACTATTGTCCTTCGCCCCCGTTAACAGTGGGTTTGGCTCATAAGTTCTTACTTAGCATTATTGAGCTACAAACTAAACACAAAGCGCGTTCTAAAGCTTAACTCGCGCTTTTACCCACTCCCCCTTACAATGACGCCTTATACCAGTCGGCATGCATTGGTATGATAGATAAATGCATCAAACAATAAGGCGTCTTTGATATGCAATTAGGCAGTACTTTAACGGCAATTAAGCAGCTCACTTCCAGGCTACTATTTCTGGCCACCTGCGCGGTGCTATCTAATACAGCTTTCGCCATTGAAGCTGGCCAATATTACTATTTCATTTCTGACAAGTGCGTGGCTAAAGGCCCTCAAACGCCCGAAGAGCGAGGCGCCGTAACCCCAGATGTTATGCTATTTGAAGTGGTACCTGCGGGGATCAGCGACTACTACGTAAACATGAATACGAGCGCACTGATTCACTATACAGAGGAAGGGCAAGCGCACCTTTCTTCAATGGAAGCAGAGCAGGCCTATACTGCTGGTAAAGCACCGTCGAAAGACAGCCTTAGAAAAGATGGCAATGCCATCCAGCACGACTTCATGCTGCAGCGCGAAGCAATAGATTTAAAAACCCTGATAAACACGTTAAATGGTTTTTCCCAGCTGCAGTCTGATAAAGGCTACTTTTTTAAGAAAATCGTAGGCCTTTCTAACCCCGATGCTAAATTTAAAGCCATTACCCGGGTTCGCTTAAGCGATATGGGTTACGACAATCGCATGATGCTAACAAGCTACTCCAGCGACTACTTTATGCTGGATGAACAAGGTAAGGCCTCTGACACAGCTTTTATTACGGTAGATCACGGCGCAGCGCTACGCAATTCACTGCACGACACCAACAGCCCGTACGCCATATTTACCAAAAATTCAGTATGCGGTGAAAAGTGGGAGCCGGGCAATTAACAAGGTAATTAGCTAGGACATACTTTAAACGCTTGTTGAATGGATCGGGCTTACTTCGGCTTTAGCGGCTTTGGTTTTAAAAGGCTCTGGTTTTAATTACTACGATAAAGCGTTTTAATAAGGTGGTAGCCGAAACGGGTCTTCACCGGCCCGTGTACTTTGAGCACGTCTTTTTTAAATACCACATCGTCGAAGGCTTTTACCATTTGGCCTCTACGGAATTCACCAAGATCGCCGCCACGCTTGCCCGACGGGCATTTAGAATGACGCTTTGCTAACGTCGCAAAATCCTTACCCTTTTTAAGCTGCTCTAAAATAGAAAGCGCTTCTTTCTCTGTTTTAACCAAAATGTGAAGTGCGGATGCCGTTGCCATGGAAAGGACCTAATTTGTCTCGGGGGTTTAAGAATAATATCGTGCACGCTAAGTATACCCTAGTGAACAACCCACCTGCCATTAGTCAATGTGATGTGTTGGGTTAAAAAAGCGATGTAAAGGCTACTCTGCTGTTTAAAAACTGCGTATCGTTAACCTTTATCAATCATTGACGAGCCTTCCCTTTTGTTACCAGAATTCGACTTGGCCCAAGCGATAGGAATGCTGAGTTTTGCGCTTGGCATTTTGTGCTTTTATCAGCGTGATGATCAGCACCTGCGAATAATGATGGTGGTGATGAATTTAAATCACGCCCTGCATTTTGCGCTACTTGGTGCCGTTACCGCATGCTTAAGTGCCTTGCTTTCAGTGATAAGAACAGGCATTTCAATTAAAACTCGCTCCAGAAATGTCGCCTACCTGTTTATATTGATATCGCTAGCAGCCGGGCTGTATTTGGCCGAAGTTTGGTACGACTTATTCCCTATTTTGGGCACGTGTATAGGCACTTATGCCTTGTTTTGTTTGTCGGGAATACGCATGCGTTTAGCGTTTTTGTGCGGCGCTATATGTTGGCTAACTAACAATATTATTGTCGGCTCTATTGGCGGCACCCTGCTTGAAGCTACGCTACTGGCAGTTAATAGCTTCACCATTATTCGCTTGTACAGAGGGCAAAAAGCACTCGGTTAGGCCTGATTGCCCAAAGTGAATGCGTTGCTATACGCACACTGCATTGGAAGCTTTCAAGCCAACCTCGTGGAGTGAGTCGAAACACGTCAATTAGAACGAGAGCGCAAACAGACTCGTTACTGACGTATGATAGTCGAGTGACATAGCGACGGATAACAGCGTTATATTCACAATGGAGAAACCAAAAACACGTTTTGCCCAGCCTTCTACGTTGATGTCGGGTCTGTATCCGCGCAGCGCCATTAACAGCCACCAAAGGCTTGTTGCGAAAGCTACTGTTAAAAAGCCAATACCTGTATAACCGCTAAGTGGAAGCAGCATTACCACTAAAGCAAATAACGCAATATGAAGGACGATATGGCGTTTTGCTTTCGCAATACCTTGCGATACAGGTAATACGGGAATGCCAGCCGCCTTATAGTCTTTATATCTAAAGATAGCGATGGCATAAGAATGGGGCATTTGCCAAATGCTGAACATACCCAGCAAAATAGCCGCAGCCATATCAAACTGACCGCTCGCGGCGCAATAACCGACTACGGGCGGAACGGCCCCCGACAAACTGCCCACAAACGTGCCATAGACCGAATTTCGCTTCATATACAGGCTGTAAACACCCACATAAATGACGTAGCCAAAAGCGGCAAAAAATACCGCGGTAAGGTTGGTGTAAGCTGCTAACAAGCCGAACCCTGCAATACCCAGCACAGCACCATGCAACATCGCAGTAAGTAATGGCAACTCGCCTGTTACCGTAACCCGGCTAGCCGTGCGCTGCATTTTACCGTCGATATCTCGGTCAATGCAGTTATTAATGACACAACCTGAAGCCACCACCAGCGATAAACCGATGAGCGTTGCGAGCAATAGCCAATAATCTATATCGCCACGGGACGCGAGCAAGAAACCGCCCGTTACCGAAATAGCATTGCCCATAATAATGCCGGGCTTGGTAACTGAGAGGTAACGTTTATAAGTAGAGGTCATGGGTAAAATCCAAATTTAGAACGCGCCCATTTAGACACGTATCAAGGTGTACTGAGAAGCCCCATTGTTGCCCCCAAAATAGGTTGCACCAATAGAAGGGCGAAACATGAGGGCTTAACGTACTTACCGCGATGAATTAATCACATTGAAAAGCCTGACATGATCGTCAGGCTAGACCACGCATATACAGAGATTTGCTAATACATCATCATGGCGTTTGATTCGTAGATGATCCAAACGGATAACCCAACCACCATGAAAATAATAAGCGCACTGAATAAGAATGAAAACGTATTGGCTCTGCCTTCTTCAGTAACAAAGTTAAGGTGCAAAAAGTATTTAAGGTGCACCCAAATTTGAACCAAGCCCAAAGTTACCACGCTCCAAATCGTGGTAACTTTAGATAGGTCGCCATTCATCACTAGAGTGAAAGGAATAGCGGTAAGTACCACAGATAGAATGAAGCCAATAATATAAGACTTCACATCGCCATGTGCGTCATCACTATTGTGGGTCGATGAAGCGTGACCGTCCGTATTTGAAGCTAATTTTGCATCGTGTAACGCCATTACATTGCCCCCATTAAATACACTACGGTAAATACACATATCCATACGATATCGAGGAAGTGCCAAAACAGACTTAAGCAACTAAGTCGAGTAACAGTTTGCTCACCTAAACCTCGGCGGGTTACTTCAATAAACATGATTGTCATCCAAATAAGGCCCGCTGTAACGTGCAGTCCGTGCAGTCCCACTAACGAGAAAAACGCCGTTAGAAACGCACTTTGCTGCGGCCCGTTGCCATGCTCAATAAGGTGATGAAATTCGTACACCTCCATACCAATAAAACACGCACCCAGTGCCCATGTCACCGCCAGCCAAGCAAGGGCGCCTGACTTGTTTTGTCGGTGAGCACATATCATGGCAAAGCCAAAGGTAATGCTGCTTAAAAGCAGAGCGGCTGTTTCAACTGCAACAAAGTTGAGCTCGAAAATATCTTTGCCAGACACACCGCCCGCCGTATTCATAAACAGCACGGCATAGGTGGCAAAGAAAGAAGCAAACAACAAACAGTCGGTCATTAAATACAACCAGAAACCAAACACGGTGTTGTTTTCATGATGTTCTTCGTGTGCGTGTTCATGCGGCATTGATGCGGCGCTTGATGTTGCAATAGTACTCATGAGCGACCTCCCACTGTATTGGCACTTAAGTGCGTAGCTTCAACTCGTTCAACCTCATCTACCTGCACGTAGTAATCAACATCCGAGGTATAGCAACGCTTAATAAATACTCCTATTCCTGCCACTAAACCGACAACAGCAAGCCACCAAATATGCCAGATAAGCGCAAAGCCCATCAGGGTAAAGCTCATGCTCATGAAAACTCCGGCTGAAGTATTTTTTGGCATATGAATAGGTGTGTATTTTTCAGGGCGTTGATACGACTCGCCGCGCTCCTTCATATCCGTCCATGCATCAATGTCTTTGATGTGAGGAATCTTGGCAAAATTGTAAAATTGAGGCGGTGACGCCGTTGACCACTCTAGCGTGTGACCATTCCACGGATCGCCCGTTGTATCGTTAAGCTTCTCTTTGTTTTTGAAGCTTACAAACAACTGAAGTAGCTGGAAGAAAATACCAATTGCTATAACAAACGCACCAAATGCAGCAATGTATAACCAGATATTCCAGTCAGGATTGTCGGTGTGATTTAAGCGGCGTGTCATACCCAAAAAGCCAAGCACATATAGGGGCATGAACGCCAAAAGGAAACCAATTTGCCAGCACCAAAAGGCTGCTTTTCCGGTTTTTTCGTCAAGCTTAAAGCCCATGGCTTTCGGGAACCAAAACGCAAAGCCAGCCAGATAGCCAAATACCGCACCACCAATAATGGTGTTGTGAAAGTGCGCAATGAGAAACAAGCTATTATGAAGTACGTAGTCAGCACCTGGAATAGCAAGTAACACCCCTGTCATGCCGCCAATGGTGAAGGTCACCATAAAGCCTAACGTCCACAGTACAGGCACACTCAATATTAAGCGACCGCGATACATGGTGAATAGCCAGTTAAACAGTTTCACGCCCGTGGGTACGGCAATAACCATGGTCATAATGCCGAAGAAGGCATTCACATTGGCGCTCGACCCCATGGTAAAGAAGTGGTGCAGCCAAACAATAAAACCAAGAATGGCAATGGCACCCGACGCATACACCATCGACTTGTAGCCAAACAGGCGCTTAGCGGTAAACGTAGATATAACTTCTGAAAAAATACCAAATGCAGGCAGTACCAGAATATAAACCTCAGGGTGTCCCCACGCCCAGAACAGGTTGATATACATCATCGAGTTACCACCGGCTTCATTCGTGAAGAAGTGGAAGTCCATGTAGCGGTCTAAGGTTAGCATAGCTAACACAGCCGTAAGAATAGGGAACGAAGCAGCAATCAGAATGTTCGCCCACGTACAGGTCCAGGTGAAAATAGGCATTTGCATTAACTTCATGCCGGGCGCACGCATTTTAAACACGGTAACTAAGAAGTTTACGGCGGTTAGCAGCGTACCGAGCCCGGATATCTGCAGGGCCCATATGTAATAGTCGACGCCAACCCCGGGACTAAACTCCAACCCGGCTAGCGGCGGATAAGCAACCCACCCTGTTTTTGCGAATTCACCTAACCCCAAAGACACATTTACTAGAATTGCGCCACCTGCGGTCAGCCAAAAACTTAAGTTATTTAAAAATGGAAACGCCACATCGCGAGCACCAATTTGTAGTGGCAAAATGATATTCATCAACCCAATCATAAACGGCATCGCCATGAAGATAATCATGATAACGCCATGGGCTGTGAAGATTTGGTCGTAATGCTCTGGCGGTAGATACCCGGGCGCACCATTGGTTGCCATTGCAAGCTGAGTACGCATCATAATGGCGTCGGCGAAGCCACGCAGCAGCATGATCATAGCCAACACAATGTACATAATACCAAGACGTTTGTGGTCGACAGACGTTATCCAATCAAACCATAGGGTTCCCCACTGTTTGTGCTTGGTGATAAGCATGGCAATGACCACACCCACCACTGCCACAACAGCAAGTGTCACCATAATAATCGGCTCGTGATAGGGCACGGCCTCAATAGATAATTTACCTAATAAAGACATGGTTATTGTGCATCCTCTTGGTGATGGCTGTGTTGCATTTCAGGCATGGCGTGATGTTCGCCCATGGCGGCATTTTCCGGCTTGTTGTAGAAATCCATAGAGCCGTGATCTTTCATGTATTTCATAACAATGTTATGAAATAAACCGTCATCGACTTTGCTGAAATAGGTCACCGGATTGTTTTCGCTTGGCTCAGCAAGCTGCTTGTAGGCACCTGACGTTAACGATGTTTGCGACTGCTTAACGCTGGCAACCCACGCCTCGAAGTCATCCTCGGTAGGTGTGGCAATAGCGTTAAACTTCATTCCAGTGAATCCCGCACCGCTGTAATTTGAAGAAATGCCTTTGTACGTACCTGGCTCGTCGGCAATAAGATGAAGCTTGGTTTCCATTCCCGCCATGGAATAAATCTGGCTTCCTAGCTGAGGAATAAAAAACGAATTCATGGTGCTTTCAGAAGTAATCTTAAACGCAACGGGTTTATTGGCTGGAAACACCAATTCATTGACCGTTGCGATACCTTGTTCAGGGTAAATAAACAGCCACTTCCAGTTGAGCGAGACTACTTCGACAGTAAGATGCTCTCCTTGACCTTCTAGCGGTGCATAAGGGTCGAGTGCGTGAGTAGAGCGCCAGGTGATCACACTCAACGACACGACAATGAGAATTGGAATGGACCACACCACCGCTTCTATTTTGGTCGAATGTGCCCATTTAGGGGTATAAATTTCGAAATCGCGACTAGCGCGATACTTCCACGCAAAGTAAAGCGTAAGAAAAATAACGGGAACAACAACAATCAGCATGAGGATGGTGCAAAGAATAATCAGATTCTTTTCATCCATACCCACTTGCCCTTTAGGGTCAAGCACGCCACCGCTGCAACCGGCCAACGTCAGCCCTGCACCAGCAACAATTAAAGTAAAAAGGTTACGAATAGACAAAACAAGTTCCTATAACCCACAAGTTAAACGGCGATGACTGGGCCGCTTAATAGAGAATGGCAGCGTTACAGCATCGAAAAACACACCGGTAAAGCTTTGTCACACATACTGCGCAACGCTTTCGGCGTTAGATAATCAAATCGGAGACGTTTAACTAAAAAGTGGGGGCGCTCTACTGCCAACCGTCTGAACAAAAGGCTGGGGGAATGTAGGGCAAAGGTAAGAAATAGGTCGGCGCTGTTTTGTTATTTGCGCCTTTGCTATAGCCGTGGCTTTTACCAAGAGACCAACTAACACTAATGCAATAGTGGGAACAATAAATTGCGACAGCGTGTGATTGGCCAGTGCAATGAAAAAAGGCTCTACAACCAAACTTTCATTAAACGCACTGACAAATTCTGCCGAGTCAGCCAAGGTACCACTGATAACTAGCGCAATGTTCAGCAGTAACACCAGATTAGCCAACCACAGCATAGCGCCTACACCACTGGTGTAGTTTATTGCGGGTCTAATCGAAGAATTCAGTTCGTCTAAAAAAACGAAAGAACGTGGTGCCATATAGAATGTAATGCCTTACAAGAACAATGCTCTAAGTTTAACGCTGCTTCAAATGAGAATGAGAAAGCAGGCGTGGCAGAGTAATCTCAAATAAGGACAAGTACAAGCCACCTATTGACAGGCTAAAAAGACCTAGTAATTAAAGCACCAGACACAAATGACTATTTTATTAACATTCAAAAGGTAAGACTCTGCTTCCACAGATTTATCGTCGCCCTTAGCGTATATGTCAGGCATTCATTCACTTTTTCGCTCGCTGAGCCTTCAACTTGCACCTCGACAGCACCTACACATGTTAATTTTTTGTTTTAAATATACAAAATTAAACCGCTTACCGGACGCGGTTGATAAAGCGTTAACCTTCTTATGGATGCGATGAGTTGCACGACAGTTTTCTCTCTTTTCTCAATGTAATTGATTTAAAAATCATCAATAATTTAAAATGCCACCGGTAGCATTTTGTTTAATTCGTGTTAATATCGAGCAATATTATCTTGATTTCGGGATCGCAAAAAGATGGAAAGGTATGTTATTCCCAGTGTTATGCAGGCGCTGCAGCTATGTCAAGCCATCGCCGAGTCTCGCTCGGGTTTAAGTGCCTCTGAAATTGAGTCAGCGCTTAAACTTCCCCGCACATCAGTATTTAGATTACTTAGAACATTAACCAGCGAACGGGTAGTCGAAAAGCGTGGTACAAAATACTTCTATGGCACACGCATTTACGAAATTAGCGCCGCTAACTCGCGCAGCAGATACGTTCAGAGAATCACTGCACCTGCGCTTTCGAAACTTATAGCTGCAACCAACGCTAGCGCAATCATCTGCACATTAGGCGACTACTGCGCGTTTGTAATTGACGTTTTAGATGCCAGAGAAAAGCAAATAACAACAATTAGGCCAGGGACAAAACTGCCCTTATTTGAATCTGCTGCGGGTCACGTCATGTTGGCCTACCATCCCAAGTATCAAAACATGAACGACAGCACACACCCCGCAAACTTTGATGAACAACAAGCCGCGAAATTACGAGCAACAACTTGTACCAGAGGCTATGCCGTCAGCCACTTTGCACCGCGCAACGTAACGCTTGTTGCCGTGCCCGTCTTTATGCGAGATGGAGAGCTTGTATCAATTTTAGCAATAGAACTAGAGGGTATGATCCACGACGTTAAGGTACTCCAAGCATGGAGCGCTAAACTCAAAGACATCGCCCGCCAACCAACCACCGGTGCCCACCCTTACGAGCAGGACATGCAGTAATGAAATATATTCCAATTCAACTGATTGTCGCTTTCGTCGCGTTTCTCGCCTTGTCTAACTGTCACGCACAATCATTGGCGTTTGAAGGTGCGCTGGGGTTCGGAAAATACACACAAGGTGGAAACCAAGGAAAAGTGTTAGTTGTTAGCTCTTTGTCTGATAATGCCAAAAGCCCACAAGAGGGAACATTGCGATGAGCTATTGCGCAAGACTATCCCAGACTAATTGTCTTTAATGTGTCTGGCGTGATAGCGCTAGAAAAGGATTTAGAAATAAAACATGGCAACGTCACCATTGCAGGACAGACATCTCCCCACGGAATTGTAATTTCTGGCGCATCAACAAGCGTTGAAGCTAACCAGGTTATTATTCGTCACATGCGTTTTAGGCCAGGGAAAGACAGTAAAGAAGGCGACGCGGTCACTGTAAGAAACACTACTGACGTCATCATCGATCACTGCTCGCTCAGTTGGTCAAAAGACGAGGTAGGTTCGTTCTACAATAATCAGCGCTTTACACTGCAATACAGCATATTATCAGAGAGTTTAAACAACGCGGGGCATCACAAAGGTAGCCATGGCTATGGCGGCATTTGGGGTGGCAGTAATGAAGTTCGCCTTTCTTTTTAAACCGGGTTCATAATTACCATTTACTTTTATTAAGTTTTTCCGTTAACGTAAACGTTGGATAAAATTCGGACAATAATAACGATGAAACGATTTTTTAAATGGATTGGTACTGGTTTACTGGTAATTGTATTGGCAGGCGGTACTTTTGCTGCGCACGAGTGGTATGCGGATAAACCTTTTTACTTTAATAACCTACTTAACCGAGAAATGGTGAAAGTAGCTTTTGATAGTCCTGAAACCTTAACCTCTCTCGGTTTTTTAGAATCAATGGGCATTAAAGGCCACAACGCCGAGCTTGATGACGTTAGCCAAGAAAAAAATGAAGCCTTGTTTGTAAAAGCTCATGATATACGAGAAAAAGTTTTAGCGTATGACGACGAAGATTTAAACGACGATGAGAAGCTTTCAAAAGAAATCACGCTGTACTTGCTTGATTATCTCATTAGTAACGAGCCGTTTCAGTATCACAGCTACCCAGTAAACCAGCTTTTCGGTGTACAAAACGGGTTTCCAAGCTTTATGGAAGGTCAGCATCAGATTAATGATGCTACCGACGTAGAGAACTATTTAAGCCGTTTGCGTGCCGTAGACGAGAAATTCGCGCAAGTACTTGAAGGGCTTAAGCTTCGTGAAGAAAAAGGCATTATCCCTCCGCGCTTCGTGATAGACCGCGTACTAGATGAAATGAATGGCTTTATATCTTCGCCAATAGAAGAGAATATTCTTTACAGCTCACTGAAAGAAAAGATGTCTAAGGCTGAAGAAATCTCTGCGGAACAGCAAGACGCATTTTTAGCTGAAGCTCAAACAGTCATAGGTGATGACGTTGACCGCGCCTACCAGCTATTTATAGATTACTTCACCACGCTTCAAGCCAAAGCTGGCAATGACCACGGCTACTGGCATTTACCTGACGGCGACAAAGTGTACGCCAATGCGCTGCGTTTTTTCACTACCACCGACATGACTGCCGATGAAATTCACAACCTAGGCTTAAAAGAGGTAGCAAGAATTCAGGGCGAAATGTTGACTATTCTTGCTGGTGAAGGCTACGACATAACTCAGGGCTTCTCTAGCGCGATGGACGCGTTAGCCGCCGACCCTTCTCACTATTACGAAGACAGTGATGAAGGCCGCGAGCAAATTCTAAAAGATTACCAAACCATACTTGATGAGATTGATGCAGGTATAAGTGATGTATTTAGAATTCGCCCTGAGGCCGGCATGGAAGTGGTACGTATTCCGGAGTTTAAAGAGAAAACCGCGCCAGGCGCCTACTACCAGCAGCCCGCTATTGATGGCTCTCGCCCGGGGCGATTTTATGCCAACCTATATGATATTAAAGCGACGCCTAAGTACAGCATGCGCACATTGGCCTATCACGAAGGCATCCCAGGCCACCATTTCCAGGTAGCCTTAGCGATGGAACTTGAAGGCATGCCCTTTATTCGCAAAATGTCGCCTTTTACTGCCTACACCGAGGGCTGGGCTTTGTATTCAGAATACCTGGCATGGGAGATGGGTTTTCAAGATAAACCTTTAGATAACTTGGGGCGCCTTCAAGCTGAACTATTCAGAGCAGTACGCTTAGTGGTAGATACGGGTATTCACGATAAACGTTGGACCCGTGAAGAGGCAATTGACTATATGGTACGCAACACAGGTATGGCGCTTAGCGACGTTACATCTGAAATTGAGCGCTATATTGTTATGCCGGGTCAGGCCACCTCTTACAAAGTGGGCATGATTAAGATTTTAGAAATTCGTGAGAAAGCGAAACAAGAATTAGGCGATAAGTTCGACTTACGCGATTTCCATGACGTGGTACTTAAAAACGGTGCCGTGCCACTTGCCATTCTTGAAGAATTGGTGGACGAGTATATTGCAGAAAAACAGGGCGCATAGCCCTGTAACGCTCTAGATTTGTCTCACAAACAAAAAAGGCGCTGCTCTATGAGCAGCGCCTTTCTTTTAAGCGTTAAGCTTGGGGGATGATTACATCATGCCGCCCATTCCGCCCATGCCGCCCATATCAGGCATTGCTGGTGCGTCTTCTTTAGGTAGTTCAGCTACCATTGCTTCAGTTGTGATCATTAGTGAAGCAATTGAAGAGGCGAACTGTAGTGCAGAGCGCGTTACTTTAGTTGGGTCAAGGATACCCATCTCTAGCATGTCGCCGTAAGTGTCGTTACCTGCGTTGTAACCGTAGTTACCTTCACCGTTCTTCACTTCGTTAACAACTACTGATGCTTCTGCACCTGAGTTAATAGAGATTTGACGTAGAGGCGCTTCCATTGCACGTAGTGCAAGCTTAATACCTACTGTTTGGTCGTCGTTGTCGCCCGTTAGGTCAGAAAGCTTCGCTGCTGCGCGAACTAGTGCTACACCACCACCAGGTACCACACCTTCTTCAACCGCTGCGCGAGTTGCGTGTAGTGCATCTTCTACGCGGTCTTTCTTCTCTTTCATTTCAACTTCAGTTGCTGCACCAACTTTAATTACTGCAACACCGCCAGAAAGCTTAGCTAGACGCTCTTGGAGCTTCTCTTTGTCGTAGTCTGACGTAGAGTCTTCAATTTGACCTTTGATTTGAGCACAACGGCCTTCAATCGCTTCTTGGTCGCCGTTACCGTCAACAACTGTTGTGTTGTCTTTGTTGATAACTACGCGCTTAGCAGTACCTAGGTCTTCAAGCTGAACTTTTTCAAGGTCTAGACCAATTTCTTCAGAGATTACTGTACCGCCAGTTAGGATAGCGATGTCTTGAAGCATTGCTTTACGACGGTCACCGAAACCTGGTGCTTTAACCGCTGCAACTTTAACGATACCGCGCATGTTGTTAACTACTAGTGTAGCAAGCGCTTCGCCTTCAACATCTTCAGCGATGATCATTAGCGGCTTACCCGCTTTCGCTACGCCTTCAAGGGTAGGAAGTAGTTCGCGGATGTTAGAAATCTTCTTGTCAACCAAAAGGATGAACGGGTTGTCTAGTTCAACAGTACCGTTTTCTTGGTTGTTGATGAAGTATGGAGATAGGTAACCGCGGTCGAACTGCATACCTTCTACAACGTCTAGTTCGTTTTGAAGTGCCTGACCTTCTTCTACAGTGATAACACCTTCTTTACCTACTTTTTCCATTGCCTGAGCAATGATGTCGCCAACTTCTGCATCAGAGTTTGCAGAGATAGTACCTACTTGAGCGATAGACTTGCTGTCTGCACAGTCAGTAGAAAGGGCTTTAAGCTCTTCAACTGCTGCCGCAACTGCTTTGTCGATACCGCGCTTAAGATCCATTGGGTTCATACCCGCTGCAACGCTCTTAAGACCTTCAGTAACAATTGCTTGCGCAAGTACAGTAGCAGTAGTTGTACCGTCACCTGCTTCGTCGTTCGCTTTAGACGCAACTTCTTTTACCATCTGCGCGCCCATGTTCTCGAACTTGTCTTCAAGCTCGATTTCTTTCGCTACAGACACACCATCTTTAGTGATAGTAGGTGCACCGAAAGACTTGTCTAGAACAACGTTACGGCCTTTTGGACCTAGTGTTACTTTAACTGCGTTAGCTAGTGTGTTTACGCCTTTTAGCATTTTGCTGCGAGCGTCATCACCAAAACGTACTTCTTTAGCTGCCATGATTAAATTCCTCTAAAATTCGTTTTAACGTTAGTTGTAATTACTCAACAATCGCTAGAATGTCGCTTTCGCTTAGGATTAGTACTTCTTCACCATCCAGCTTTTCTGTTTTAACGCCGTAACCGTCGTTGAAAATAACGGTGTCGCCTACTTTAACGTCTAGCGCTTTAACTTCGCCGTTCTCAAGAATGCGACCGTTACCTACTGCGATTACTTCGCCGCGTGTAGATTTTTCTGCTGCAGAACCAGTCAGAACGATACCGCCTGCAGATTTGCTTTCTTGCTCTGCGCGCTTAAGGATTACGCGGTCGTGTAAAGGACGAATTGCCATTTTCAAGTCTCCTGAAAATTCCACTATTCAAATGAATGTAATTATCGACATTCAGACAATCTAAATGCCGTGTGTTTAAGGTTGCTCATTGCTGAGCAGTTAAAATCGTTTCTGCACGGATAGATGGGGTAGTACCCAGATAACTTCAAGGGTTTTTAAGCAAAAAAATGTAAAAAAATTGGTTTTTTCTCTAAATACTTCTTTTTATTGGGCAAGTAAACGCCGTTTATCGCGGTAAACGGCGCTCATAACCTGATGGAGAGGGCGTTGGGGCTCGCTATTTTAAGCGCTTATCTGAATCGTTAGTGGTGTGATCGGTGTACTCACCTTCAAACACATCACCATCGCTATTATGTGAACGTGGACGCTGGTCGAAAGGACTTTGCCCAAACGGTGACTGACCCTGTCCGAAGCCTGCAGTTCCCGGCCCCATCCCCGCAGCAACAACACGCATTTTCATGTGCTTACTGACCTGAGCAGCAAAGAAGTGACGAGAGCCTGGCATTGCCAATAAGAAGCCGAAAATATCGGTAATAAAGCCTGGCGTCACAAGTAAAACACCCGCAACCACCAGCATCAAGCCTTCAACTAGTTCTTTTCCTGGCACTTCATTTCGCTGCATTTTTTCTTGTGCAGTTTGCAGTGTACTCACGCCTTCGCGTTTAACAAAGTAAGCACCAATAAAGGCAGAAAGAAGTACCAAGCCAACGGTATTCCAACCACCGATCACGCTGCCCACATTTATCAGCAACGCAATCTCTAAAATAGGTAATAGGGCAAACAGTATAAATAAAACCCGCAAAATGCTTCCTCTTTCATGTATTCATAACCTGTTATAGGGTCTTTGTACGTAATAACAAGAAAAGGTGCCCACCCTTTCGCTTAAATAGCCACTTAAAGCGACCGATAACGACCGTGATATACTGTAGCTATGAAAGAATAGTGCGACTTTTCAGGTCAATTACATATCGACCCACTAGCAAAGTAACAGGCGCGAAATAAAGTAGGAAACGTTTATGACAATTAAGCTTGTATTGTGCACCACGCCCGATGAAAAGACAGCGCAGTTAATTGCCAGCACGCTCGTTGAAGAAAAGCTTGCCGCCTGCGTCAACATAATCAAGGGTATAGAGTCCGTTTATGAGTGGCAGGGGAAGGTGGAAACCGACGCAGAGTGCCAACTGCTTATTAAAACGAACACACAACACGTTTTACAGGCCTTCGATAGAGTAAGCGAACTACATCCGTACGATGTCCCTGAATGGTTAGAACTTAATGCTGAGGCTAGCAGCGCTTACGGCCAGTGGTTACAAACCACGCTACAGCGCTAGTTAAAACGTAATTCTAATAAAAATAACGACAACGCAAAATAGATAAAAATGAACTGTAACTTTATGACTTTACCTTCTTTCCCATCAGGCACTGTATCAGCTTCACTGTTTCGTCGCTTTAACGCTTATGTACTTTCAGCATTTTGTTTAATGACGTTATTAAGCTCGTTCGCCTTGGCTCAGGTGCCCAATGCCTTTGACGATCCGTTCGTGGATGAACCCCAGTTTTTAGATGTAGACCAAGCGTTTGCGTTTGATTTCAACCAAAAAGGCGACGTGCTTACGGTAAGCTTCGATATTGCGGAAGGCTATTATCTGTATCTAAAGCAGTTTAAGTTTGTGGCGAAACAAGCCGAAATTGGCGAGCCTAAGTACCCAAGTGGGGTAATGATTCAGGATGAGTTTTTTGGCGAGTCTGAAGTGTTTTACAACGGCGTATCTATTACCTTACCCATTGAGTCAGCGAGCAGTGACGGCGTAGTAAAAATTCGCTATCAAGGCTGCGCTGACGCAGGGCTTTGCTACCCGCCCACAGTGAAAGTCGTGTATTTAAACGAAGTGGGAAGCAGTGCAGTTGCTGATACAGATACGACCTCAGAATCAAATGACGCAGCGGCCTCTTCGCAAAGCGAGCAGTTCGATTTAGCGCAAAGGCTAATCGATAAAGATAACCTTACTCTCACTTTAGCTCTATTTTTTGCACTAGGTGTAGGCTTAGCTTTTACCCCTTGCGTGTTCCCCATGTACCCCATTGTGTCGGGCATTGTGATTGGTCAGGGCAAACCTAAAACCGCATCGCATTCATTCTGGCTAACCTTTGTTTATGTACAAGGCATGGCAATTACATACTCGCTGCTTGGATTAGTGGTTGCGGTAGCCGGCGCGCAGTTTCAGGCTGCGCTGCAACACCCTGTGGTGCTGGGCGTATTCATTGTGCTATTTGTGGCGCTTGCCGTTGCCCTGTTTGGTGGCTTTGAAATTCAGCTACCGGCAAAGTATCAAGAAAAGCTCACTCACATGAGTAACAATCAAACGCCCGGCAGTTTCGCAGGTGTATTTGTTATGGGTGTATTGTCTGGCCTTATCGCTTCGCCCTGCACGACGGCCCCGCTAACCGGCATATTGTTATTCATCGCCCAAACTGGCGATATGACGCTAGGTTTTATTTCTCTTTACTTGTTAAGTATTGGTATGGGCGTTCCACTTATTCTGTTCGGCATGACAGGTGGAAGACTCCTACCTAAAGCAGGTAACTGGATGAATGTGGTTAAGGTGACTTTCGGCTTTATGATGCTTGCCGTGGCCATTGTGTTTATTGAGCGTTTATATAATAGCCGAGCCACTGGCTTCCTATGGGGATTGCTTGGCTTCGGTTTATTCGGTTACTACTGGGTACTCAATCGCGCCAGCAAAAACTCACTGATGAAGCTTGTACGTGCTGTTGTGGTGGCAATAGGCATTATGGGAAGTGCTGGCCTTACTTATCAAGCAGGGCTAAACACAGGGCTTTGGGGCGAGCACTCTGATGGTGTCCACGCAGGGCATCCAGACTTTGTTGTTGCGCGAGACTTGGCAGACTTACGTAATAAAATAGCGGCGGCTAACACAAAAGGTAAAACCGTGATGGTCGATTTGTACGCCGACTGGTGCGTAGCCTGTAAGGAGTTCGAAAAGTACACGTTTCCTGACGAGAAAGTTGTATCTGCACTTAGCAATACGGTATGGATGCAAATGGACCTTACCGATAACACACCAGAACGTCAGGAGATTTTTGACACCTTTACTGTGCTAGGCCTGCCTACCATTTTGTTCTTTGACGAAAACGGCGACGAGCTAACCAAAGCTCGTGTCACCGGGTTTATGAAAGCAGACGCCTTTGCCGGTCACGTAAACGAGTGGCTTAACAATGGGTCTAACACTAATGACGGTCAAAGTGGTCGCTTGGACTAAGGCGCGTCGATTCCAGGACTTTCCTCTTCTCATATGGCGAGTATGGCGAGCGGTGCGAAGCGCCGCTCTCTTTATCTTGGGTAGAAACGGGGTTCAGAAAAGAAGGTTGGATTCAATGCTGGCCTTCTTATTTATTTCGCTCACTTTTTCCCTATCAGTAACAGCGAAAACCACGGGGTGCTTTGATAACAAACGCTTTTGTTTTGAGCTTACGCCTTCGTCTTCTTCTCTTTATTTAGTCTCAGTACAGAGAAAAGTAGAATTGCCCGTAGCGCTAACTCTGTATTCCAATGTGATGCAAGACATTCCCACAGGCAATGGGGAGCTTAGATCAAAAACCCACGTTAACGCATTTTTAGATACCAATGACCAAGTGCCCCTTGGCGTAGTAAAAAATGCCGACGCATTCTGGGCATCTATGCGCGTTAAATGGACGGTGGGGCGCGTAGACGCGATACACGACAACGCCTATACGTATCTGCCACCGCTACAACCAGCTAGCAAATACCTTATTGTTCAAGGCTTTAACGGCAATTTTAGTCATTCTGGGGCGTCAAGATATGCTCTCGATTTTGCCGCGCCTGTAGGTACACCTATTTTAGCCGCCCGGGAAGGCGTAGTGATCGACACGAAAGATGACGGCACGAAAGGCGGGCCAACGCCGAAGTTTGCAAAATACGCTAACTACGTTGTTATTCTTCATAGCGACGGAACCACCGGCGAATACTACCACCTGAAATATAAAGGTGTAGTAGTAACAAGAGGGCAAACTGTAAAGCGCGGGCAGCTTATCGGTTATACTGGCAATACGGGGTTTTCTTCCTTACCCCACCTTCACTTTGGCATTTATGTAGCCAAATTCCATGGTAAGTACGTGAGTGTGCCGTTTTCCCTCGACAGCGCCCTAACTAAGGCCTCGCCTTAGCATTTATAGCAATACATACTGATACTTTTCGTTAAAACTGCCATCTCATCCCCCACTAATGCCTTCTGAGAGTGCAGCATGCTGCGGTTTCACAGGCAGCAAATAAGCAAACTTTCCAATAAACTTTGCGCCGAAAACACCTGATTAGACCAGTATTTTGCTGCGAAATCTTTATCTATCACTATAATCAGCAATTAACACAGTAGACAAGAAAATTAATTGGCTTTTTTTCGTGCAACTGTCACAAAATTTTGTTGAAATGGCAATAACAGTGACTTTTTCCCGAAGATAGCAGCAAACTAGATGAATATTTTGTTATTGAATGGCCCTAACTTAAATATGTTAGGCCAAAGAGAACCCGACAAATACGGCACGCAAACCTTGCAAGACATCGTTGATGATTTGCAGGCGCAGGCTGAGTCGAGCAACGTGACCTTAACGCATTTTCAGTCAAACGCGGAGTTTGAACTGATCGATCGCGTGCACGCTGCTATGGGTACTGTTGATGCCATTATTATTAATCCTGCTGCCTTCACGCACACCAGCGTCGCTCTTCGCGATGCATTATTAAGTGTCAATATCCCGTTTATTGAGGTGCATTTGTCGAACGTTCATGCCCGTGAACCGTTTCGTCACCATTCCTATTTTTCTGATGTTGCAGCTGGCGTCATTGTTGGCCTTGGTGCCATGGGCTACTCGCTCGCGCTTACTGCAGCAATCAATTTACCGAAATCGCAAAAATAAAGCAGAGACAGAACATGGATATTAGAAAGATTAAAAAACTCATCGAACTAGTGGAAGAATCTGGCATTGCCGAGCTAGAGATCACTGAAGGCGAAGAGTCTGTACGCATCCACCGTGGTCCAACGGGTGTTCAAGCGCCAATGAACTACAGCTTTGCAGCACCAGCGGCACCGCAAATGGCACCCGCTCCAGCGGCGGCCGCTACCACTGCTTCTGAAGCACCAGCAGAGCCAGCTCAGCCAGAAGGTCACGTTGTTAAGTCTCCAATGGTCGGTACGTTCTACCGTGCATCTTCACCAACGGCAAAAGCATTTGCAGAAGTGGGTCAGCAAGTGAAAGTTGGCGACACGCTTTGTATCGTTGAAGCGATGAAGATGATGAACCAAATTGAAGCAGATAAAGCCGGTGTGGTTAAGGCAATCTTGGTTGAAAACCAAGACCCTGTAGAATTTGACCAGCCAATGTTCATCATTGAATAAGCGAGTGCTTAACTATGCTAGATAAAGTACTTATTGCTAACCGTGGTGAGATTGCCCTGCGTATTTTGAGAGCCTGTAAAGAACTAGGCATCAAAACCGTAGCAGTGCACTCTACTGCGGATAAAAACTTGAAGCACGTGTTGCTGGCTGACGAATCAATTTGTATTGGTAAAGCATCGGCAACCGAAAGCTACCTGAACATTCCTCGCATTATTGCTGCTGCAGAAGTCACTAACTCTATTGCTATTCACCCAGGTTACGGTTTCCTAGCGGAAAACGCAGACTTTGCTGAAGCGGTAGAAAAAAGCGGCTTTATTTTCATTGGCCCTAAAGCTGAAACTATCAACCTTATGGGTGACAAAGTTTCTGCTATCAACGCCATGAAAAAAGCAGGCGTACCGTGTGTACCCGGTTCCGACGGCCCGCTAACTGACGACGTAGAGCGCAACAAAGCCATTGCTAAGCGCATTGGTTACCCAATCATCGTTAAAGCTGCGGGCGGCGGCGGTGGTCGTGGTATGCGCGTGGTGCGCAGCGAAGCTGAGTTGATTAAAGCCATTGAAACAACGCAAGCGGAAGCTGGCGCTGCATTTGGTAACTCAACGGTTTACATGGAAAAATTCCTTGAGAACCCACGTCACGTTGAAATTCAGGTATTAGCCGATGGCCAAGGTAACGCTATTCACTTAGGTGAACGTGACTGTTCAATGCAGCGTCGCCACCAAAAAGTTGTTGAAGAAGCGCCTGCACCGGGTATTTCTGAGCAAATGCGCACTAAGATTGGCGATCGCTGCCGCAGAGCCTGTATTGAAATTGGCTACCGCGGAGCAGGTACATTCGAGTTCCTGTATGAAAACGGTGAATTCTATTTCATTGAAATGAATACCCGTATTCAGGTAGAGCACCCAGTATCTGAAATGATCACAGGCGTTGACCTTATTAAAGAGCAGCTTCGCATTGCAGCCGGTCAGCCACTATCAATTGATCAGTCGCAAATTCAAATTCGTGGTCACGCTATTGAATGTCGAATTAACGCAGAAGATCCACAAACCTTTATTCCTAGCCCTGGCCCTATTGATATGTTCCATGCGCCAGGTGGTTTAGGTATTCGTTGGGAGTCGCATATTTACGCGGGCTACCACGTGCCTCCTTACTACGACTCAATGATTGGTAAGCTTATCACTTATGGTGAAAGCCGCGACGAAGCGATTGCTCGTATGCGCCACGCCCTTGAAGAGATTGTGGTTGAAGGGATTAAAACGAACATCCCTCTTCAGCGTGCCATTATGGCCGATGAAAACTTCTTCGCGGGTGGAACCAACATCCACTACCTAGAGAAGAAGCTAGGTTTAGCCTAATCCCCCCTTTGGGCTACACGCTGTTTTTTGTGTAGCCCAATTTTCTTTCTTCGCTATTCGCTATTCGCTATTCGCTATTCGCTATTCGCTATTCGCTATTCGCTATTCAGCACATTCTAATTTTCCGATTACTACAATCAATTTTTAACGATTTTCCAATTTAAAAACTGGTTCTATACTGCATATAAGTTTTAAGACATCTCCCTGAGTTTTAATGCTTTTGTGTGTTTTACCCTCATTGGAGTCCCACTCCACTTATTGCCGGCATCCCTGCCGGCTTTTTTTTGTATTTTTTTCTTAAGCCGTTATATGTTGCGCTAATTAATGTATAAACTACTTAATCATGTTGTTTAGGGTTAAACAGGTGCGAAATCCTTTTTTGTTTATTTTACCGCTGATAGCCATTGCAGGAACTAACGCGCAGGCAGAACAAATAGCGCCCACCTTCTCACAGAAGCTAGATATTCAGGTTCGTTACGATAATCGTTCTAACCGCCCAAGCCGCGAACAATATCGACTGCGTTACTATCCCTCTCTTGCCATCACTTCTGCGTGGTCAGTAAACAGCTTTGTGGTGACTGGCGATGACTTTTCATCAAGCCACAATACATTCGGCAGCGACAACACTGATTATCTCTACGCAAGGCGACTGTACTTAAGGCATGAAACCGATTCGGGGAAAACTGAGTTAGGTGTTATTCCAACTTACAAAGGGCGTGTTTCTTCCACCGGCTTGTCAAAAGATGGTTGGATAACGGGGGTACGTCACGTGAGGCAATTGCAAAACGACACCGCCATTGAAATAGTCGTTGGTCAACTTGCAAATGCTGAAGCATCTGAAGCCTTTAATATTGGCGAAGAGGATGAGTATTTCGAAATTGAATATTCGGCCAAGATGGGACAACGACATAGCTACGAAGCCAGTTTTGAAAGAATGCTGAACGGTACATTTGCCAGGGCAGAATATCGATTACGTATTAATGAACAAGATACCGCGTTCATTGAATTAGTGCAGCGTACTGATGAAAGTGCTGCGAAAGTTGTAGTGGGCACCAGCGGCGAATTCACTGCAAGCGCTTTTAACACATCATATCCTATCGAATATTTTGCTTACTATTCCTATATAGACAGTAGTTTTGGTGAGCGCGCTGAATTAATTGAAGACTTTTTAGGAACTGGTCACGGCGGCTCTCTGGAATTTAGTGGCGTGCTATCTGAGAAGCATGATGTTGAATGGTTTATAAGAGCTGATGTGGTAGATAGCGTCAGTCGATTATTGGCAGGAGTAAAACTCTCCTTCGATAGTTGAATGAAACGAAGCGCCTACACCACATAAAAAAGGCCCATCAAACGATGGGCCAAACAGCAAGAACGCGTACACACTTTAACAGTGCATAATAAATTACGGCTTGTCGCCATTGTGAGTTCAGTTGCCGCAGATTACGTATTTTTAATCTCTTAAGCTTTAAACTTAAAGTTGAGTTTATTAAACTTTAGTCTAATGAAGCGCTAAAGCTCGTATTGTTTAACTCTAATAATCGTAATCTGAAGGTGTTCTTGTGCCCAGCCGTTACGCTCAGTTCAAAGAAAAACTTCCCATTTCCCGACTCTCCGATGAAGCGCTTCTTGCGTTTCGCGTCCTTTTTGATGATCCTCTCGATATCGTAGACTTAGCGCAAGATATATCTGACTTAACGCTTTACCCGGAACGGCTGAAAGACAGTTATAGAAAGGAGTGGGAAGCCTACGTGCTAAAGGCACTGGCGTTTGAGATCAAACAACATACAGACGTTTCTCCTGCAGAGTTCATTGAGCTTGTCATGAACAAGGTAGAAGCGATTCAGCAAAATGACAACACCTATCAAAATCTATTGCGTCAGGTTCACCACGCTAATAGTATTTTGCAATCAGAAAACACGATCGTTTTTCCCACGCCCATGCGTCAGCAGTTAACTGCGTTTCTTTTGCCGATTACTACTATTTCGCCTCCCAAAAAATAAAGGCAGCTCCGCTTCTATAGGAAAGGCTTCTACACGCTACTTATTAGCGCCTTTAAATTTGTATTGAGAGGGGCAGTATCCTCTGTCCACACCTTCAGGGCGCAGGCTGGCATGTTTGGTTTTTCTACCCGACACGCGCTCTCGCCAGTTCTTGAAGGTTTTCTGTTTAAGATTTTTACGCATAAGCTTTATCACATCTTTTTCAGGCAGCCCGTACAAACGCTCTATTGCCTCGAAAGGCGTACGGTCTTCCCACGCCATTTCAATTACACGTGATTCTTGTTCTTCAGTTAATGCCATTTCTTACATCTCAATATGCGTGTTTAACCCCACTACATACTTATTTTCGGCTCATTTTGTTCAGTTCAAGTACGCTAAACTTACAAACAATTAGTGGCCGACTTAAACGCTCACTTGCTCATCGTCTTTTTCAAATGCTAGCTTCAACAACTCGGCGGCGGCCTTCGCATCGCTCAGCGCGCGGTGATGCTGCTCCATTTCTATGTGAAAATGCTTTGTTAAGTTTGCCAGCGAGTAAGAAGGCAGCCCAGGATAGGTGCGACGCATTTCGCGAACGGTACACATTTTGGGTCGCCTGAAACTTTGCTCTAGTCTTGCAAACTCTTGCTTGATGAACCCATAGTCAAAGTTTACGTTGTGAGCCACGAACACAGCGTCTTCGGTGAAATTTGCCACGTGTTCCGCTACTTCAGCAAAAAGCGGAGCATCTGCCACCATGTCATCCGAAATTCCAGTAAGGCGGGTAATGTTGCTAGGAATTCGGCGCTGCGGATTTAACAGGGTTTGAAACCTGTCTACCTCTTTCCCACCAACAAGTTTTACCATACCTATTTCGGTAATCCGGTTGTAGCTGCTGTTTCCTCCAGTGGTCTCTATATCTACCACAACATAAGGCTGTGCTGGGTCGCGTATCCATTTCACTGTTGTTACCGCAACGTCAAATCCAGCTTGCTGCAAACGTTGAATTGAAACCAGCTGATTTCGGCGAAGCTGATCGCCAGGCGCTTTGATTTCTTCAAAGCGAAGTGCGCCGTCAAATACCATGATATCGGGGAAGCCATCTCGGAGACTCTCAAAGTCTTTGCACATCATGCGAAGTAAAGCATAAATAGAATCTAGCGAACCATGCTCAATTAGCGCTTCTATAGGCGTAAGCAAATGACTAGACCACATAAACAGGCTATTCACTTTGCCATAGTGCATCGTGGCCATTTTGTGAATATGAAAACGCAGTTTTTCTTTGCTATCAAGCGCCTGTAACAACGCTTCAATACTGTGTTTAAACTTGGCGTAAAAGTTATTCTGTTTAAGCGATAACGGTCTGCGATCAAACTCCGTAACCAGCGTGTCTTCTTCGTAAAGTTGCTTCCAAAAGGTAAGGCCGAACAAACTGCGCCATAATCGGTTTTCCGTGCGCCAGCCTTCAATGCCGTGCCGCGCATAATGCGCCAGCACACCACGCTCAACCTGTTGGTTTTGGCTTACATCAATATCCAGTGTACGGCTAGCATTGCGAAGCATGTCGGTAACCGTACTGGTGCGTTTTTTGTGGTATTTACGGGCATAGAAATCTTCTGCAAATGCTAACAGCGTATCCGATTGCGGATTATCAATTATCTCTTCAAGGGTCTGTTTAACACTATTTTCATTTCCGTCCTTGTAGCTCTCTCTCAACCACTTTTCTTTTGCCTTATCGCTTTGCGCCGCTTTCAATACTTCTAGCCCTTTCGCTCTATCAAACATCAGCACTTTTAGACCTAGTGCATAGAGAAACTGGTCGCGATAAAAACAGGCCGACACACCTTCTGTAATGGGCAGTTCACCTTCGGCAATGGCAAGCAACATATCATCGTTATAAAAAGCTAACTGGCTGTAATGGTTGGCGTAAAACCATGACGCTTGGGCGTCGCTTTTAGTTTCAAAACGCGCCGTATCCGTTACGGAATCAGAACGGGTTCTCATTACGCCTAAATCGCGCATAGAAAACTGATTTAGACGGCTTTTGGTGTTACCAAAATAGATAAACAGCAAATAGCGAAGTGCATTGTCAAACAAGCACACTAAGTAGTTATCTAGCGAAAAGCGCTCTGGCCAGCCTCTACCTTCGATATGTTCATTAAGCAACGTCACGAGTTTAGGCTTGGTGAGAGATGCGAGCCCCTGAATACTGCCGTATTCAGCAAGTAGCTCAAGCAGAGCATCTTTGGTCAAGACACCAGCGATGTCATTAAGCGAAGCGTGGGTAAGGTCACCAAACCAGCCGTTGTCGGTAAGCCAATCTATTTGCTCTTGTGGCACAGCGATTTCGCTATAATTGAACTGCGTCCTGTCAATCACTGCATACTTGCGATTTGCAGCGCGCACAACAATACACTGTTTGTCATCGTCTAACGCTTTAAAACGCCTAACAAAGTCAGTGGCTTCGTCACTTAGAAGCGCCCTGCTAGCACCCTCAAAGAACCCAAGGAACTCGTGAAAGTGTGTAAGGTAATAACGTGGCGGTAAATCTTTTCGCATGAGGTATCTTTGGCTATGAAAACACCAATAGTGTATATTTATACAGCCTCGCGAATCAAATTAAATCCTCCGCGATTGGGTATCACATCTGCTGCCAATAGTGCACAGCGTGTACTTTTACACGCGTACGCGCTGTTTAGACACCCAATGAAAGAACGAAGAAAGCTGCGCATCTGCCAATAAACGCTGCAAATTGAAGTAGTGTTTGGCCAACGTCATCTCATCATAAAATCGATGTATACCGCTGTGACATTGTCTGCAAATGTAAATGCCGTCCTGAAGCTCCGCTTTGCTAAAGTGCTTTTTAAAATAGGTACGCCTGTGCATTTTTCGCGGAATATGATGATGGTAAGTAAGGCGAGTTTCTCTATTACAGCACGGGCATTGACCAACTTTATTTGCCACAAAGTCACCTTTTTCGTCTATCACATCTATTATTTGTGCACCCAATTTTCTGATTACTCATAAACGTCAAATGGCAGTCTTGTCCTTTTCTCTTAAAATCAGATACAAGGGGCGTGTTGAGCATTATTTAAAAAGCTGCTGAACACTATGCTAGAACTAATGGCCGTCAAACCAACTATACAAACACCGAAAGAGTTCTTCATTCACTACCACGACCTTGTCGATGAAGTAAAAACGCAGCTGGATCCATCATGGTCGAAGACAGAAAACAAAAGAACCGGAGAACTTAAGCAACTTAAAGACCAAAGGCATAATAAGCATTCGAAGCTTCGGGAACTTGTCAGCGTTCATCAGTAAACATATTTTGTTTCCAGCAATCAATATCTTGGCTAACTAAGCAAGATCAGTTTACTATCTGATATAAATTGACTTTACCTTCACAATCGGTAGCTTAGTGTTTTTCGGAAAGGTCAAAGCCTCTCTTTTCACTTTCATTTCAAGCTATGCGAGGTTTTATCACCTTTATTTCACGCAATGTGAAACATTCGCCGTGCCCTATTTGTCTCTTTTAGAGAAACATTTGTAACAAACTAGCCATTGTCACTTCAACGAATAAAAGATCCCACATTCATTGCATCTGCTCATATGTGTATGGGATCTCACATTGGCTGAAACCCTGTCTCATATTCTTGATATGAGACTACCTTTCAGAGGGTGGATGGGAAGATATCAGTAAAGCAATATAAATAAGAAGCGTAGATCTGATTGGCAGGCCTCGTGCATAATTCAGGATATTCACTGTAAATCATTCAAGATCATGAGTATGTTCGCAAAGCGGCTTTTGATCAAAAGTGAACATTACTACAAAACTTACCCAAGCTCTTTTATCTAATTGAAGTGAACGATTGAACCTGTTGGAATTAATTGCTGTGATACTCATGCCCCACCCATTTGGATTTTAGGTAAGCCGCCAGAAGAAAATGATTAAATTTCATTCATATTAGAGCGTATTGATCTTTGCTGTAGATATTTTAATCAACTCACATTGGTAACTACATAAGTTCAAAAGCCAGTGCCACCACACTGTGGTAGTTTTTGGTTAACTTGCCATATCGGGTAGCTACGGCTCGATAATTCTTAATTTTTTAAAAAGCATTCTCGACTAAATGGCGATAACGGTATATCGCCCAGTCAATATCAGTGTTACCTGTTTTACTGTTCCTTTTACTCGAGATAACAGTCAAGCATTACGGCTGCTCGCTAGCTCACGTAATGCTTGACTGTTATAGCCTTTGTCGGCTACCACCACTTCAGGATAAGGCGATGACTCAACCAGAGGTTGACCATGTCTGCCATCATGAGCCTGTCCTCCAGACAGCTCGAAGTAGACAGGTAAATCGCCCCTATCAATAGCTAAATGTATTTTCGTTGATTTCCCTCCTCTACTTTTTCCAATGGCTTGTTGTGCCTGAGCGCTCACGTTAGTTCCGCCCTGATGAGCTTTAACCATGCTTCCATCAATGAACAACCATTGTGAGTCATTAATGCGGGATAAAAACTAGAATATCTGTGTTAGCACGCCCTTTTTAGACCATAAATTAAAGCGCTTGAATACAGCGCTCAACTCGCCAAACTCTCTAGCTAAATCTCGCCAAGGAATATCCGCTCACATCCGGTACAAAATACCTTCAAGTGTCATTCAATGTTCAGGCTTATTGTAAATTTGACCTTTTAAATACATGATTCTCGATAGCAGTTTCCAGCTATCATCTGTTAGCATGAGTCTCGGCATTTGGGAAGGTTATGTTGTTTTTTGGCAAAATCATTATAACCGACCCAATTTCTGTTTACTTTTCATACCGAAAAGATCAACACGCTCTCGTTAGCAATCTATAGCAAGTCGAGGAATCTAGAAGCCTGTCAATTTTGGTGATATGCAAATGATGAGTAGTGAGAACAGTAACGAAATGTGGAAAAAGTCTCGCTCTGGTGCCTGGGCAGGTAGAGGATTTCACTATCAACATCTCGTCATCTCACATCTTTTGGTTGAACAATGGGCGGGCTTGCGTTCGCCCAGTATTGTAGTTCCAGAGGGACTTGAAGACTGCGTATTGGAAGGTAAAGAACACTCAATTTGGCTTCAAATAAAGTCAAAAAGTTCAGGGACCATAGGCAAGACTCAGCTAAATAATTACCTCCATAAGGTCCAAATTAAAGCGTCAGAACTTGCTCATTTTGAGAACATAAAATCTGCAATCATTACTGAAACAGATGAAAAAAGCATAGGTAGTGAAGAGCTAAAAGACCTAGGGCGTTCAAAGGGAAGTTTTTTCCATTGCCAAGATCCTGAATTTGCCTCTGAATCAGTCATAAAATCCAGACTGCAGGTTGCGGAAATAGTCGCTGAGAGCATTCTATCTGATATATACAAATGCGTGGCTCAGACATCAGCCGAAAATGCTTCGCTAACATATGAAAGCAGGAAGAAACTCTCCGTTGGTGATATCGAAAAAGTCGTTACCAAAACTTTAGAATTTAGTGATCTGGAGCGCATTGATTTTGCATTGCAGACAAAAATAGTTGTGCCTTTAGATTTATCTCCATTAACGGACGCTTCATTTTACAAAGGGGTTAAAGCTCGTCTCGGGCATGTTTCTGCCGGACTTATTTTTGATGATGAAGAGCGATTGATAAAATATCAGGAAGCGCTCTGTAGCAACAAAATTGTACTTATCTCAGGCCCTTCTGGAGCTGGTAAATCTTCTGCGATGTGGTCTTGTGTTTATCGGCTTACTTCTCAGTTCAGATGGTTCGAGTTAGCTCCCAGAGCAACTATTGATGACGTGGAGGCAATTCTTAGTTTCATTCAGTCTCGGAAACCGTCTTCTAAATCACCAATTGCAATCGCGATGGATGAAATTAATAGCGAGAATATACAAGTATGGAATTACTTAGCGATTGAAGTAAAAAAGCGCCATCATTTACTCCTATTAGGCTCGGTACGGAGTGAAGATTCTTACTTAGTTGAGTCAAAATCAAACATCTGTATTTTTAGCCATGGCCTAACTGAGGGGGTTGCCCAAAAAGTTTGGAAACAGCTAAACAGACGGGGCCAAACAAGTTGGGAGTATTGGAGAGAGCCGTTTGATGTTTCCAAAGGTTTACTGCTGGAGTACGTGCATGTTTTGACGCAAGGGCAACGCCTTTCGGATGTCATTAAAGAACAAGTTGAAACTCGTGAAAAAGAAGAGCGATATGATGAGCTTGCGGTTTTACGAATCTCATCAGCAGCATCTGCGCTCGGTGGAGAGATTGATACAGACAATTTACTCAAAGTTACTGGCCTATCAAGAGAAACTCTATCGAAGTCCCTCAAGCGGCTTTTAAATGAACATTTAGTATTTGAAATTAGGCCAGGCGTATTAGGTGGGTTACATCAACTTCGTTCACTAGAATTGTTTGAGGCATCCCATGACCAATTAGTGTTTAAGTCTGATGACTCGATTTGGAAGAGTCTACAAGCTCTAACACATGATTCAATAGCTACCTTTGTCCTTCGAATGTTGGTTGACCATCAAGAGCAGGACAAATCTCAGATTCTGAGAAAGCTAGCACTGGCTCTTGAAGATAATAAAACGCCCAAGTTTTGGGAGGGCATCCTTAATGGGCTCGGCTTCTATTCATGTGAGCTAATTGCGTCAGATTTGATTGAGGTCTTACAAAAACACCAAGTAAGGAAGTCCGTATGGCTGGCTGTGTCTATGTTTGCGATAGCTGGAATTCAGCCACCTGAGCTATCGAAATCGGTACACTGGGAAGTTGTACTTCAAGCACTGGAAGAGTTTAAATCTTTGGAGCATGTCGATTACAGAAAGTATTGTCTCGAAAGCCTGCCAACTAAAGGAGTACTGCCACATTTGGAAGGGGCTGTTGAAGCCATAGACTTCCTTTCTTCTCTATGTCCAATCGGTAATGTGGAACCCGCTTCTATTTCTGTGCACATCCAAAAGCCAGAAGGTGATATTTTCTCTGAAGATATAATAAAACTCCTTTCGGTTATGTATGCCATTTCGCCTGAGAGTGCGAGAGATTTAGCGGTAAGTTTGGAAGGAGAAAATAAGCTTATTGAAAGTTATGGGTTGTGGAATCCGTGGCTGAGTAATCCTGTAATTGAAACAAATGGTAAGTATGGGAAAACGGTTTGTGCTGACTACTATGTTGTAGATGAAGATACACAAGGGGATATTCACGAACAAGTGGTAATCCACTGCAAAAAACTACTTGCATTATGTCCTAGTGCGGCAGCTGTCGCAGTAAAAGCCACTTTTCCTAACGGTGTTTTATACGAGGTGGGGGGTTATCCCATTGCAGAAAAAAATATTCCTCGAACAAGTTTACCAACAGACGTAAATGTTTCTTGGAACATTATTTTTCACAAACTGATAAATAACAAAGCTTACGATGAAACGAATACTTGCAAAGCAAAGGAATTGACGCAAATTATTAGAAAAGTCGAATATCTGCTATCGGAATACTCAGAGTATTGGATTGGCGCAAAGCCAAAACTAAACAAGGAGAAGTTTGCTCAACGAGTTAACAAGCTTATTAGTGAAGTAAACGAGATTCAGGTGGCCCCTTTTCAGGCCCTTCCAAGACACATGTCAGGGCAAGCTGAAAGCGTTCCGGTCGATAGATTATCTGGTGCTTTGTCTGGGATTTTAACAACCTTGATGAATAAAATGGGTGTCATTAACCTTAAGTCAAACCTAAAAGCTGATGCCATGTATAGTTCAGATTTGGTTAACGACTTGGTTGGGCTAGTTGATTCAGAGATATGGAAGTATATCGAAGATCCACCTTTTTCTGAACTTACCTCAATAGCAAAAAAAGTACGCGATATTTCATCTATCTTTCATGAGTTCTCCGAACAGCAATCAGAATCAAACTTAGCAGAAGTGCTGTTGATGGCCAGAAAAGCAAAAAAGGGTAAAGCTATATTAGAAGCGGCGAGATACTGCAAGAAAAAAGCCAAATCTAGGTTAATAGAACGTCTGACAAGGATCAAAAATGAGTTAAATATTACTGCTCATTTCTATGTCCGACCAACTGACAAAAAGAACACCCACATTTGGCCAAGTCTGGATGTCGCTTTTTTGATAGAAGTTAAAGATTTGCTCACTGGAATAGAGTCTCTCGAACAGTCGCTCTCTGTCTTAAGATGCCTTTCTGAAGAAGGGATTCAGATTAGTGTTGCCATGATTTGTAACGGTGCTGTTTTATCACAATTGGCCGTCAAACCTGCTTTATCATTACCTCTATCACTGCCAGACTTAACATTTGAACAGGACTGGCAAAATATAATTGAAACACCATTTTTTGTGTCCAGATACAATAATCACTTTACTGTATGTCAGAGTAGTATTGATTCACTATCTAGACTTATTGAATGCGTTGATTTAGAGGCTCTGCATAAAGAGGAGTACCAGCTTTACAAACACTTGGAGTCAGAATTTCTAACCAATGCTGATGCCCTCACTGGAGTATGTTTTGATGCTGATGATGGGCAAAAAGTTGAGTTGAAAGATTTACTGGATGAGCAGTGGAAGGATTTATCGGACGAACTAGAGCAACGTAAATTAGGTGCCGATATTGAGAGCCCCCTCTACTCTCAAAATGCGAAGCTTCTTGAAGGACAAGTTCAGGGAAAAGCTGCCTCGTGGGTTGTAGCAAGAATTCTGCTATTGAATATGGAGGTTTTACGGTATGGCTAATATTGTAGAAAAAAGAAGGCCCTCTATTGTACATGAGGGCCTTTTTATAGGTTGGTCGGTCTACATGCGGGAACTAGCACCAGTCCACGTAGGCGACCATTCTTTCAATGTTTCAGCCACTTAGCTATTTGAGCAACTGAACTAAATTAGTGTACTATCAACTAGTATAGTCTAAAATTAGATGGTAACAAAAAGTTATGCGGGTAGACAAGGCGATTCTAACAAAGGGATTTTCAGTTCAGCAAGCCTTTTTCTTGGACTGCTGGTTCAATATGTCTCATGAACTGTCGTTAGACAGTGAGAGGGCTACCTTCATAAACCCTATAAGAGGAGTCAGAGAGCTTTTATCTTTGTTCGAAATGGGGGAGCAGTTCGGGGCTGCGGGTAAACGTGTAGTTGTCGCGTCAGAATTGGCCGAGGTCTTGACACAAGACGCTGTACTCAAAGATGGAAAGTACATCCAGATTGTCAACCGTATGATCTGTAACATGGATGCAAATGTTAATACTGGCGAACATGCGCAATGCAGAGTAAATAGGAATGGAAACTTAATAGTTAGCTTATGCCGAGAGTTGCTGGACTTGCTTGAGAAGAGTTATCTGGAAGATGCCTTTCAATTACTCAAGGCCAAATTAGCTGGGTTTGATAGCGAAAATAGGAATAATGAATTTCAATCAATTGTTTCGTTGACTAATTCGGTGATTGGAGCGTTGTCGGCCAACGGTGCTGATATACAAGAAACAAACGCTTTCTATAGATTCATCCTGATGAAGGAAGGTGAGGAAAGTTTCGATCAAAGATTGGAACGTCTCATTTCCGTGGCTTTAAGCTCTCCAGAGGAGTATCGGCTTGTATTTAAAATAAAAAGCCCCGCTCTTGCAGATATGTTGGCTGGAGAAGATCCTCAAATTTGTTTCGGGCCGCTGCAAATTACCCCGATATCAGAGCAAGAGCTTGAAGCAACATGCACTCTATCTGCTCAGTCATATACCACGGCGGGGGCACAAGCTTATGACCTATTGGGAGAGTTTGTTGATGCGCTCAGCTATACATTGGGCAAGCAAGAAATAACGATAGTTACTAGATACACTGCAACATTAGTAGCTAATAATCGTACTAAATCATTTAAAATTCATCGTCCAATACCAAACCCTAACTATCAATTTGAGGAAGAAAAATTTTTAAGGTTCTGTCAGAGTATGGAAGCAGGTACAGGAAGTGACAACCTTGGCACAAAAGACAACAAAATATCGGCCGCGTTCCGGTTATTAAGAGTAAGTTCGCACGCAACAAGTACGGAGTTAAAGTACACTAACTATTGGACTGCTTTGGAGTCGCTGACAAGAGATGTGTTCGAGCGACAAGGAGGAGATGACGAAAATGTAATTGCTGCGGCATTACCCTGCATAGCAATTGATTACGTAACTAAGAGGCTAAAATCCTTCATCGCGGCATTTCACAATATTGGAGTGGTTGACTTCCAAATGCCAGGAGAGGAGGACCGGTTCTCTTTGGATGGTTGTGCGCCGATAGATTTGTATGATGTTTTATTGGACGGTAAGAAAAGTGAAGCTGTCATAAACCAGCTGGGTGACTATCCATTTTTCCAGTATAAATTCAGAGTATTTTCTGAGTACTTCACTTCCTCAATAACTATGTATGAAAGAATTGCTAACCACGAGAAGAAAGTTAGGCAGCAACTAAGAAGAATCTATCGTGTTCGAAATTTGATCGTCCATGATGCTCGGAACATTGAAGGTCTAGAACAGCTTTGTGCTCACCTTGAACATTATTTAAAAGGCTGCCTGAACACTATGCTGGAACTAATGGCCGTCAAACCAACTATACAAACACCAAAAGAGTTCTTCATTCGCTACCACGACCTTGTAGATGAAGTAAAAACGCAACTGGATCCATCATGGTCGAAGAAAGAAAGCAAAAGAACCGGAGAACTTAAGAAACTTAGAGATCAAGGGCATAATAAGCATTCGAAGCTCCGAGAACTTGTCAGGGTTCACCAGTAAACGTATTTTGTTTCCAGCAATAAAAATCGTAGCTAACTAAGTTAGATTAACCCACTATCCAATTTAAATTGACCTTACCTGCACAACTGGTGGCTTAGTTTTTTCGGGAAGGTCAAGGCCACTCTTTTCACTTTTGTTTTTAGCAATGTGATACTCTCGCCGTACCTTATTTGTCTCTTTTAGTGAAATATCTGTGTCAAACGAGCCCTTGTCAATTCAACGAAGAAGAGTTCCCACACGTGTCTAAAAGAAAATCCACTCGTCTTTGCATTACGTAACAAATAGCATTAGTGATTACAAAGGCATTTAAATATGAGTTTAACTCGTTCCATGGGCTTTTCCTGTCCTTACTGTATGGCCCCAAATGATGTTGAAATAGATGAAATTAACGATGTTGGCCAAGTACAGGTGCTCGACTGCCAAGTGTGTTGTCAGCCCATTGAGCTTACTGCTTATCAGCACGGTGATGACATTCAGATAGAGGCAGAAAGAGAGAATGACTAAGCAGTTTACCCGCGGTGATATAGACGCCCTTGCACAGCGCTACCGCGCAAACCTAATCAATAGTTTGTCTGGTTTTAAATCGGCGACTTTGGTGGGTACAACAAACGGCGTTACAAACAATTTGGCTATAGTGAGCTCTATTGTTCATGTCGGTGCAAACCCGCCTCTCATTGGCATGATCATGCGTCCACATACCGTCACGCGAGATACGTTGAGCAATATAAAACAGCAGGGCTTTTATACGCTAAATCACGTGGCTGTTGACTGGGTCGACAAAGCCCACCAAACATCAGCCCGCTATGCGCCAGATGAAAGTGAATTTGAAGCCGTTGGGTTAACCGCGCAGATCAATGAGTCCTTCAGTGCGCCGTATGTCAAAGAAAGTGAAATTAAAATGGGCTTAAAAGTAGCACAGCATTTTACTTTGCTTAATGAAACCGAAATGGTTATCGGCGAGATCCAAGAGCTCTACGTTCCTGAGCAAATAATAGATTCAGACGGCTATGCTGATATAGAGCAAGCGCAAACGGCCTGTATCTCAGGCCTAGACAGCTACCACAGCACACAACGAATTGCGCAATTTGCGTATGCAAAGCCCGATGTAAAGTTAACCGTGAAGTGAACTAATAAACTGTCCAACGGTCTTACATTCAATACTTAAGGTTGTAACTCTGAAGTTTATTTAATCTGGATCAAGCGAAAATGCGACATTTCGTTCGATCTTTTTTCAAAAAGAGATAGTATTTAAACATGAAACAAAACCTGCCTCTTTGGGCAGGTTTTTGCGTTTAAGGCACTGAATAAAAAAGAATCATTATCGTTTCTATCTCTTAAGGAGAATGTTATGAAATCTGTAAATCGCCGTGACTTTTTAAAGCTTTCTGGCTCGACAGTTATCGGTCTTACATTAGGTGGTGTAGCGTTACGTGCTCAGGCTCAAGAACAATTGAGTGCTGATGACCCTACTGCAAAAGCACTGAACTACACACCGTCGTCAACTGTTGAAGGTGCAAAATGCGCAAACTGCATGTACGTGCAGGGCGCCGATGGCGAACAACACCGCCCTTGTAACATTTTCCCTAATAAGCTTGTTAACGCTGATGGCTGGTGTAGCGCTTGGGTGAAAAAGCCAGGTTAACAACCTTAGCCATTGCAACTTCATTTAACGCCCGTCTATTGTTAGTCGGGCGTTTTGTTAGGCTAAGAATAGTCGTATAAGTACAAGTTCCTAGGTTAAACAAGGCCATCTATCTGTCGTGTGTAGTGATCAACAAGAAGATATGATGACTATTTTTCGCTGAATTAAAAATATTGGGCGTATTTAACCAACAATTTCGTACAGCGAAACTCGAGATAGCCACTTATTGTCCAAACAAACCTCTAACTGTCGCAGCCAATTAGAAAGTGCGCGAAAATGTTTTGTTGAAGACACTTTTGTGCTTAACCATGTTTCGTTGTCAATTAACCACAGCGGCGAGTTTTTAAGAATTTCAGAAGTTAATGCGACGGGCGGCACCGTTAAGGCTAGTGCAGCTATTGTTTGGTACGGCCTCAGTTCGTGGGTCCTGACTAATTCGGCTTTCATACGACTAAGTTCACCGATGGTAAATATATGTAACTTGTGTAATCGCTTGGTAAGTTGTGGACCAACACCTTGAAGGCGTATGACCTCAATGTCGCTTTTTAAGCCTTTCCACTTCGCTGGCACAAAAGGCGTGTCCATAGAATGAACATTGTAATGAACGTCTAGTAACCAACCATCTTGTGCGAGTGGGTAGCGCTGGGGATCAAGTTGAGGTGCGGTGCTATTATTATTTTCATCATCAGTTAGTTGGCCCATTCTTACTCGTATACTCTCTACACCAAAACTAGACTGCTGAAAGGCTAAGGTATTCATCACCGTTGCCATTTCAGCATGTATAAGCCAAATTAAGCTCTGTACGTCAGTAGAAGTACTCATAAAATAGACTTGAAATGAATTTCAACTTCGCTGTAGATGTTTGCGCTACTTTGTGCGTCTTGCGGCGCTCGATTACTTGCAGGCGTAATATTAAGCCTTGTTTTTATCAATTTTGATGTATCGATGACCCCGGCGAAACGATTGGCTACTGACAAATTACTCAGACCAAAGTTTCTAGTTATTGTTGCGTTGCTACTCGGTGCTGAGTCGTTCTCTTCCTCCTCTTCCTGAGAGCTATCTTCCTTCATGCTAAAAGTGAGCTTTGCGTTTATCTTGCCGTGATCGACAGAAAGTTTAGGAATACCGTTTATCAACACATCAGAGAGCAATTGCCGCTGCTTTTGGGCAATGGTTAGCATGACAGCTATTTTAATCTTCTTCGCACCTTCCTCAGTTAATTTTTTGCCTGAAAAGTCCAGTTTTTCTTTTAGTGAAATTCCTAGGTCTTTAAAAAACGAGGGAGACTCTTCTTTTTGCTGCGTCGGTGCTTGATACGGTGCCCCCTTGTAGACCGCGTGTTCAACATCGCTATCAAATGGGTAACGCTGTTTAAGATTTTCTTCTAATTGGAAAACAAGTTCATCGTCTTGCATACATTTTGCAACAAACTCGTCGTCTGAAAGTGTCAATAAATTGTTTAGTTCTGATATTTTATCTTGTTGTTCAATCTGCGATGCGAGAACCGCACCAAACGTATCTGAGATGAGTTTTGCCACAAACTCGGCAAAACCCAGCTCATTAAGAGCTGAGTTTGACATGGCGTGTATTCCTACTGATCTAACGGTAAATAATCGGTGCGGAAGTTTATTTTCACACCACCAAAAATATTCACTCTTGAGCCTGATCTATCTTGATCAACTTTACTCGTTGTCGTAACTGTCACATTCGAATACTTAGTAGATGCCGAAGCTTTGACCCAACTCGATAAGATGGAGCCGGTTTTAGCGCGAGCCTGTGCGGAAAACGCTTTGCGGTTGTATTTATTTTGTGTTTCTCTGCTAAAGGACGAGCCATAGGTTGTAAACGTCAAACGAGTTTCTATGTCTCCATTTTCAATGACCAGGCGCAATATTCCTTGCTTAACCATTTCTTTAAGCATGTCGTATTTATTCACCGATATTCGCCTTGCTACCGCATCAAGAATAGCGTCATACGAGTTTTGACCATCTACAGCGATTTGATTATTGTCGGCGACTCCCGCTTCCTCCGGGGTTTCAAGCGCTGCATTTAATGCATTGGCTTGATCTTGATTTAATGTCGCGTTTCCTCCGTTATTCTCTACAGCGGTAACTTTCTCTTGGTTGTCTACATCAGCGGGTAACGCTCGCGCTAAAAAATCTAAAATCATGTCACCGCTAATATCATCTTTGGTGTCATTGATAAAAGAAGAAAGCGATTTACTTGTTTGTTGAAGAAGCTCAATATAGGCTTCGGTTTGGCGGATGTTACTAGAGATTAATGCGTCAAATACATCGGTTATTAGTTTAGTCGTAAATTCAGGGAATCCAATTTCGCTTAGTCTTGTGGCCTGAGTAACTGCTTCAGAAGTTCCAGACATGATACACCTCCATAGTGATAATCTAGAATGAAGTGACATTTACCGCAGTCATTGTTTATGTGTGTTGAACTCTGTACTACACTTCTTCTCGCCAAGCGAATTCAGGCAATGAGTAGTGTACGTAATGTGACTGTCTGAAAAGACGTACCGTTCAAGTCAACAAGCGTAAGCTTTGCATATTAACAAAAATTTAACCATATTTTTTTAACTTATTTTTAAAATTGTGAGCAGAATATAAAATGACCTTCACTAACTGAAATACTCAAATAATTTGAATCACTTTAATAATCAAAACTTTCCCAGTTCAGCATCTTTCAAAAGATCTTAAATTACCATTGCTTAGCGGTTACTTCGAACCCCTTCATCAATACCTTTCAACGCTGGGTTGTCAAAACGTGTAGGCAGAAGGCCAGGCTTAATGAAGAAGCCGTGTTTTGCTTCAAAGACTCGACCTATTTTCAAAACACTTTCGTCTTGCCACTTACCACCAATAAAACTAATTCCCACAGGAAGATCTTTTACTTGTCCGGCAGGCACTGTGAGATGCGGATAACCAGCGATGGCAGCCAAATACCCTACACCAATAAAGCCGGCTGGCGAATGGTCGCCGTATACTCCGTCGATAAGAAATGATGGACTGTTCGAGGGCGCAACCAATATATCAACGTTGTGTTTTGCTAATAATGTATCGATACCGTTCTTGCCTGCAGTGTCTTGAATAAGGCGCAGCGCATTTTGATACTTTTCACTGTTAATGGCTGTCGACGCGAGCGACTTCTCGAATATATCTTGGTCGAATAACGCTAACTCGCGTTCTGTTTTATTATTAAACGCGATGAGCTCTGATAAGTTCCTAACAGGAAGCTCTGCTGGCGACGTCGACAAGTATTCGTTGATGCTATGATGAAACTCGCTAAGCAAAACATTGTAAGAGTCGGCCCAAAAAGAATCTGGCTGAGAGAAGTCGCTGATGTCCACCAACGTAGCGCCCGATGCTTTTAGCTGGTTCAACGCCTTTTCATATACGGCGAGTACATGAGGATTATCGCCTTGGCGGTACCTAACCACACCAATTCGCTTACCTTTTAAATCGGTAGCAAGCATGGACGATGCGGGCATAGCTGGACGATGAGAGTCTGCATCTAGCGTAGCGTTATCGCCTGCATCTGTGCCTGCCATAATTGACGTCATCAGCCAGGCATCTTGAACGTTAGATGTCATTGGTCCCGCGGTGTCTTGACTGAAAGATATAGGCACAATGTGAGTTCTTGAAAGTAAACCCACTGTGGGTTTAAAGCCTACTACACCGTTTATAGACGCGGGACATATAATAGAACCATTGGTTTCAGTGCCCACAGCAAGAGACGCCAAACGAAGCGACATTGCCGCCCCTGAACCCGATGACGAGCCACACGCACTTCTTGATAGTATATGTGGGTTTCGGGTAAGCCCACCCACAGCGCTCCAGCCACTCACCGAAGACTCTGAACGAAAGTTAGCCCACTCAGACAAGTTGGTTTTACCCAATATAATTGCCCCAGCTGCTTTCAGTTTTTCCACAATAAACGCATTGCGACCGGTATCGTTATTGAGCAGCGCCATTGAGCCTGCAGTGGTGGGCATTTCTGTACTTTCGATATTATCTTTTAAGAGAACTGGGATGCCAGCCAGAGGGCCAAGTGTTTCACCGCTCGCTATTTTTTTGTCGATGACTTTCGCTTCGGTCAGCGCGTTTGGGTTAAGCGCTAAGATACTATTAACCTTTGTATCTAGCTGTTTAATGCGGGCAATATAACCGCTGACGATTTCAGCAGAGGTAGTATCACCACTTGCAATAGCTTGCGCTTGAATGTGGGCAGGCTTATCCAGCCATTGTTCGATGTCATTATTAAGATTTGCTTGTGACGCGCATGCAGTGCATAACACAACAATAGCCAGTAAATACCACCGTTTGAGCATAGGTTCTTCCTTAACGCATAGTTCTAGTGCTTGTTTTAGCGAAGATTAATTTTGCTACAGAACAAACTCGCACCAATGTAGTGTTAGTTTCTTATACGTTGAATCAGAAATAGTTCACTGTCTAGACAATAAAGTTAATATCTAGTTAGCAACATTTGCATTGGGAAGCTTGTGAAGGAGATTGTCGAGCTTGTACTCATCAAGTAGTAATTGATACCGCCCGTCTTCAATAAAAAGACGAAGCGTAGCGTTAAATTTAGCTCGTAGCTCTGGGTCAGGGATCGCCGCACTGTACGCTGAGATGGGAAACAACTCATGAAAGACGGTCTTATCTTGAGAGTAAGTGCCATTTTTAGATTTGAAATAATTAAAAATGTTTCTATCTAGGATAGCTACATCAATGCTACCACGCATCAGCATGTCCACTTGACGATCTTGTCGTGCCATTTCTATATAGGTAGTTTGCGATGCGAGAGTTCGCCCAAAGTCCTCACCTAATACCGATTGAGCGGTTTGAAAAGCAATGACGCTTTTACCTTTCAAATCGTCGATACTGTCTATCGTCAGTTCTCTGTCTGCGCGTGTTACCACGACGTTCTGATAGATAATATATGGCTCAGATAAAATGCTTTGATCGACTGTGTGTGCAAGATTAAGGGTAAGTCCAATGTCAACGGCGTCATCTTTTAATAGCCTTGCCGTACGCCCGAAAGGAACATAAATAGGCGACAATCCATATCCCATTTCAGCAAGGATCGCCCGCACCAAGTCAACTTCAAAGCCGGTGTGTTCTTGTGAAATAACGTATGGAGGCTTGTTCCAGCCCACAACCACATCTAGCTCTTTCGCGCTAAGCGGTATGATAAAACACAGTAAACAAACAGCAGATAAAAGTGCGCGCATACAACAGATGAACCAAACTATAAATTAAACGATACCCTTCTCATAATATAAACTTATATTAGAATTTCACCAGTCGACAAAAGGTTAGTTTTTCTCGAGGCTTACGTAATCAATTGAGCAGCCAAGTTTTATTGGGTACTTGAGAGCCTGTTGAGAACCAAAGTGGTTAGATTTGATCATGCCTCTGTAAGCATCGCGTTCTGATTTACTTAAAGCTTTTCGCCTGCCTGCATTTTGTTTAACGCCAAGCAAAGGTACAATGACCAACAAAGGTCCCAACGAACGACAACTATGGCTTGGCTACAACTTCGAATTAATACCTCTTCTGAATATGCAGAATCAATAGGAGACATGCTAACTGCAAATGGCTCGCAGGCGGTTACCTATGTAGACGCGAAAGACACCCCAATGTACGAGCCCAAGCCGGGTGAAGTGTTATTGTGGCCAGACACTCAAGTAGTCGGGCTGTTCGAAGCAGATGCCGATATGAAAGGCATCCTTCAGCGTTTGGGTAAAGCCAAAGTCTTAGGTCCAGACTTTAAGTACAAGCTAGAACCACTTGAAGACAAAGACTGGGAACGAGAGTGGATGGATAACTTCCATCCTATGCAGTTTGGCGAGCGCTTGTGGATTTGCCCAAGCTGGCGTGACGTTCCAGACCCTGATGCCGTTAATGTTATGTTGGACCCAGGCCTTGCTTTTGGCACAGGTACGCATCCTACTACCGCACTTTGCCTACGCTGGTTAGACGGCATAAATATGACAGATAAAACCGTGGTCGATTTTGGCTGTGGCTCAGGAATATTAGCGCTGGCAGCGTTGAAATTGGGTGCTAAGCGCGTTATTGGTATTGATATTGACCCACAAGCCCTTCAGGCAACGAAAGAAAATGCGCGCCGCAACGGCGTTGAAGACCGTCTGGATGTATACCTTCCTGAAGACCAACCTGAACTAGAAGCCGATGTGGTGATGGCGAATATCTTGTCAGGTCCATTACTAGAACTTCAAAGCGTGATTACAAATTACTGCAAATCAGGCGGTTTGTTAGTTCTTTCTGGCATTTTGGCGGAGCAAGTTACGCGCATAGAAGAAGCGTACGCTCAAGATATTACACTTGAACCCAGTGCCATAGATGGCGAATGGGCGAGAGTGTCGGGCAAAAAACACTAAGTTTGAGCGATAAACCGACCAGTCGGTGAATATTACGCCCAGTTAGAATAGTGTGTTTTCGGTCAACCACCTCAAAATTGCGACGAAAATTTGTACGAAAAAGCACGTTGCCGCCTAATTAATTGTTAATTTTTTTCACATTACAGCCCTTTCAAATCGGGGGCTGTAAGACTTTCGTACAATATTTAAACTAAAAACGACGTTAGCTTACTAATGTGACAGATTTTTTTCACTGTCAAGACCACGAAGTGAAATTTTGTGCGATTTTTAGCCTTTTCAAGCCTTGCGAAAACACGTACACTTAGCGCCCCGTTTTAGCCGGGTGTATATTTTCTGTGCAGTTTTAGATGGCGAGCTATACATTTTACAATGCGAATTGGACCTTACGAGTTAGAAAACAATTTGATGTTGGCCCCCATGGCTGGCGTAACAGACAGACCGTTTCGCCAACTTTGTAAGCGCTTAGGTGCAGGCCTTGTTGTTTCAGAAATGCTTTCGAGTAATCCGAAAGTTTGGAACACAGCTAAATCACAAGCGCGTATGAATCATGAGGGTGAAGAAGGCATTCGCTCTGTACAGATAGCTGGGGCCGACCCTGAGCTTATGGCTCAAGCAGCGCAATTTAATGTTGAGAACGGTGCGCAAATCATCGATATCAACATGGGTTGTCCTGCTAAGAAGGTTAATAAGAAGCTAGCAGGCTCTGCCTTGCTTCAATACCCAGACACAGTGGAAGCGATTATTAAAGCAGTAGTTAATGCTGTTGACGTACCCGTAACACTGAAAATTCGCACCGGTTGGAACCCAGAAAATCGCAATGGGGTAGAGATTGCCCGCATTGCAGAGCAAAACGGCATACAGTCGCTTGCTGTTCACGGCAGAACACGAGCTTGTATGTATAAAGGAGAAGCTGAATACAGCACCATACGCCAAATTAAGGCGGCAATTTCAATTCCTGTTATTGCAAATGGTGATATTACTTCTCCAGAGAAAGCACAAGAGGTGCTGAATTACACCGGTGCAGATGGCGTAATGATAGGTCGCGGCGCGCAAGGTAAACCTTGGATATTTAAGCAAATCCAACATTATCTTGAAACGGGCGAGAACCTACCAGCACCGCCGCTGTCAGAGTTATATGAACTCTTGCATGAGCACGTAGCAAATGTGCAGGACTTTTATGGCGACATAGCCGGTGTGAGAATTGCCCGTAAGCACGTGGGCTGGTATCTCGCGGAGCACGATACGGATCGTCAGTTTCGTAAAACGTTTAACGCTATCGATGATGCAAATGAGCAACTCGATGCACTAAATGCATATTTTCAAGCGCTGCAGACTCGAGAAACCCGACAGATTTCTCCCGCAGCATAGTGATGACTAACTTAAGAGCAACACAGTATTATGTTCGATCAAAACGTGACTTCACCTTTTACTACTACAGTAACTACGCCTTCACAAACGCAAGCTCAAAAGCCACTGCGTGACTCTGTAAAGCAAGCGGTTAATAAGTACCTTAAGCAATTGGATAACGCAAACATCGATAACCTGTACGAAATGGTACTGGCTGAAGTTGAAGCGCCGCTGCTAGAAGAAGTCATGACTTACACACGCGGCAATCAAACCCGCGCTGCCATCATGATGGGCATCAACCGTGGCACACTTCGCAAGAAGCTTAAGCAATACGGCATGAACTAAGATTCCAAGGGCTTTGCCCACCAAAGAGCACCAATCGGTGCTCTTTTTGTTTCAACACTACAACATTAGAAACTTAAAATTTATGCAAACACCAAAACCAATTAAACGTGCTCTCCTTAGTGTCTCTGATAAAACCGGTATCCTCGATTTCGCGACAGCGCTGCATAACGCTGGCGTAGAACTTCTGTCGACGGGCGGTACTGCGAAACTTCTCGCTGACGCTGGCTTACCTGTTAAAGAAGTGTCTGATCACACAGGTCACCCAGAAATTATGGCTGGCCGTGTTAAAACTCTTCACCCGAAAATTCATGGCGGTATCCTTGGTCGTCGCGGTACCGATGAAGCGGTGATGGAAGAACACAGCATTGCGCCTATCGATCTTGTGGTGGTTAACCTTTATCCGTTTGCTGCTACCGTGGCAAACGAAGACTGCACGCTAGAAGATGCAATTGAAAATATTGATATCGGTGGCCCAACTATGGTGCGCGCTGCTGCAAAAAACCATAAAGATGTGACTATTGTGGTTAATGCGTCTGACTACTCTCGCGTACTTGCTGAAATGAACGACAACAACGGCTCGTTAACGTACAACACCCGTTTCGACCTTGCCATTAAAGCATTTGAGCACACTGCTGAATACGACGGCATGATTGCAAACTACTTTGGTGCCCGTTTAGACAGCACTGGTTGTGAAGCAGACTGTGATCATCAGCACAGTGAATTCCCACGTACCTACAACATGCAGCTGATCAAGAAGCAAGATCTTCGCTACGGAGAGAACAGCCACCAGGAAGCGGCATTCTATGTTGAAAACAATATTCAGGAAGCCTCTGTTGCCACTGCTACCCAGCTTCAAGGTAAAGAGCTTTCGTTTAACAATATCGCTGATACCGATGCAGCCCTTGAGTGCGTGAAAGAATTCGAAGAGCCAGCATGTGTAATCGTTAAGCACGCTAACCCATGTGGTGTAGCGATTGGCGAAGATATTTTAAGTGCCTATGACCGCGCGTTTAAAACTGACCCTACGTCTGCATTTGGCGGCATTATCGCATTTAACCGCGAGCTTGATGCGAAAACAGCGCAAGCGATTGTTGACCGTCAATTTGTGGAAGTAATTATTGCGCCGACAGTAAGCGATGAAGCGAAAGAAGTAGTAAGTGCGAAGAAAAACGTACGTCTTCTAGCGTGTGGCGATTGGGCTGGTCAGCTAACTGAAGGTTATGACTTTAAGCGCGTAAACGGCGGTTTATTAGTACAAGAGCGCGACTTCGGCATGGTTGAAATGGAAGACCTAGAAGTTGTGACTAAGCGTAAGCCAAGCGAAGATGAACTACGCGACCTTATGTTCTGCTGGAAGGTAGCAAAATACGTTAAGTCTAACGCGATTGTTTACTGCAAAGACGGTATGACGGTAGGCGTGGGCGCAGGCCAAATGAGCCGTGTTTACTCTGCAAAAATTGCGGGTATTAAAGCAGCTGATGAGAACCTTGAAGTTGCAGGCTCTGTAATGGCGTCTGATGCATTCTTCCCATTCCGCGACGGTATCGACGCTGCGGCTGAAGCAGGTATTAAAGCAGTCATTCAGCCAGGCGGCTCTATGCGCGACCAAGAAGTCATTGATGCCGCTGACGAGCACGGCATTGCTATGGTGTTCACGGGTATGCGCCACTTCCGTCACTAATAAGTATTAACGCAATACCTTTTAGTGCAGGCTTAGTGAGGGACACCAACACCTAAGTTAAACACGCAGTAAAGTGGCATTTAGTGGCTTTACTGTGTGTTTGTTATTTTTCCTTAACCCTTTTAAATACGCAGACTCGAGGTCATTTGCTTGGTTGTAGTGAAATCTCATCGAAGCGACAGGGTTGCGAATTATTCTGCTAAGGCGTAAGTGCAAATAGGGGTTAGCTGATAGGCTTGATCTGACCCGTGGTAATTTGTAGTAATAGTGTTATGTTATTCGCCTACCCTCGACAGAAAAAGGAAATAAGAATGAAAAAATTAGCCCAATATGTGTTAGCCGCAACCCTAGGTGTAAGTGCTACTTATGCCAGCGCAGATGCGATTTCTGATGCCGCAATGAGCGATATCCGCTCTGCTAGTGCAAAAGTACGCGATGAGTACCGTAATCCTCAGCAAACACTGCGCTTTTTTGGCCTTACCCCAGACATGACTGTGGTAGAAATCTCTCCAGGTGGTGGTTGGTACGCCGACATCCTTTATTCTGTTGTAAAAGATAACGGTAAGTATGTAGCTGCTCACTTTTACGTTGATGATGAAACCAGCGGTTACTTTAAAAAATCGGTAGAAGGCTTCAAAGAAAAAATGAAGCCGGGCATGAAGTACGAAGGTGCTGAGCTTACTGCATTCGACCCAATCAAAGCGTTAGATATTAGCGACGCAGGTAGTGCCGATATGGTGCTGACGTTTCGCAACGTACACAACTGGTATATGCGTCACGGTGACGAGGGTATCGACAATGCATTTGGCGCATTTTTCAAAGCGCTTAAGCCAGGTGGCGTACTGGGCGTAGTGGAACATGAGCTTCCTGAAAGCGCAGATGATGAAGCAATGAAGAAAAGTGGCTACATGAAGCGTTCTTACGTTGTGGCTGCCGCCGAAAAAGCAGGCTTTGTGCTTGAAGCAAGCAGCGATGTCAACGCGAACCCAATGGATACTGCCGACCACCCGAAAGGTGTGTGGACGCTACCTCCACGTTTGGCGCTAGATGATCAAGATCGCGAAAAATACATGGCGATTGGCGAGAGCAATCGCATGACGCTAAAATTCACCAAACCAAAATCATAAAATTAAACACTCAAAACGGAACAGTTAATGAACGTACTTGTAATTGGCGGCGGTGGCCGCGAACACGCGCTAGCGTTTAAAGCAGCGCGGTCTTCTGATGTTTCAACAGTATTTGTAGCACCTGGCAATGCAGGCACAGCTACAGAACCTAAGCTTGAGAACGTAGCTATCGATGTAAATGATATTGCTGGCTTGGTTTCTTTTGCTCAGGGTAACGATGTTGAGCTTACTATTGTAGGCCCAGAAGCGCCGCTAGTTGCAGGTGTTGTTGATGCGTTCACAAACGCTGGTTTAATGATTTTTGGCCCCACTCAAGCTGCCGCGCAGCTTGAGGGCTCTAAAGCTTTTACCAAAGACTTTTTGGCTCGCCACAACATTCCAACGGCCGAGTATCAAAACTTCACAGAAATTGACCCAGCTATTGCCTATGTGCGTGAGAAAGGCGCGCCGATTGTAGTAAAGGCTGACGGTCTTGCTGCGGGTAAAGGTGTTATTGTTGCGATGACCCTTGAAGAAGCGGAAGACGCTATCCGCGACATGCTGGCAGGTAACGCGTTTGGCGAAGCCGGCAGCCGCGTAGTTATTGAAGAATTCCTAGACGGTGAAGAAGCGTCGTTCATTGTCATGGTAGACGGCAAAAACGTACTACCTTTTGCCACCAGCCAAGACCACAAGCGTGCTGCTGACGGTGACAAAGGGCCGAACACAGGCGGAATGGGTGCATATTCTCCGGCTCCGGTTGTAACGCAGGACATTCACGACCGTATTATGCAAGAAGTGATTATGCCAACAGTTAACGGCATGGCTGCTGAAGGCAACGACTACGTTGGCTTTTTATATGCTGGCCTTATGATTATGGCTGATGGCACTCCAAAGGTAATCGAATACAACTGTCGCTTTGGCGATCCGGAAACCCAGCCAATCATGCTGCGCTTAAAGTCTGACTTGGTTCCACTTTGCCAAGCAGCGTGCAAAGGCGAACTTGCTGGTAAAACGATTGAGTTTGATGAGCGCGCGTCGGTAGGTGTTGTGCTTGCCGCTGGCGGCTATCCAGGCAGCTATGATAAAGGCGACGTGATTACTGGTTTCGAAGAAGCCGCTAAGTTAGACGGAAAGGTTTTCCATGCAGGCACCGCCCTGCAAGATGGCGAAGTGGTAACCGCAGGTGGCCGCGTACTTTGCGCTACAGCTTTGGGTAACAACGTTACCGAAGCGCAGCAAAAAGCCTACGAGCTACTAAAAGCCATTCAGTTTAAAGATGTGTACTACCGCACTGATATCGCGCACCGTGCGATTGCGCGTGAAGCTGAAGCCAAGTAGCCGAAAGCCTCATAGAAAGTGCTAAATGAACGCAGCGTAATGCTGCGTTCTTACATAATTACGAAAAGCCAGGGTGTGAATTCTACGCCCCCCACTTTTACTCTTACCTACTCTTACCACTTACTTACCATGCTAACGTGCAGTAAACGCAGAAATCGTAGTTTCCCAGCTACATATCACTGCTTAACCTGATACTAACGCTCAACACAAAAGAAAACTCGCGCTCAGTACATAAGCAATAAGGTATTGAATTTCACATCGAGTCTGATTTGGTACTTGCCGATAGTACTGTATACATTATAAATCTTTAATTTACTGACCTTCTCCATATGTTGCAGCGCATACAAGAACCTGTATGGTATTAATATCAATCCGCATAGATGATTAACCACTTAGCGAGATTTAATAAGCTCAGGTAGTCTGCTTAAAAAGCGTATTATTTCATTCTAATAAAAGAGGTATCACCTGATGTCGAACACTAAACTTATTGCTGTGTTGCTTGTAGCAGTAGTGGCGAGTACCGCAGCGTGGTTCGCCTTTTTTGCCAAAGAATCTGCTCCAGACTTTACTGCTTATGCCGCAGGCCCTGACCGAAAAGCGGCATTTTTTGAGTATTTCACTCCTATTGTAGTCGAGGTGAACAAAGAGCTAGCCACCGATAGAGAGCAAATTCAAAGTTCTTGCGACGCGGATGAAGCAGACAATCTAGACCAGTTCCTGACAAAGTTTCGTGTTGACGATGCTGACCTTGAACAGGAGTCAGCCTGCGAGGTGTTGTTAAGGCGTGCCGACATTGTTCCTGCGTCGTTAGCAATTGCACAAGCAGCGAATGAAAGTGCATGGGGTACCTCTCGTTTTGCAAAATTAGGGAACAACTTTTTTGGTCAGTGGTGTTTCTCTGAGGGCTGCGGTATCGTTCCAAAATCGCGTGACACTAACAAAAATCATGAAGTTGCTGATTTCCGTTCGCCTGCCGACTCAGTAGAAAGCTACATGCTAAATTTAAACACCCACGATGCTTACAAACCATTGCGTAAAATTCGACAATCCTTACGTGAAGAAGACAAGGCTGTCACCGGGGTTGCGCTCAGCTATGGCTTAGGGAAGTATTCTGAGCGTGGCGATGAATATGGAAAAGAAATACGTGAGATGATCAGTTTTAATAAACTTGCAGTGCTGGACAAGTTAGATCTGAGTAAGCAGGAAGGCGAAGCCAATTAACTCAACCAGCTAGAGCGTGACGAGCTCTGTAGCACATTTATTTATCGCCAAATGGCATGGCTTTTAGTCAAGGTGAGTGATTGCAGGTTAAAAGGAGTGGCATTTCTGCGACTCCTTCCAATTACGCGCGGCAAGTCAATCAATTAAAGTAGCGACAAATTATGGTTCACTACTTTGTCAGCTTCACCTTTCCAAACACCGATGCATCTTTATACCCCAAGTTTTTATCGCCGTTTACTGGGGTGATCTCATGAGAGCCTAAAAAGTGCTCTCTGTCGCCACCATCCGCATCGCAATAGGCAAGCATAAAGCCCAGTGTCATACCTTCTTTTAAGGTGGCAGGCGAATTATCTTTTCCGTGTTGATAGCTATCATCAAATACACGTACCGCTGCTTCCCAATGAATCTTATGCGGCGCCGATATATCTCGCTGCCATTTGTTCTCTACGTGATCATTGTAGAGTTGTGGTACAGCCTCTCCTGCTTCATTTGGACCAATATCAACAACCTGATTATCTAACGCTAAGTGATAGGCAAACGCATTGTAGTTATTAAGGTGATCGCCACCAGAGGCATCAGCATCAATAAAAATTTCTAAACAGTCATCATCCCAATAACGTTCAAGGGGATTGGCATAGGTATCTGAGAGGTGATCGTCTTGTATTTCTGCCAACAGATACAGCGCATCCTTGTTCCATCGCAGTTTATATCGACCAGAAAAATCACCGGACTCAGGAGCCGAGCCCCACATAAGCGACGTCATTTCATGCCAATCGCCCCCTTTCCATGCAGCGTCATTGGCTACACCATCTATAACAGGTGGCGTTGATGAAAAAAGTACGCTGTCAGACTTGGCTTGTGCTGTGGGCACAGACATAGCCACAAGCAGTGCCGAGGTTAGTACTGCCCCTAAATGTTTTGCACTTTTCAATTGGATACGCTCTTTGTTTGCTTATTTGTATTTTAAACTACCATGTTTTGACTCCATTCGCGCTTGAAAATAGCGCCAAACACCCTCTTCTTTTTTAGAAGCATTACCAATTTGCAACGGTAATTGGTATAAAAAGGACATTCGTTCCCTCACTACCGTGGCTATGTCATTTCAAAACGCGTGCTATCACATCCTTGCGCCTGCCAGCGAGGCTCACGAGTACAAAAAGCTCAGCAAAATATTTGATGTATTTCTTATCGCGTTAATTATCGTAAATGTTGTCGCTATGATGCTGGAAACAGTGCCGGGTATCCCTGCCATTTGGCAGTACGAACTTCATATAATCGAAGTGGTTTCAGTACTGATATTTACCGTTGAGTACTTTCTTCGTTTATACGGCAGCGCATCGGCCCCAAACCGTCCTAATCACGAACGTACAACGACATGGCAAAAGCGCTGGACCTATTTGAAAAGCCCCATGGCGCTCGTCGACCTAATGGCAATTCTGCCTTTTTACTTAAGCGTTTTCGTGGCGTTCGATTTACGTATTTTGCGAATATTTCGGGTAATGCGAATTCTAAAAATTGGGCGCTATTCGCGCTCTATGCAAACTCTCGTTACCGTATTGCGCAACGAGTCTCACAGCCTTATTGCGGCGTTAAGCGTACTTTTGTTGTTCACGATTATCGCCGCCACCTGTATTTATTACATTGAACATGCTGCTCAGCCCGATGTTTTTAGCAGTATTCCCGCTTCATTGTGGTGGGCACTCGTCACGCTGACCACGGTGGGCTATGGTGACGCCGTTCCTATAACTGCATTGGGTAAAATATTTGGCGGCCTCATAACTATAATGGGTATCTGTTTTTACGCCCTACCAGCGGGTATTTTATCTTCTAGCTACACGTCGCAGATGCAGCTAAAACGCGATAGGTTTAAAGACACAGTAAGAAGCGTTTTGGACGACGGAAAGTTGAGTGAGCACGATGTGCACCACCTAGAACATGTTCGCGCACTTCTTGATTTAGATGAAGAGGAGGCAAAGCTAATTGTGCGCCTATTGCAGCACCATCACAAACGGCTAGATGATTGATTACACGCAGGCTGGAGCGAAAGCAACTCCCAAGAATCGAGTGGTATGCGCTTATACCTCCCCTTGATTCTTAGCTCACATCAGCTTATAACTAGTACCCGTCATTTCCAAAAAGAATTCCTATGTCTGTCAAACACCCTATTATTGCTATAACAGGTTCTTCTGGCGCGGGTACTACTACCACGACCAACGCTATACGCCATATTTTCAGGAACTTAAGTGTTAATGCTGCGGTTGTAGGAGGCGATAGTTTTCACCGTTTTACCCGCCCGGAAATGGAAGTGGAAATTCGCAAAGCCCAAGAGCAAGGCAGGCATATCAGCTACTTTGGCCCTAAAGCCAACGACTTTGAGCTACTGGAATCCCTGTTTAGGGAATACGGCAGCTCGGGTACAGGACAGTTTAGACAATACCTTCACACGTTCGATGAAGCCGTGCCTTTTAATCAAATGCCCGGCACCTTTACACCTTGGCAAGATTTACCCAAAAACACTGACTTGCTGTTCTATGAAGGTTTACATGGCGGTGTAAAAACGGAAGAAAATGACGTAGCAAAACATGTAGATTTACTGGTCGGCATGGTGCCGATCGTAAACTTAGAATGGATCCAAAAGATTGTACGCGACACCACTGACCGAGGACATTCTCGTGAAGCGGTAATGAGCAGCATAGTGCGAGGACTGGACGACTATTTCCACTACATCACGCCACAATTTTCACGCACCCACGTTAACTTCCAGCGCGTACCAACCGTTGATACCTCCAACCCCTTCAGTGCACGGGAAATTCCAACCCAAGATGAAAGCTTTGTGGTTGTGCGCTTTAGACGGGAAATGAAGACTGTGGACTACCCCTACCTACTTCAAATGATCGACGGCGCGTTTATGTCTCGCATCAACACCTTGGTTGTACCCGGCGGAAAGATGGGCTTAGCCATGGAGCTCATTTTAACTCCGCTCCTTGAAGACATCTTAAATAAAAAGCGCAGAGCTGGTCATCAGATGGATTGGTTGAGCAGCGACGAGTAAGCCCAATATACATCGCTTCTATAGGCATGTATTTAAAACAGTAAGTCGTAATGGCTCATGCCCTGCGTCAATCTAGGTTCTATTCGGAAACTTTCTTGGTTTAGCTTCTTGATTTAGTTTCTTGATTTAGTTTCTCGACCTAGTTTTTGACACAGCAGGCTCCTATTATGACCACAATTAAAAGCCAACAAATTTGGGTAGACCAGCAAAACCTTGCCAACACTAACGTTGTTTCCCGCGATATAAACATCAACGACTTACAGCAAGACGAAGTATTGCTTGAGACAGACAGCTTTGGCTTTTCTGCCAACAACATCACCTATGCTGCACTGGGTTTTAAAATGGGCTATTGGGGCTTTTTCCCTGCAAAGAGTGATAATGACGTTGATGAAGCACATGGCTTCGGTATTGTGCCCGTTTGGGGCTTTGCTACCGTTAAGGCGTCTTGTCATAGCGATATCAAAGTAGGTGAAAAGGTGTTCGGCTACCTGCCTATGGCTAGCCATTGGGTGATAAAAGCTGGCAAAGTTGCCCCTCACGGTTTTTCAGACATCCACGAAAAACGGAAGAGCATTAGCCCTGTTTACGATCAATATCTTCGCTGTGCCGCCGACCCCGGCTACGACAAAAACCGCGAAGCATGGCAGCTTAATTTTAGACCCCTTTATATGACTTCGTTTGTTCTCGATGACTATGTGGCAGAGAAAGCAAACAATGAAACCTTACTGTTGTCGAGCGCTTCGAGTAAAACCGCACTGGGTACAGCGCAACTACTTAAAGACCAAAAGGCCACTCGAAACGCAAGCTACAAGGTGGTTGGGCTAACCTCGAAACAAAACGTGGATTTGGTAAAAGCGTCCGGCTGCTACGATGAAGTGTATAGTTATGACGAACTCTCAGCCCTGAGTAGCGAAGGCAATAGCAGTAAAAGCAGCGATGCGCGCTACTGGCTGCTTGATTTCGCTGCCAACGGTACGTTGATTAATGACCTTACCAAGCAGCTTGGCGACAGCCTGAGCGACGTTACACTCATTGGTGCGACAGATTGGAAAGCCCAAGAGAAGCCCAACCCCAAATTGCTCAATGCAGAGATATTTTTCGCGCCAGCTCGCGTGAAACTGCGCCAACATGAATGGGGGCACGAGGCCTTTTTGGCAAAATACGCCAGTGCATGGAAACGCTTCGCAGAGAAAGTGAGCGATCAGTTTTATGAGCAATCGCACCGCGGAGCTGATGCTATAACGCAGTTATATTTAGAAACGCTTAATGGAACGGCGCAAACAAAAGCCCTTAATGTCGTCACTTTTGATTAGCGCTCCTTAAGGATTACAACTTGAACTGCTGATGTGTTGTTGCAGTGCCTACGTTATAAAGCTTCTCACCAATACGTAGTTCACTATAAGCTCAGTGGGAAGAAAAGCGTAATGGCTTCCTCCTCGTTGGAGTCTGCTGGGCTTTTACTGGGCCTTTGCTGGCTCTTTCTTTACATCTAAGTTCGACAGACCTAGACACTATTTGTAACAAACATCCCCAGCCTTTTACGCTTTTCTCGCTTTTGTATTTCACATCTTGTGGTTATAGTGAAACAAAAGTAAAACGAAAGGTATGAGTATGGGTCAGGAAACCTCTAAAATTCTCGTTGTTGATGATGACATGCGTCTGCGCAGCCTATTAGAGCGCTATTTACTCGAACAGGGCTATCAAGTACGCAGTGCGGCTAACGCAGAACAAATGGACAGACTGCTAGAGCGCGAGAATTTTCACCTTATGGTTTTGGACCTTATGCTACCTGGTGAAGACGGCTTGTCTATTTGCCGCCGATTGCGCCAGCAAGAAAACGACATGCCCATTATTATGCTTACTGCAAAAGGCGATGAAGTTGACCGCATTATCGGCCTTGAAATGGGTGCAGACGATTATTTGCCTAAGCCATTTAACCCACGCGAGCTACTAGCGCGTGCTAAAGCGGTATTGCGCAGACGCAGCAGCGAAGCGCCGGGCGCGCCGTCTAAAGATGTGCAAATTGTGGAATTTGGCAACTACAAGCTGAACCTCGCCACCCGTGAGATGACAGCTGGCGATACACCTTTAACACTGACGAGCGGCGAGTTTGCAGTATTAAAATCTCTGGTTACTCACCCCCGCGAGCCATTGTCGCGAGACAAACTGATGAACCTAGCGCGTGGTCGCGACTATAGTGCGTTAGAGCGCAGTATTGACGTTCAGGTTTCGCGCTTACGAAGAATGCTTGAAGAAGACCCTGCCAACCCTCGCTATATTCAAACTGTATGGGGATTGGGCTACGTATTCGTGCCTGATGGCGAACAAGTTTAGCACCTATGACTGATACGGCGGGCTCTACCCGTCTTGGCCAGTGCGCAAGTGAAGTATGTTTACTCATGACCCCTAATTATGCGTTTACCTACTGCCATTCCAAACACTGGCTTATGATTCAAAGCGACGGCATGTTATGCGTTTAATTCCCAAAAGTGCATTTGGCCAAACCGTCATGCTTATTGGCGTGCTGTTGCTTATTAATCAGATTGTGTCCTACATCTCTGTTACCTATTACTTTATTCAGCCCAGTTACCAACAAATTAACAGTTTATTGGCCACCCAAGTTAAATCTGTGCTCGCCAACGATTTGTTGGTGACTAACCAAGAGACCCGAGACCGCTATTTTCAAAAAACACAGGTGCAGGTCTTTGACGAAAGCGTTGCCAAACAGAATGGATTAGAGAGCGCCGTATACTATAGCTATATTTCTTCTCAAGTTAGCGAGCAGCTCAGGCAACTTGCTGATGTACGTATTAGCACTACCACGCAGGCCAGTGATGAAAATGCACCTTACATTGTGTGGATATCCCTGAACCGCTACCCAGACACGTGGATATCTATTCCTATTTCAGGGCTTAACGAAGCGAATATATCCCCTCTTACTATGTACTTGATGGTAATTGGTATATTAAGTGTGGCCGGCGGCTGGTTGTTTGTAAGACGCATGACTCGCCCGTTGTCAGCCCTGCAAAAAGCAGCAATAGCGGTGGGTAAAGGCGAGCACCCGGCGCCGCTTCGCGAACAAGGCAGCACCGAAATGATTCAGGTTACTCGGGCGTTTAACCGCATGAATCAGGGTATTAAGCAGCTTGAGAATGACCGAAATATTATGACAGCGGGCATTTCTCACGACTTGCGCACACCGCTTACCCGTATACGCCTAGCCTCAGAAATGCTGCCAGAAGATCAAGACTGGATTAAAGACGGCATTGTAAATGACATAGAAGACATGAACGCCATCATCGATCAGTTCATTGACTATGCGCGCTACGACACCGAAGAAGTCACTCAAGAAACCGATTTAAACGCGATTATTGCAGAACTGGTACAAGCCAGACATTTAGACGATAAGCACCACATTGAACTTAAACTCAACGCCATTCCTCCGTTGTCGCTACGACGAATTGCAATGAAACGCGTGATCGATAATCTCATCGAAAACGCCTTCAAATACGGCTCGGACGATATTGCGATTAGCAGCTTTTACAATCGCCACGAAAAGCGCGTGTATTGCAAAGTACGCGACTTTGGCCCGGGAATACCGGAAGCGGAGCTCGACGGTGTATTCATGCCGTTTGCACAAGGCGACAAAGCCCGCAATTCGTCAGGTTCAGGCCTTGGCCTTGCCATAATAAGGCGAATTGTAGAAGCTCACGATGGTGAGGTGACGTTGCGAAATCATCCTCAGCAGGGCTTGGTCGCAGAGTTTTATTTACCCTATCAAACCCATTAAGCCCAAAAACACTACACGGATTGGTATTAACTTCTGTGGTACTTAATTTTTCGGCTGTATCCATAAGACGCCAACCACAGCACGCAGCCGCCAAGTGGGATCACCCAAAACGCCGTAGTAAGTGGCGCGAAGTTCGCCCATAGTCCGGTAGAAAACGATGCCACTTGCACGCCAGTAGAGTTACCGATAATAGAAATACCAGAAAGTACCGGGCCGTTGTCACTGTCGATATTCATTGCAGCAGACAGTGCTAACGGGAAGAGCCCACCTAGCCCTAAGCCGAGCAGTAAATTACCTGCGCCAATCCCGTAAAATGAAGGCATTAACTTCAGTGCGAATACACCTGCTAGCGATGCTGTTGCCATAAGCACAATCATGCGGTGTACCGATACAAATCGCAGTAAAAACGGGAAAGTAAGGCGGCTTATCACCATACCAGCGGTAAAAAATGCCAGTAAGTTTCGCGACTGTTCGCCGGTAAAGCCTAAGCCGTTTTGCGCATAGCTCACAAACCAGTTCGCGTTACCAAATTCTACAGCACCATAGCCAAAGGTAAGCAAAGTTAGAAATATGAAAACAGGCTGCTTAATAATGACCCCAAATGCCAAGGTTTTTTTAGGCGCTTTAGGCTGACCTTTAAGCACTTTTGCCTGAGAACGCGCCGCAATAAATGCATAGCACGAAAGCACAATCATAACGCCTGCCAACACCTGAATAGGTAAACGCCAGTTGTGCTCAACAAGGTATAACAGCGTTACAAAGAACGACGCCGCAAACGTTCCTAAACTGAACATAAAATCCATTAAGCCCATCATAGTAAAGCGCTTTTCTGCGTACATTCGTGCTATAAGCGTGTGGCCAATAGTAAATATTGTTGAGCTCACCACACCGATTAATACCGCTAATACCAAAAACCATTGCCAAGCGGTAAGCACTGACACAAGCAGCAACAGCGCCGTATTCATACTGAATAACGTAGCTAATAGCGGCATATAGTCAAAGCGACTGGCATACTTGCCACCAATCACAGCGCCTAACATCATGCCTACAGAGAAGAGCGAAAAAAGTGCGCCGCTGACTACTTCAGACATTTGCAAATCGGCTGCAATATCTGGCAGTAATATTCCCCACAAGAGAAACAATTTACCAATTAGAAAAAAACCAGCGAAAATAACGATGGTGGCAGGAAGTCGGCTCATTTAGGCTCCATGGCTGATATCAGTAGAAAGACATCCGATTTAGGCGTGAGGGCACAGCGTAGTTATGCCCTTGAACACAAAGTGAACCTTTTGAGGGCGCTGACCTTTACTGTGCAAGAAAGAACAGCAGCCCTTAATTATCACATAATCACTACCTTTACAGATTGCTGATAATCGCAAGAAGTTGCAAGTGAAAGCGTTTTCCCTTTTTCATCCCACATTACAGGTACGCTCCTGCCATCAATTGAAACGCTCTGTGGTTTTTCGCTTAAACCATGCACGACGTAAGTGATGTCTCGCTGCTTTGGCATGCCTATATAGCTGCCTTCGCTATCAAGCGTCAGGGTTAATGCGGCCTTATCGTCTACTGACGCATTAAGAAGTAGCTTTGTATATAAGCCTTTTTTGACAGACGCTGGATTTTTGCCGTCATCCTCGTAATAAGTATATGAAGATGAATTCACTGAATTGTCATGCCAGTAGTGCATTTCTATTTTACGGGCATCAAACTGCTCTGTGCGGCTAAGCCCTTTAGTCATTGGCATAAAGCTTCCCGCTTTTACCCACACTGGGAAATTATCTTGGCTTAGCGGGTAGTTAACGGTTTGACCACCTTGGTATTTCGTATCAGAGAAAAAATCAAACCATACGCCTTCGGGTAACTTGGTCGGCCACACCGTTTGGTTAGCGCTCGTCACAGGCGAAACTAACAGACCATCGCCCCACAGATAACTGTCTGCATTTTCAAACCAATCGCTTTCACCGTACGCCATAGCTAACGGACGCATTAATGGCGTACCGTAAAGCGCATTTTCAAAGGCCAATGAATAGTTATAAGGCAGCATGTCATAGCGAAGTTGGATAAACTTGCGCGCAATAGACTTTACGGGGTCGGCGTGGAAAATTGGCTCCGGCGCAATATTATCTTGAGCGTGAGGCCTAAATACCGGCGAAAAGGTACCGAACTGAAGCCATCTTGTATAAAGCTCAGGATCAAAGGTTTCGCCTCCAGCAAACCCACCTAAGTCGGAATGGGTATACGCCATTCCAAAAACACTCATTTGAAGTGCCAACTCTACCTGAGGTTTAAGTCCGCCCCAGCTTCGACTCACATCGCCTGTCCACGGCACCATTCCGTACCGTTGACTGCCCAAAAAGCCTGAACGCATCAGCACAAAGGGGCGCGTATCAGGCTGAAGCTCTGTTAAGTTGTTATATACGCTTTTCGCCCACTGATGACCGTAGGCATTGTGCACTTCTGCGCCGCTTACTTTTGTAGACTGCCACATGTGCTGAATATCATCAGGGTGCACTTCAGGCTCGCCCAAGTCGCCCCACCAGCCTGCAACACCCTGTGCAGCAAGCTTTTCATAATATTGCCAAAACCAATCTTGACCCGCTTCACTGAACACATCAACAAGGCCGGTATTGCCAAAATAAAAATCGAAGGTATACGGCGCACCGTTATCGTTTTGAGCAAGGGCATTATTGGCAACGGCGCTTTCCCATTGTTTTGACGTCGTAAGAATAAAAGGCTCTGTTATCAGCACGGTTTTCACGTCTTGAGCGCGTAGCTCACTAATCATTTTCTCAGGCTCAGGGAAAGTGGCGGCGTCCCAGCTTAAGTTCCCCATGTGCCCTTTAATGTCTTTTCCAAACCAATATAAATCAAGCACTACGGCATCAACGGGAATATCTTGCGTATTAAAGGCATCAACAACATCCATCACCTCATTTTGAGATTTATAGCCAAATCGAGATGCAAAGTTACCCAGCAGCCAACGCGGTGGAAGCGGCTGTTTTCCCGTAACTGCTACGGTATTCGTAACCGTGTCTTCTAAATTTTCACCCAACACCATGATGTAGCTAGCACGGCCGCCTTGTGCCTTAAATAGCAACTCGTCGCTGTTCGTTTTGCCAATATCTAGCTCACCAGAAGCGGTGTTATCGAACAATACGCTGTAATTTTTTGACGACATCACAGCCGACAAGCCAAAGTACATCTGATTTGAAGACGTGGTGTAGCCATAGTGTGCTTTGTTATATAGCGGCATGCTATGACCACGACGATCCATACCTAAGACGCGCTGGCCGCCACCATAGAGTTTTTCGTTTTTATCTAGCGCAAACGACAGGCTGACGCCTTTACTGGAAATACTTAGTCCGCCTTGCTCTTTCGCGACAATTTTGCCGTTAACAGAATAACTGATAGCGTGCGTCGCCTTATCAACATGCGCTGCAATATTATTGAGTTTTAAGTTTAGGGTTGTCGCAGTTTCAACTAGCTCTACATCATTAGCTTTTTTGTTTTTAACACCAGTCAACGCGGGCTCGGGAAGCGCCATAGACGGTAGATTTGCGTAAGGCGTGCCATTATCATCAGTAAGATACGTTACTTGAAAGCCACTATCGTGCAACGCGCTTATCGTGAAGTCATTGGTATCCGTATCAATATTTAGCGTTGCTTTTTCGAGTGTCGCTGTTTGAACTTCGGCTACCGTATTTACCGAGAAAAATGCCAAACCAGCACATGCAAGTGCTATACGCTGTTTCCTGTCTATCATGCTCAAAACCTTCTTTATGCTTCATAGCGAACCGCACTTAATTAACGAAGCGCGCTTAATTAAAGCCTTCTTGTGTACGGTGAATGATAGCCAGTGCATTGCTCAACTTAAATAAACATACGTATTCATAATGTTAAATTTGTTAACAACAATACAAAAAAAGCCCGCAACACGGTGCGGGCAAAACATCAATCACGTTGAGTGTGATTAACGTTGGGAAGGGGCAAACCGAGTGTTAGTTACCCGGCCCGGCTTTAACGATAGCGTCGCTAACGTCGTATTTTTCAAAGTTCTGTTTAAAGTCGTTGACTAAGTTAGCGGCGTATTCGTTGTACTTCTCTTTGTCTGCCCACGTGTTTTGTGGCACAAGCAAATTGCTGTCTACACCGTCTATTGCCACTGGCACATCTAGGTTTAACGCGTCAATGTGCTGGGTTTCAACATCAGCCAAATTGCCCGATACAATTGCGTCGATGATGGCGCGCGTAGTAGGGATATCAAAACGGCTACCTGTGCCGTAAGGGCCGCCTGTCCAACCGGTATTAACCAAGTAAACCTTAGCGCCAAACGCTTTAACACGCTTAATCAGAAGCTCTGCATACACGCCTGCTGGACGTGGGAAGAAAGGCGCACCAAAACACGTTGAGAAGGTTGATTCAATATCGCTAGTAGAGCCAATTTCAGTAGAGCCTACTTTCGCTGTGTAACCGCTTAGGAAGTGATACGCCGCAGCTTCTTCACTTAACACTGAAACAGGAGGCAATACGCCACTTACGTCACAGGTCAAAAATACAACCGAGCGAGGCTCGCCGCCTCGGTTTTCAGCAACGCGCTTTTCAATGTGTGAAAGCGGATAGGCCGCACGTGAGTTTTGGGTTAACGACGTGTCGGTATAGTCCGGCGTGCGTGTTTCATCAAGCACTACGTTTTCTAGGATGGTACCAAACTTGATAGCATTCCAAATTACTGGCTCGTTCTTTTGAGATAGGTCGATACATTTAGCGTAACAACCGCCTTCGATATTAAATACGCTACCTGGTGCCCAGCCGTGCTCGTCATCACCAATCAAGAAACGCTTAGGATCGGCTGAAAGTGTTGTTTTGCCAGTACCTGAAAGACCAAAGAACAAGGTCACATCGCCTTCTTCACCCACGTTGGCTGAACAGTGCATAGGTAGCACGTCTTTTGCCGGAAGCAGGAAGTTTTGCACTGAGAACATGGCTTTTTTCATTTCACCCGCGTAACGCATGCCCGCAAGCAATACGCGTTTTTTCGCGAAGTTGATGATAACTGTGCCGTCGCTGTTTGTACCGTCACGCTCTGGCTCACAGGTGAAACCAGGTACATTCAGAATTTGCCAAGGCTGGTCGCCTTTAACATTCCACTGCTCTGGGATAATAAAAAGGTTACGAGCAAAAACATGCTGCCACGCAGTTTGCGTTCTTACTTCTAGCCACAAGGCATGTTCAGGGTCTGAGCCCACTTGAAGGTGTGAAAGAAAGTGTTCTTGGGTAGACAGGTAAGCTTCAACGCGATCCCACAGCGCATCGAATTTATCAGAATCAAAAGGCTTGTTTACCTTGCCCCAATCAATGTCGTTTTCTGTCGTAGGCTCTTTAACGATGAATCTATCGTTTGGAGAGCGACCTGTACGTTTTCCGGTTTCAACGACTAGCGCACCGTTTTTATCGAGGACACCTTCGCCGCGCTTTACGGCGCGCTCGATAAGTTCTGCATTTGGCAGGTCGGTGAGTGGCGTTACTTTCAGATCCGTTTGAATTGAGGCTGCTGCGGTCATGGCTGTTACCCTATATGTAATTTTTCAAAAGCACTTTCAAAAAAGTATCACCTCTTAGAGTGTAATGTAAACAAGGCCTAGCAAGCATTTATAAAACACATACTCACTATTTCTTACAACGGAATTTCATAAATATTGTAAATTAATTACAAGGAAAGCCTTTTCCTTGGATATAAATGCAAAAATAAGGCGTAGAAAACCTATATTGATCGATGAATTTCAAAATAAAACATGACAGTTTTCTTTCGAAAGAAGAGATGAAAACTTTCACTAGTACAGGAATAAAAGAAAGATTGAACTGTGTAGAAAAGTTAAACACTTACAGATGAGCAATTTTTAACCACAAGTGAAGTGTTGAACAAACCCGTCGATGTATGTTTTGAGGAGCTCAGATACAAAAAAGCACCTTCGAATGAAGGCACTTTAATAAAGCAGTAAATATGTAGTTACTGATTTGAAGACGGTGCGTCGAAGTTGCCGCTGTGAATGGCCTCTACGTCGATACTATCGAAGCAATATTCGGTATGACAATACTGACAATTCATTTTGATCGCGCCTTCTTCAGCAATAATTGCATGAAGTTCAGACTTCTCAACATGACGAAGTGCTTCTGCGCTGCGCTCCTTTGAGCATGAGCAAGCGAAGGTTACGTCTTTAGCTGGGTACACTTCCACATCTTCTTGGTGGTAAAGACGATATAAAATGTCTTCAACCGACAAAGAAAACATCTCTTCTTTGGTCAATGTTTGAGTAAGCTTAGTGATATGAGCAAACTCATTGGCTTGCGACACATCGGTAGCGCTGGCATCGGTAGGTAATACCTGAAGCAACACACCCGACGCTTTTGCGTGTTCTGGATCGCTTAGATCTGTCATCAAGTGAACGCTAGTTGCTAGCTGCTCTGACTGAGCAAAGTAACTCTCAATACATTCAGCTAGAGAAGGTTTATCCAATGCTACAACGCCCTGGTAACGTTCGCCTTCATCTGGAGTGATAGTAATGACCAATACCGCCTGAGACAAAAGCTCTGAGAACGTTTCAGGTAATGTTTCTAATGTCTCGTCCCAGCGAGCTACACCGCGAAGCGTTTGTTCGTGAGTGGCGTTTAATACCGCGTAACTTACCGGGCCTTTACTTTGAATTTGAAGTGAAATTTCACCTTTAAACTTAAGCGTTGCCGTTAACAATGACGTCGCTGCCGCCATTTCACTTAACAATGTTTGAATTTGCACAGGGTATTCATAGCTGTGCACAATTTGCGTTAAGCTCTCATCAAGACGAACTAATTCGCCACGGACGTTAGCTTGGGTAAATAAGAAGCGGTGTAATTTATCGAAATCGCTCATAACTAATCCTGTTGAGCAGCTCATTATTGCTGCTTAAATTTAATAATCTGTCGTCGCTGCTTTTTATCAGGTCTATGATCTGGTTTAGGGCTGTGAAATGCGTTCATTTTGCGCGCAGCTTGGTTTTCTTCACGTTTTGTTACACTTTCAACCGTCTCTTCGAACAGCGCTTGCGCCAAAGGCGCGCTCAATCGCTTGTCGCTTAAGCCTAGCACCTTAATTTCACGATTATCCCATCCTGAGGGAACTTTAATCATGGCGCCAAGCTCTACATGCTTGCCAGGTTTGGCTCTTTGCCCGTTGTACTGGACTTTTCCCGACTGCACCATGTCTCTTGCTATTGCGCGGGTCTTAAAGAACCTTGCAGCCCATAGCCACTTGTCCAGCCTGACATTTTGTGTTGTATTGTTGCTATCCGATTGGCTCATGTAATATTTTCGTAATGGTGTGGCTTTAGTGTTGTGACCCTCACCTTTACTAGGCTATTATGGGTTTGCTAAAGCGCGGTTAACCAAAAATTCACTATATTATAATAAAGCAGTACCATCAGTGGCAGCATGACATTCAATAAACCCAACCCACAATCTCTGGTTGTTTATCTGAACCAGCATCAAAAACAGCTACATACCATCGTAGTGGTTCTGCTCAGCCTGTATTTAATTGCATTTGCTGCCAAACTCGTGTGGCGAATTATACCCGAACCTCAACTATCTGCGACACCCACAGTAAGCCGTGCTCCGGTTATTTCTTCGTCGTCAGGCCAAAATGGGGTCAACATTGCCAAAATACAACAGCTGAATTTATTTGGTAATGCAGCGGCTAAACCCGCGGAACCGGTAGCCGAGGTTACTGACGCGCCAGAGACACGCTTAAATTTGACCCTGACCGGCGTTGTTGCCAGTTCAGAGCAGGAAGCGGGCACCGCTATTATAGAAAATCGCGGCAGCCAAGCAGTATATGGTTTAGGTGAAAAGATTGAAGACACCAACGCCACGTTGCAAAAGGTGTATAACGATCGCGTTATTATTAAGAACGGGGTAAGAAACGAAACCCTGATGCTTGACGGAATTGATTACGATGAAGCTAATCGTCGCCGTGAAATGCAAGCGAGAAACCGACCTGAGCCGCAGGAAGAGGAAGAAGATACAGTTGAGCTTAGCGAAGAAGCGCTAGAAGCAACCGCTGCTCTGCGAGAACGCCCCGCTAACTTCACAGACTTTATTTCAATATCGCCAAAAACCGAAGAAGGCCAGCTTATTGGTTATCAAGTAAGTCCTGGCAAAGAACCTGAATTATTTAAATCGGCAGGGCTTCAGGCTGGCGATGTCATTACACAAATTAACGGGCTAGACCTTACCGACTTGCAGCAATCGCAAGAGGCACTGTCTGAGCTACGCAATGCACAAACAATAGAATTAACGATTATTCGAGATGGCAGCTTAACCACGCTTTACCTAGATTTACCCGAGTCTTAATACCACTAACGGTAGCAGCGCTATATTGTCGCTAGGTAAGCAAAATAACAATTAAAGCAAATCGGTCATCGACAAGTTAGGAAATGAAGGACGTTAGAATGAAAAGGCGCACTAGCCAAAAACTATTATCTCGCTTGAGCACAGCCATGTGCACGGCGCTTCTGTGTTTCTCGGTGACAGCCGCTGAGTACATGCCTAATTTCAAAGATACCGACATTAACGAGTTCATTAATATCGTTGGTAAAAATCTAGAGCGCACTATTATTGTCGACCCCAACGTACGTGGGAAAATAAGCGTACGCAGCTACGACATGCTCGATGAAGATCAGTATTACCAGTTTTTCCTAAACGTACTTCAAGTGTATGACTTCGCCGTTGTAGAAATGCCTAGCGGTATTTTGAAAGTGGTTCGCTCTAAAGACGCCAAAACATCGAACATTCCAGTAGTGGAAGGCGCTAACCGCGACGGCGACGAAATGATCACTCGCGTTGTTCCTGTGTATAACGTACCGGTACGTGAACTTGCGCCTATTTTACGCCAGCTAAATGACCAAGCGGGCGGCGGTAACGTAGTTAGCCACGACCCATCAAATGTGATGATGCTAACCGGCCGTGCAGCGGTAGTGAACCGACTGGTAGAAATTATCGAGCGCGTGGACCGTGCCGGTGACGAAGAAGTTGAAATCGTTAAACTTCGCTATGCGTCAGCATCAGAAATGGTGCGCATTATTGACAGTATTAATAAGTCACAAGGTAAAGCCAATACTGGTACTAAGTCTGAGCCTCGCGTAGTGGCAGACGACAGAACTAACTCAGTTATTGTAAGCGGTGATATTAAAGCGCGTCAGCGTCTTATTAACCTTATTCAGCGCATGGACCAAGAGCTTGAGTCAAACGGCAATACCCGCGTGCTGTTTCTTAACTACGCTAAAGCGGAAGATTTAGTAAAAGTATTACAGGGCGTATCTGCAAGCATTCAAGCTGAAGAGCAAGGTGGTGGCACTACGTCACGTCGAGCTGGCTCTAACCGTGAAATCAGCATTGATGCGCACGAAGATTCTAATGCCATTGTTATTACCGCAGAGCCGGACATGATGCGCTCATTAGAAGAGGTTGTACGTCAACTTGATATTCGCCGTGCGCAAGTACAAGTTGAAGCCATCATTGTTGAGGTCTTTGAAGGTGACGGCACTACTTTGGGTGTGCAGTGGGTGTCAGAACAAGGTGGTGGTACCCAGTTTAATAATGGTGTTGTACCAGTGGGAAGCCTAGCGGTTGCGCTAAAACAAGCTGAAGAAGATACTAACACTGAAACCTATGTGTCTGATGACGGTTCTCCTTATACAGTAACAAACACGCGAGAAGGCGATTACACTGCATTAGCGAGCCTTTTAGGCGGTGCTAATGGCTTAATTGCGGGCGTTATCGAAAATGGCTGGGGTGCTGTGGTACAAGCGGTCAGCACAGATACCAACTCTAATATTCTTGCTACGCCTCACTTAACGACTATGGATAACGAAGAAGCGTTTTTCATCGTAGGTCAGGAAGTGCCTATTATTACAGGTACAACAACGGGCGCGAATAACTCTAACCCTTTCCAAACTGTTGACCGCCAAGAAGTGGGTATCAAACTTAAAGTGACGCCACAAATCAATGAAGGCGATGCGGTACAATTGCTTATTGAACAGGAAGTGTCTAGCGTGAGCGGCGCAACGTCAGTAGATATTTCAATTAACAAGCGTGAAATTAAGACCACGGTTATTGTTGATGATGGCGGTACTATTGTTCTTGGCGGCCTTATCGACGAAGACGTTCAAGAGAGTGAATCTAAGGTACCACTACTGGGTGATATTCCAATTCTAGGCCATTTATTCAAATCTACATCAACCAGCAAGCGTAAGCGTAACTTGATGGTGTTCTTGAAACCGACCATTGTCCGTGACGGTGCAACCATGAATACAATCAGCCATCGCAAATACAATTACATTCGCGCACTGCAGCTAAAACGCCAGCAAGAAGGTGTTTCGCTAATGCCTTACGAAGAAACCCCGACTATTCCACAATGGGATGATGCGCTAGCGTTGCCACCTTCATTCGAAGAGTACCTTTCTGAGAAAGAGAAGCAGAAACAAGAAGAAGGTAACGACTAGCATGGCAGGGCAGGACGAACAAATTACTCAGGCATTAGAGGCGCAAGAAGAAGCCTTAGAAGCCATGGGTGAAGACGCAGGTTTGCCTGAAGAGGAGGCCGGTCCAAGACAGCTTTCTTTTAGCTTTGCGAAGCGCAATCAGGTATTGCTGGAAACCAATGAAACCCCTGCGGTTTTATATTTTACAGAGAATACGCCGTTTGATGTATTCGCCGAAGTGCGACGTTTCTACGGCGAGCCCTTTGTACCGAAAACTATTCCTGCGAACGAATTTGAAAGCCTGCTTACCAGTGCGTTTCAGCGCGATAGCTCTGCGGCTAAACAGCTAATGGAAGACCTTGGCAACGAGAGTGATTTGTTCGCTCTTGCTGAAGACTTGCCTGACACTGAAGACCTGTTAGACAGTGAAGACGATGCGCCTATTATCAAGCTTATCAACGCCATGTTGGGCGAGGCGATTAAAGAAGGCGCGTCAGACATTCACATTGAAACCTTTGAAAACCAGCTTGTGGTTCGCTTCAGGGTAGACGGCGTATTACGCGAAATTTTGCGCCCGAATCGCAAACTTTCTTCCATGCTGGTATCGCGTATTAAAGTTATGGCGAAGTTAGATATCGCCGAGAAACGCGTGCCCCAGGATGGCCGTATTACATTGCGTATTGCTGGGCGAGCAGTAGATGTGCGTGTTTCGACCATGCCTTCAAGCCACGGCGAGCGTGTGGTATTGCGTCTACTGGATAAAAACAATGCGCGCTTAAATCTAGAAGATTTAGGCATGACGCTGCAAAACCGTAATCACTTTTCATCTCTTATTCGAAAACCTCACGGCATTATTTTGGTTACCGGCCCCACGGGCTCGGGTAAAAGTACCACCCTGTATGCAGGGTTAACCGAGATAAACTCGCGAGACAGAAACATCTTAACGGTTGAAGATCCTATCGAATTTGACCTTCCTGGTATTGGACAAACGCAGGTTAACCCTCGCGTAGATATGACCTTCGCCCGCGGCCTTCGCGCTATTTTGCGTCAAGACCCCGATGTAGTCATGGTGGGTGAGATTCGTGATATAGAAACCGCGCAAATTGCTGTTCAAGCCAGTTTAACTGGTCACTTGGTACTTTCTACCCTGCATACCAATACGGCAGCGGGCGCGATTACCCGTTTAGAAGACATGGGCATTGAGCCATTTCTGTTGTCTTCGAGCTTATTGGCCGTATTGTCACAGCGACTCGTTCGTACCCTGTGCCCAGATTGCAAAAAGCCACATACACCTGACGCCTCTGAGCTGGAAATACTTGGGCAGAATGCCACAAGCGACACCACTATCTTTAAGCCGCACGGCTGCGCCGCGTGTAACCAAACGGGATACCGCGGTCGTACCGGTATTCACGAGCTATTGTTGGTAGATGAAAAAGTGCGTGAAATGATGCACGAAGGTGTGGGTGAACAAGCCATTGAGCGCTATATCAGAAAAACGACACCAAGTATTCGTGAAGACGGCTGTAGCAAAGTGCTTGCTGGTGCTACCTCACTTGAAGAAGTGCTTCGAGTTACGAGGGAAGACTAAATGGCGGCATTCGCTTTTAAGGCGGTTAATGCCCGCGGTAAAAATACAAACGGTGTGCTTGAAGGCGATAATGCACGTCAGGTTCGTCAGCAGCTGCGTGAAAAAGGCTTAATTCCCTTAGAAGTAGAGCAGGTCGCAGAGCGCACACAAAGCGAAGGCAAAGGCCTGTCGTTTTCTTTATTCAAACCGCGAATTTCTGCATCAGATTTAGCGCTACTCACGCGTCAACTTGCTACCCTTGTCGAATCGGCCCTTCCTGTTGAAGAAGCATTACTTGCCGTAGCCGAACAGTGTGAAAAGCCTCGTCAGAAAAACATGATGATGGCGGTGCGCAGTAAAGTGGTGGAAGGTCATGGGCTTGCCGATGCTCTAGGGCAGTTCCCTAGTGTATTTGACGAGCTGTACCGCGCAATGGTCGCGGCAGGGGAAAAATCGGGCCACCTTGATACCGTGCTGAATCGCCTTGCAGACTACACTGAACGCAGGCAACAAACCCGTAGCCAAATCACGCAAGCAATGATTTATCCATCGCTAATGCTATTTTTTGCAATGGGTATCGTGTTGCTGCTGTTGACCGTAGTAGTGCCAAAGATAGTTGGGCAGTTCGATCACATGGGGCAAGACCTCCCGGCCATTACCCAGTTTCTAATTTCTGTCAGTACCTGGCTGCAAAATTACGGCTTATTTATGCTTATTGGTATTGCCGTGCTCATTGTCATTATTCAGCGTGTGTTACAACAAAAGCACATGAAGCTGCGCTACCACAGAGCGCTTCTAACCCTACCATTAATTGGCCGGGTATCTCGCGGTCTTAATACCGCGCGTTTTGCTCGCACCTTAAGTATTCTGAGCGCCAGCGCAGTACCCTTGCTTGAAGCCATGCGTATATCGGGTGACGTACTGGAAAATCAACATATTAAGAACCAAGTAGCTGAAGCAGCCATTAACGTTAAAGAAGGCAGCAGCTTACGGGCAGCGTTGGATAACACGAAAATGTTTCCACCAATGATGATGCATATGATTGCGTCCGGTGAAAAGTCGGGGGAGCTACAGCAAATGCTAGCTCGCGCCGCAGATAATCAAGATAGGGAATTTGAAGCGCTTATTGGTGTCTCACTTAAGGTATTTGAACCCTTACTTATTGTATCGATGGCGGGCATTGTTCTGTTTATCGTTATGGCAATATTGCAACCAATTTTAGCATTGAACAACATGGTGAATATTTAATGAAAACACTTAATCGCAGTTCTGGTTTCAGTTTGATTGAAGTCATGGTCGTACTTCTAATCATCGGTATTATGGCGTCTATGGTGGCTCCGCAAATCTTGGGCAACCAAGAAGAAGCGCAGCTTAAAAAAGCCGCTGTGGACATTCAGCAAATGGAAAGTGCACTTGAGATGTACAAGCTACGCAACAATCGCTTTCCGACCACAGAGCAGGGGCTAGAGGCGCTAGTTACCGCTCCAACCATTGACCCTATTCCACGTAATTACCCTGAAGGTGGTTTCATTAAACGCCTGCCTGAAGATCCGTGGGGCAATCCATATGCACTAATTAGTCCGGGAGAACTTGGCGTAGTTGATATTTTCTCTAATGGTCCAGACGGCGAACCGGGTACTGATGATGACATTGGTAACTGGAACATTAACGAATACCTGAACTAACCTTTATGCGCAACCGCGGCAGTACATCTTTGAAAAAAGCAGGCTTTACCCTATTAGAAGTCATGCTGGTACTGCTGCTTATGGGATTGGCGGCGGGTTACGTTATGTTTAACGCATTCGGTGCGAGTAAATCTGACCTGCTAAAAACCCAAGCGCAACGCCTGCAGGTGATTGTTGATATGGCCAGCGATTTTGCGGTGTTAAATCAACAACAGCTTGGTGTGCGGTTTGAAGCCGATAAAAATGAATACTACTTTGTCTACTTAGACGACGATGATGAGTGGCAGCGTATCGAAGGCGAAAAAACCTACGAGCCTTATACGTTACCTGAGCCTTTCACCTTCACTTTAAATTTAGACGACTTACCATGGGATGTTGAAGACAGGCTCTTTGACAGGGAACTATTCGACGAGAATTTAAGTGTTTCTGATGAAGGGGTTGAAATAGGTAACGAAGAAGAGAAAAAGCTGCCTCCGCCTCAAGTGCTTATAATGTCGAGTGGCGAAATGACGCCTTTTACCTTGTCGTTTAATTACGAAGGTGATGACGGCGACAACCCCGTCTATTACAGTCTGCAAAACCAAGATCTTCCGCCTTTAGTGCTTGAAGGGCCTCTGGAGAGACCACTATGAGTGCGTTCAACGTTGATGCATCGAAAAAGAACGTTGCACCTGCCACACCACGCCAGCAAAGTGGCTTGACGCTACTGGAGGTTATGGTTGCCCTGCTTATTTTTGCGCTAACCGGTACAGCAGTACTTAAAGCTGCAGGCGAGCATTTATCAAGCGTTGGGCAAATAGAATCTGTCACCTTTGCCAACTGGGTGGCAAGCAATCGCTTAAACCAGCTTCAGTTAGATACCACGTGGCCGCCCAAGAACAATTTAAAAGGCACGATGGAGATGGCCGATCGCACGTGGTACTGGCAGCAAACGGTGACAAAAACCAACGACAACGACTTGCGATCGGTAACCGTTTCGGTGGGTGAAGACGAAAGCTACGGCAGTTCAGTTACATCAGTAACCACTTTCGTTGCTAAACCGACGGCGGGAAATTAGCATGCAGCGCGGATTCACGCTTATCGAAATACTGATTGCTATGGCCATATTCACCCTAATTGGGCTTGCATCCACAGGTCTACTTACCACAGTTATCGACAGCAATGATATTTCAGAAGAGCGTTTTGCAAAACTTCAATTATTGCAGCGTGCCATGATCACGATTGAGCGAGACCTTCAGCAAGCCGTGCCTCGTGCAGCAAGGGTTAACGGCGAAAAGCAAGACGTGGTCATGTCTGGCGGTGAAACCGACGACAGTGACGATGACGGCATTGGTTTTGTACGTGGAGGGTGGCACAACCCTCAGTTAATGTTGCCACGAAGTACCCTACAGTTTGTCGCCTATAGACTTAGAGAAAACAAACTGGAGCGCCTTTACAGCAACTATGTGGATAACGTCATAGGCTACGAGCCCAAAGTCCGTGTGCTGTTAGAGGATGTAGAAAGCTTAAAAATTGAATTTCTTGCCACCGCTAACAGTAGTTCCTTAGATGAAGACGAAGACCTGTCGTGGAGCGAAAGTTATAAAGGAGCTGCACTGCCGCGCGCCGTGGCCATTGAGTTTGTCAGCAAAGACTTCGGAAAAATACGCAGAGAATTTACCTTAACTACGGGTGAATCGTCATGACAATCAAGAGTACTCAGCGCAAGTCGATTGCTCCACCCGCTAAGCAGCAAGGCGTGGCATTAATGATTGTGCTCATGATAGTAGCCTTGGTTGCGGTATTAGCCACAGAAATGGGTACACGCTTGCAGCTTCAGGTGCAGCGTACGATGAACTTAAAAGACAACAATCAAGCCTACTGGTACGCCATGGGAGCCGAGGCTTTTGCGCGTAAGTCTATCCAATCTTTGATAGAAGAAAGCCCGAATGTGATTTCTATAGATCAGCCTTGGGCACAAGAATTCAGCTATCCTTTAGAAAACGGTGGTTTAACCGCTAACTTAGACGATTTGCAAGCGTGTTTTAATTTAAACGCGATTACGTCTGGCAGTGCAGGAGGCGCGGGCAGTAACAGCGGTAATGGCAGCAGTGGAGCGAGTAACACCACGGAAGCCATGGACGCTTTTCACACTATGTTGCTATCACTTAGCGTTGACGGACTAGACAACTACACCGCAGATACCTTACGCGACAGTTTAGCCGACTGGGTCGACGAAGATGACAGAATGCGCCCTTACGGTGCAGAAGACAGCGAATACGAGTCCAGAGAGTTTCCTTACTTAGCAGCTAACGGACCACTGGCATCAAAAAGTGAATTGCGTATTATTAACGGTGTATCACCACAATGGCTAGACGCATTACTGCCATTAGTTTGCGTGATCCCGGATTACAATGAGTTGAAAATTAACGTCAACACATTAGAAGAAGAAGATGCACCATTACTTGCAGGCCTAACGGGATTAGACATTCAGCAGGCCGCAAGTTTGATTAGCAGTCGCCCGCAAAACGGCTGGGACGATACCAATGCATTTTTAAGCGAGCCCTCTATTCAAGCGCTTAATTTAACAAGCACTCGACAAGATTGGTTTTCGGTTAAAACTGAATATTTTATGTTGCATACAAAAACACAATACAACAAAGCAACCTTTAAGCTTTCCACCGTGTTTCACGTTAGTGCCGATACCGGCGTTAGTATTGTGAATCGCGAGTTTGGGGGAACCTATTGATGGAACAACTCTTGGTGCGTTTAGGCGCCAACCATACAGACCCAATTAGCTGGCTCGTTTATTCGCGAACCGAAGATGAAATTATTGCATCGGGCGAGCTGCCTAATGCAGAAGCCTTATCTTCGCTGACCGAACGCGCGGGGCAACGAAGTGTTATTGCCTTAGCTCCTAGCAGCGAAATTTTACTCAAATGGGTTGAGCTGCCGCCTAAAGCTGGCCGCAAGATCATTTCTGCCATCCCGTTTATGCTAGAAGACGAGCTTGCCACTGACATTAGCCAGCAGTTTTTTGCGATCGGCCCTAAGCGAGGCGATGAGCAGGCCGTTGCAGTAGTTAGCCATGAAAAGATGGAGCTGTGGCAGTCCTGGCTTAGCGAAGCAGGGTTATTCTGCGACACCATTATTCCTGATGTACTCGCAGTGCCAGTCACCGAAAACGGTTGGTCAGTGCTTACGTTAGGTGAACAGCTTCTCGTTCGACAAGACACATTCAAAGGCGTGCAGGGCGAGGCAACATGGTTACTGCCAACTCTTGTCCATTTTACTGCACAACAAGAAAGCCCGATAACCATTACCAATTATGCGGGTATCGATTTAAGCACTTTGCCAAATATTGAAGAAGCGCAGGCCCCCTTAGAGCTGCCTATGCAAGTATTGGCAAAAGAGGCGATGCAAAGCAGCTTCAACCTATGCCAAGGCGATTACAAGGTAAAGCGCAAGCGCAGCGGTGTTCTGAATCAGTGGCGTGTTGCTGCAGTATTAGCAGTGTTAGCGCTATGCACCAGCCTTATCGACAAAGGATTTTCTCTTTACCAGCTTAAAGCCCAAAATCAGGCGTTAAGCAGTGAGATTAATACCGCTGTTAAGGCGGGTTTCCCCAATATTGGTACCTATCGCAACGTGCGACTGAAGCTACAAAGCGAGCTTGCCAAGTTAGAACAAGGCGGTGGCAGTGCCTCTATGCTTATTATGCTAGACCAGCTCGCTCCGGCTTTTTCAGCCACTGATGTAAAACCGCAAACACTGCGCTTCGATGCAACCCGCACTGAGATTCGCATTCAGGCGCAAGGTAAAAACTTTGAAGCGCTAGAGCAGTTTAAACGTACAGCAGAAAGCGCAGGCTTTGTGGTTGAACAAGGGGCCATAAATAATCGTGACAATGGCGTTGTAGGTACAGTATCAGTAAGGAGTACCTCATGAATGCACTCTTAGAAAAGTACAAAGCGCTGACCGAGCGCGAACAAAAGTTAGTACTGGTTTCAGCTGTGCTATTAATAATTGCGCTATTTTATTTTGCGGTATGGTCGCCGCTTAATGCTGCTTTAGATAAACAGAAACAGCTTCTCGACAATCAGCAATCCTTGTTGGTTTGGGTAAAAGACAGTGCAGCAAGAGCACAGCAATTGCGCCGCAGCAGCGGGGGTAAACGAACATTCTCTGGCTCGTTACCGCAAGCGGTAAACCGCACTACTGCTCAGCACGACATTGCTATATCTCGTATGCAGCCACAAGGCGACGAGCTTCAGGTGTGGGTTGATCAGGCGCCGTTTAACAGTGTTTTAGAATGGCTCAAAGCCATGGAAAATATGGGCGTGATTATTCTTCAAGCGGATATTGCCGAGGCCGATGCGCCAGGCTATATCAAAATTCGCCGATTACAATTAGGTAAAGCATGAAGTCGAAAGTTAGTTGGATTATAGGCGGCATTATTGCCTTCTTATTGTTTGCCATTGCTTACATGCCTGCTGTTCACGTTATTGGCCGTATTGCGTTACCTAGCAATGTTGCCGTTAGTGGTGTTAGCGGCACCTTGTTTTCAGGCAAGGCGCAAACTGTAGTAGTTAATGGCCTACCCATCAACAATGTAAAATGGGAGCTTAGCCCCTTACATATGTTGATAGGTAAAATTAAATTAAACCTTAAAGCAGGTAATATTCGCGATAAAAATGACATTGCATTTGAAGGGCCTATTACCACGGGACTTTTCAGCCAAAACAGCGTAAATACCGAAAACTTCACGCTGTATTTACCGGTAGACCGAGTGCTTGCACAAGTTCGCCTTCCGCTGCCAGTAAATGCCGGCGGGCGCTTCAAAGTGTCGCTCAGTGACTTAACGTTTGGGCCTGCGTGTCAATCGCTAAACGGCACCGGAGATTGGCTAAACGCGACAGTTGCCGGTACACAGGGTCCTATTGATTTTGGCACTTATTCCGCAAAGCTGCGTTGTGAAGGCGATGACATTGGAATACTAGTAAGCGAGCCTAACTTACTAAGCTTGTCGATGGATGCGGTTATCCCTACTACGATGAAAAATATTCGAGTAAGTGGTAAATTTAAGCCTGACGACAGCTTTCCGCAAGAAGTCCATCAGGCCGCACGCTTGTTTGGTGCGCCGGATGGTAGCGGCTATATCGCTATTAAGCTGTGATGCATTAGCACAAACTATGCGTAGAATTTCTAGGCCACCAACGTACTTCACGTTTGTGGCCAGAAGAACCGGGAACACTTTTTAACAAAGGATTGTAATCATGAACAAACCTCTTCTAGCTGGCGCGGGCGTAACTTTGGTTGCACTTGGCGTTGCCCCTTATTTTATTGGCACTAGCGTTCACGAAAATGTTAACGCCGCCGTAAACGAAATTAACCAACAAGCCGTTTATTCTGCCGAGGTACTTTCGTATGACAAAGGCTGGTTTTCGACAACAGCAGAAATCAAGCTTGCTGTCGATTTTCAAGCGCTAATCAATGCACAGAATGTTGACTCCACTGATATACCAATGGAAGAAAACCCTGGCATTACCGCTACGCTAGTAGCTCATCACGGACCGGTGTACTTTGGCGATGGCTTAGGATTAGGCCGCGTTCACTATACGGTCTCTATTGATGGAGATGAGTTAAGAGAATACGTTCAGTGGGATGGCCAACAGCCAATTTATCGCAACGAAGGCGTGGTTGGTTTGTTTGGTGGACTAAGCTACGCAGACGTTATTCCAGCGCTTAGCGCGACGGCCGAAGAAGAGGGGTTCACGCTACTTTTCTCTGGTTATGCGGGTGAAGCTGAGCCTGATGGTGACAAAACTTTGTATACGTCGTCGGGTGAATCGCTAAGCATAAGCGCAGATGAATTTTCCTTAGAGATGAAAAATCTGTCTATGGATATGAGCTATGATGGCGATATGGTAGCGGCGTTCAAAGGTGACTTATTTGAATCTACTGGTAAGGCGCGTATTGAAAGCATAGAAATTTCTAACATTGAGCCAGGTGCGACAGTTAAGATTGAGAACCTAGCTTTTGCTACCGACGTCAAGATTGACGAAGACAATAACACCGCCAATGTCTACGTAGAATACGCTGTCGACAAAGCCGTGGGCCCTGAACTTGATGCTACAGACATGGTATTAGGCGTTGCCATCAATAACTTAGATATCGACTTCATTAAGGCCTATCAAGAATTTAGCAACAATTCATTATTAGTGCCTTCTGAAGAAGTGCCAGCCAAAATGATGGAGTTTATTGAAGCTAACTTGCTAACACAGCTTAAAGCTGAGCCTGAGATTAATATAACGAAGCTGAAAGCAACGTTGCCTGAAGGGTCGTTTAACGCTTACGCAAACACGAAATTAGTGGGTATAGATGCACTTCCCGGTACGTTGGAAGACGCCGCTTATTGGGTCACGCATTTGCTGGCTGATGCACAAATCACCGCCGATAAAGCGCTTGCACAGAGTATGGCATCTGGCTATATGATGGGCCAATTAATGGCGACGCCACAAGCACAAAATATGACGGCTGAAGAGCTTCAAGCCGCTGTAGAACAACAGACACCTATGATGCTAAGTACCTTCGCTCAACAAGGCTTAATAAAAGAAACCGAGAAAGGTTACGAGACAAAGCTAACACTTAAAGATGGCGAAGCCAGTGTAAACGGTACGCCTATTCCGCTGCCTTTTGCCCCTCAATAATAGTTAGAGAACCTCTATAAAAGCGTAAACCGTGTATCGCAGACGGTTTACGCTTATTTTACTCCTGTTCAGACAGGGTAATGTTCATTAAATCTTCAGCGGCATATACTCGCCCTTCAGCTACAACAGTAATCGCCTCAGTAAGTGCATCAAGACCCGGTTCGCTACGTTTCATAATATGAGACAACACTATTTGCTTAGCGTTTGACTGCGCGGCAATGTCGATAATCTGAGTCGGCGTCATATGCAAGTTCTTAGCAACCTGACCCGCGTCATCACCAATGGCGTTGTGTAGCACCAAAAGGTCTGCGTTTTTAGCAAAACGAGCAAGGTTTCCTTGTTTATCATTGGTATCGCCTGAAAATACCGCCTCGCAGCCATTGGCCTTAACCTTCCACGCTAATGCTGGGATAGGCCCGTGGTTCACCGTCATTGCCTCAACACTGACGCTATCGTTTACATTGCGTTTAAACGGTTGTTCAAAGGTTGTGGCCCCGATGCTTTTTGTGGATATCGCATAGTCATCTTGGCCTTCTATGGTGTAAGAAGATAGATACTTAAACGCGCCGTTTTTCCCTATTAACGACGACACATAGGCGTTTGTGGACGGCATAATGTCGTTGCCCTCTGGCCCCATTATTATTAAATCTTTCTCGCGATCGGTGAAATACCCACCTTTCACAAAGCTTGGCAAATCGGCGGAGTGATCGGTGTGTAAGTGGGAAAGCAAGATAACTTCTAACGATTCAAACGTCGCCCCCGCAGCGCCAAACTGAACGCTGCTTCCGCTTCCAGCATCTACCAACACGCGGGCGCTACCATTTACCCAAACCACATAGGCACTAGATGTTCTGCCGTCATCCAATTCAGGTCCACCCGACCCTAATATTTGCACCGAAACGTTATGGCAACCCATAGGACTGGTGCTTAGGCCGGCATCGTCTGATGTAGTTGATGGTTGAGACAACGGCTGCGCTAAAGCCGAGAACGATAGAATAGCAGTGGTTGTCATAGCGCAAAAAAACGCAGTTTGTTTTCTACCGCGCTGTTTGTCCTGCCTTGTAAGCCCAATGCCTGATCTTACATTGCTTAACCGTTTATTTATAACCGTCATAACCATCGCCTTATGTTATTCCCTACTCATTAATACACAGATATTTGATTAAAAGACCGTTTGCCCGGACGAAACTATTCAGCCTAGTTGACTGCGCACTGTTTTTTCGCCTGATTGTTTTCAATTACATGGGCTTTACTGTGCGACTACTTTAATGAATCGGGCGTACGGCAAAACAAAAAAGGCGAACCCTGAAGTTCGCCTTTCTTCTCATTGCTTCTTACAGAAGTGCACTACTCGGCCGATTTCTCAGCGACCATGATAGTTTTGATATTGACGAATTCACGCATACCATAACCTCCGTGCTCACGACCGTAACCGCTGTCTTTCACACCACCAAAAGGTAAGTTTGGCTGAGCGAGTGAATAGCCATTAATATTTACCATTCCTGTATCAAATTCGTCTTTCGCCAACGCAATGGCTTTATCAATATCTGTACTGAAAATACCACCGCCTAAGCCATAGCGTGAATCATTTGCTACTTCCATGGCTTGCTTGTCGTCGCGTACGCGAATGAGCGACGCAACTGGTCCAAATAGCTCATCATCATAAGCGGGCATACCTGGTGATACATCTTCCAGCACCGTGATTGGGTAGAAATAGCCATCAGAGTCTGGAATTTCTCCACCCAGTGATAGCGTAGCGCCGTTTTCTAGCGACTTCTTCACTTGCTCATGAAGTTCATCGCGCAAGTCTTCTCTCGCCATTGGGCCCAAATCCGTGTTTTCGTTTGTGGGGTCGCCAACTTTTAGCTTTTTACACTGCGCCACAAATTTGTCTCGGAATTCTTCATAGACGCTATCCACAATAACAAAGCGTTTAGCCGCCACACAGGTTTCACCGTTATTAATAACGCGTCCTTGGATACACATTTCTACAGCATGGTCGATATCCGCATCCTCTAACACCAAAAAGGCGTCGTTACTACCAAGCTCCATTACGGTTTTCTTAGACAAGCTTGCAGCTTCCTTAGCGACTTCTTTACCTACTTCGTCACTCCCGGTAAAAGTAACGCCGCGAACGTATTTGTGCTTGATTAAGTCACTTGCCGTGCTGCCATCAATTAGCAGCGACTGGTAAACATTTTTAGGAAAGCCAGCATCTTCGTACATTTGCTGAATGGCTTGCGCCATACCAAACACGTTTTTAGCATGTTTCAGTACCGTTGTGTTACCCGCCATTATGTTTGAGGCGCTGTAACGAATAACTTGGTACAACGGAAAATTCCACGGCTGGATGCCAAGAATAACGCCAATGGGCTGATACGTAATGATTGCTCGACCGCCTTCGAAAATGCGGTGTTCGTCTTCCAAAATTGAAGCGCCGTGTTCGGCCGTATAGCGGCATATTTCAGCGCATAGCTGCACTTCTTGCTTTCCTTGCGCGGTAACCTTACCCATTTCCCGGGTCATCAGGCTGGCGAGATCGTCAATTCGCTCTTCCATCAGGTTTGCAAGGTTATTAAATAAATCTGCGCGGGTCTCAAATGACGTACGGCGCCAGTTCAAATAGGCTTCTTGTGAACGGGTAACTGCTTGCTCGGCGTCCTCGGCTGACATCAAATGATAATGATCGATCTTTTCACCTGTAGCAGGGTTGTAGGTATTGATTGTCTCACTCATTGTCACTCTCCTTATTCCGTTTGGTCTGAAGGAAGTGCAACTAAAAAGCCAAGGTGTCAAAAAATATTTTTTAACCTATTTTCAATAATATAGAAGTAACTTGAAGTCTAAGTAATGGATAGTGTCAGAAAGGATCCAGAAAAGATTACCTATCGCAGTAAAGATTTCAGGGCGACCGTTGCGATCGCCTTATCATTTTTCCTAAGTAAGGATACCCTTGCGGCACTCTGTTTGATTAACGGTGTAATGCGCCTTGTTGTACAGCACAAGAGGTTCAACACTAGTCAGTGTATAAGTCGGGGAAATGGAACTTTGCCATAGCAAGCGTTAACGCCACTTCATAAACACTTTGTCGCGAGGCGTGATTAAGAGTAAGCAAACCAATAGCCCCCCCTTTTTGCTTTATGTTTACTGTATCAAAGAGCTTGTCCATAACCGGCCCAAGTTCTTCGCCACGCTGTAGCGCCTGATATACGCTTACAGGAAGAGGCAAGCTTGCACTTCGCGTTACCGACCAGTGACCTTCATGGTATATCGCCACATAGGCAAAGGTAGCAGGACCATCTTCAAATACATCCACACCACCTTCAATTGCCACATACCACGCATCTGTGAGACCACCTTGATGATGAGCAAGCATGGCCTTCACGCGATTAATGGCGCCCAAGCGCGTTTCATCTTCATTCATTGGCTGGTCAGGCACGCCGCTTGGTACAGCCATACCCTGAGCGTCGAAATCGTGCTCTAGTGTGTCAGAGAGTGTATTGAGCGCAGCATTAATTTTTACCGGATTCAGCGACCCTACATAAATTGTGTCAGAAACCATGTGCTTTCGTCCTTTAAAAACGTCCTTTCGAAACAGTCCCAACAGGGTTCTGCTTAATATCTTCTAGCATTAAACGGTAATCGCGCACCGCTGGAAACTCACTAATATTGCGATTTGGCAAAGTACTATCAGGGTTATCGACAGCAAGTAAATGTTTAATACCGTATGTCTTTGCCGCATTTAAAATTGGCAGTGAGTCATCGACAAATAAAGTGCGATGGGCATCGAACTTTACCCGTGCCTGTAATCTTTCCCATAGCAGCTGAGACTCTTTGGTTACGCCGAACTCATGGGTAGAGATGAGGTTGTCGATATGTGCGTCAAGCTGGGTATGCTCTATCTTTAGCGCCAAACTGTTTGGGTGCGCATTAGTCACTAATACCACCTGCCTGCCTGAGTCATGAAGCGCATCAAGGAACGGAATTGTATCGTCACGAAGGGCGAGCAAATGTGCCAGCTCACGCTTCAGCGGCATAAACTCATTTTCTAAGTCCATTTCAAGAGATTCAGCCCAGTAATCTAAGCAATACCATTGAATTTGCCCGAATACTGACTCATATCGCGCAGTCATTTCACGTTGACTCTGCGCCTCTGAAATTCCTCTTATTTGTGCTAATCGTTTAGGCAAATGATGTAGCCAGAACTGGTTGTCGTAATGAAGGTCCAGCAAAGTGCCGTCCATGTCTAACAGTACAGTTTCTATTTCATTCCAGGGCAGAAAGGGCAAGCGATTTTCCTTATAATGAAGTAAGCTAAGAAATTGTATACAAGTATGATAACAAAGTTGTAGCGATAGACATGCCAAAAATTGATCCGAACAAACCGTTACCACAAATTCATTCTCGTGAAATCGTTGCGCAAAGCAAACTCTTTAGGGTAGAACGCTTAGACCTTGAATTTTCGAACGGCGCCACCCGTGAATTCGAGCGGATGGCTGGCGGAAACAGGGGCGCGGTAATGATAGTGCCTATGCTTGATGAAAACACCATGGTGTTAATTCGCGAATATGCAGCCGGCACACATTCGTATCAACTAGGCTTCCCAAAAGGTTTAATAGACCCTGGCGAAACTGCCATTGAAGCTGCTAATCGCGAACTACAAGAAGAGGCAGGCTTCGCGGCCAATGATCTTGTGGAGCTTCATAAGGTCAGCATGGCGCCCACTTTCTTTAACGCCAATATGACCATTGTTTTGGCTCGAGACTTGTATCCAAAGCAACTTGAAGGCGACGAACCTGAGCCTCTTGAGGTGATTCACTGGCCTTTAGATGAAGCAGATGCTTTACTTGCACGAGAAGACTTTGTAGAAGCACGCTGTATAGCCGCGCTGTTTTTAGCTCAAAAGTGGTTTAAGGAACAATAAACAATGCCCGATGACGCCCATGCCGACCTACTAGAACTTGCGAAAGAAATTGCCATCGAAGCCGGTGAAGCCGTATTAGAAGTATACGATAAAGGGGAGTTTGACGCTTATCAAAAAGACGATGAGTCTCCCGTTACCAGCGCAGATTATTTGGCAAATGATATCATCAACAAGCGCTTACAAGCCGCAACGCCTGATATCCCAATCCTCTCAGAGGAAAACAAACACGCAAGTTTAGAAGAGCGAAAGCATTGGCCTCGATACTGGTTAATCGATCCCATCGACGGAACCCAAGAATTCATTGCTAGAAGCGGTGATTTCGCAGTAAACATTGCGCTAATAGAGAATAATGAGCCGACAATAGGCGTTATCTTTTGGCCGCCAGGGCAGTCGTTATATTACGCCCAGAAAGGCAAAGGCGCGTTTAAGTCATCACCTGATGGCGATCACCCAATAAGCGTACGCAAGCTAGACGACCCTAAAAATAGTGTGGTGATGATTGCAATAAGCCGTCGTCAGTCGAGAGAAAAAGTGCTCAGCAGAATGTGCGCCAAGCGCGTATATCAAACGCTTCCATTGGGAAGCTGTTCCCTGAAAGCCTGCTTTATTGCCGAAGGAAAAGCTGATGTGTTTATGCGCATCGGTATTACCGGCGAATGGGACACTGGCGCATCGCAATGCATTGTCTCTGAAGCGGGTGGGAGTATTGCCGCCGCTAACTTCGAACCTCTTACCTACAATCAGCGTCATTCGCTAGAGAACCCAGATTTTGTGGTAATGGGCGATCAAAGGGTGCCATGGCAAGATGTAGTCCAGTATGATGACTTCGTAAACCCACATCAGCACTAGCGCGTAATAATTTACTTAGCGCAGCGTGTTAACCTACGTATAATAGCGTAGTAATGTTGCTGGGCCACATTACTCTGGTAGTGGTTAAATCAAGCCAGATGGAACCAAAAAGTAAAAGGAGTAACCTATGATGACTACACGTATTCGCACGTTGTCTGCAGCATTGCTCGCATGTGGGCTAGCATTTCCCGCCGCAGCCGATTGGTCAATAGACGGCGAAACAAGTGCACTACACTTCTTATCGACGAAGAATGCACAAGTCACCGAAGTACATAAGTTTGATAGCTTTGATGGTACGCTGTCTGACGGTGGCAAACTTAACGTGGCGGTTGACTTATCGTCAGTGAATACAGCCATTGATATTCGCAACAAGCGAATGCAAGAGATGCTGTTCAACGTGACCAAGTTTGCACAAGCGACATTTGAGGCCAACTTGCCTGAGTCGATGATGAACCTGAAATCGGGCCAAGTTGTTAACGGGAAGGTAGACGGTATTTTGATGTTGCACGGAAAAGCCGTTCCTACGTCATTTGCTGTTAAAGCAAGTAAAGTAGACAACGATACGCTTACCGTATCAACCACGTCACCAACGTTAATTAAAGCAGAGTCTTTTGGACTTGCTGAAGGCGTAGCTGCACTTCAAAAAATTGCAGGGCTTAAGAGCATAACAACAACAGTACCCGTAACGTTTTCAGTTACGTTTACTCAGTAAAACACTGTTATTGCCGCCGTCTATCGATAAAAAGCTAGGTGGCGCGTAATTAAACGCAATAAAAAACCGCACACATGTGCGGTTTTTTTGTTTTGATATCTACTGTGAGTCTATTATGCGCTGTTAGGAAGCCTGTGGCGCATAGGCAATGGCTTTTGACTTAGTACTTGCTCTGGCATGCTCTGCCACACGTTATCAGGAAGCGCAGGTACTTCTGCCTTGTGCTGTGATATAGCGAAATACCCCATTGCAACGCGTAAACGCTTAAGTGCTTTACACTCATTCACTTCCTGGTCAATGATGAACACGCCCCACTTACGCATGGCTATGCCTAGTTTATCGCTGCTTGTTAAGCGGATAACCGGCGCCGCTAACACCATGCCTACTAATACGGGTAACAACCACATAAATAGCGACGGGGTGAAGTAGAAAGTAGTTACGCCCCACGCTACCGCTAAACAGCTCATAATTTGCGTGTGTTTAATTGCAACTTTCCATGGCACTTTGCGCCCTTCACGCTCTTGCGCTTCCCATTTAACAGAGTGGCCAACAAAAACGCTAATCACAAAATAACTGTGATAGAACATCATTAGCGGCGCAATAAGCACGGCCATAGTTAATTCAATTGCTGCCCCTTTAAGCAAAGACCACGCGCCACCAAATTCGCCGCGACGTTTTATTAAAGCTAAGGTAATACCGAGAAGTTTAGGCAAGAATAGTAACGCCGCCGTACCCCACATGGTTACCATCATCATGTCTTGGCGCGCTACCTGCCAACTAGGGAAAAGCTGGTATTCAGACACGAAGAACTCTGGCACTGACGTGGCGCGAATTAACGCATCTGCTGTACCTAGCGCCAACATGCAAAATAGTATGAGTGAAGAGATGTACGCAAACGCACCAAATAAGAAGTGCAGGCGGTTTGCCATTTTAAGACCTTTAACGTTCAATAACCCTAAATGCTGTATGTTGCCCTGCACCCAGCGACGGTCGCGAATCGCGTAGTCAACAATGTTACTTGGCACTTCTTCATAGCTGCCCGTGGTGTCGGTAAGCAAGTAGGCCTGCCAGCCAGCACGGCGCAGTAGCGCAGCCTCAACAAAGTCATGACTTAAAATTTCACCACCAAAAGGCGCGCGTCCTTCGAGGGTAGGTAGCCCGCAATGCTGCATAAATGGTGCAATACGAATAATGGCATTGTGCCCCCAATAGTTTGCACTGTCTGTTTGCCAAAACGATAGACCTGTCGCCAACATTGGGCTGTAAAGGTGAGCAGCAAACTGCACAAAACGACCAAAGAAGGTGTTTTGACGTACCGGCATTGGAATGGTCTGCACTAACGCCGTATCAGGGTTTTGCTCAATACGACGCGCCAAGTCTTGCATGCGCTCACCGCTCATCACGCTATCAGCATCTAACACAATCATTGACTCGTAATTTGCACCCCAGCGTTCACAAAACTCTTTAAGGTTGCCCACTTTTCTGTGCAGGTTTTGTTCGCGACGACGATAAAACACTTGACTAGAGAACGCACCTAAACGCTTTTTCAAACGGGTAAAGGCACGTAGCTCTGCATCCGCTTTTTCCATATCGCGGGTGTCGCTGAGCATGAAAAAGTCGAATTTAGAACTGTTGTCACTTTCCATTAATTCGCGAATACAAGCTTCAAACCCCACCATAATACGGCGGGTATCTTCGTTATAAACCGGCATGACGACAGCGTGCTTTTGCGTTAATGGCGCAGTAGCATCAGGAGGCGTTTGATTTCTGCGCAAGCTCAACGGGTCGACGTTAAAAAGCTGCAGAAAGAAACCGATAATGCCTGTCCAAAACGCCATACACAACCATGCGAACAGGGTTAGCCCCAACCCCAACTGTGCAATCTCTAGGTTGGTAAGGCCGTTAGGTAAAAAGATCTCGTACAAACTCCAACCGGCCAGTGCCGTGCTTGGAATAACTAGCATTGCCATGATAAACAAACGCATATGCTCTCCTTTTAAGATGAAGTGTGAAGCACATGCAGTGCCATCACTTTTAACCTGAGGCACGGCTTTAGCCTCGTCCGATACCGCTACGCAAGCGCGATTATTTTGGTTGGTAGACATAATTCCAAACCTCACTCACACGTTTACCGTCTTTCTCTATGTAAGCGCGCATATCTACGGTCTGCTTTTCTTTCGGCTTAACAAAGAAGGTGGCCCGCCACTCTTGTCCATCAGCAACGGGGTAAAGTCGCTGCTGAGAAATCGTGCCGTTAGTACCCTGTACCACCAACTTCATCGACTCGTTATCAAAAGCAATGGCAGAAGGCGCGCTGAAGTCCACGCTGAACTGTCGTGTCGTATTTAGACTGTCGTTTTTAAACTCGTCACCCGGCAACACAGCCTTGCCTTGGCGGGTACGTACTACTGAGGCCAGTTCACTGACAAACGGATTTTGTTCCACGGTTTTAAGCTCGTAAGCGAAATACAGTGATTCGCCCGAATTGAATGGCTTTTCAGGCGTCCAAAAAGCCACGATATTGTCGTGTATTTCGGATTTAGTCGGAATTTCGACGACTTCTAATCGGCCTTTCTCAAAACCAGCTTCTGGCGTCACCCATAGCCCTGGGCGTATATGGTAATTAGCCTCTGCGTCGAGGTAATTATCCCATTCGCCGTCGCGTTGAAGCATGCCGAATCCTTTAGGGTTTGCGTCGCTAAGTGACGTGACTTGAAGGCGTGCAGGATTAGTCAGTGGACGCCAAATTTCTTCACCAGCGTGAGTTACCATGAGTACACCGTCACTATCATGCACCTCTGGACGATAGTCGTCATGGCGCTTTTCTGTGTTCTCGCCATACAAGAACATACTGGTAAACGGTGCAATGCCTAGCTTGCTCACGTCATCTCTGGCAAATAACCAACTCTCTACCTTAACGCTGGTATCAATATCAGGCTGTATAACAAATTTGTACGCGCCTGCTACAGAAGGGCTTTCAAGACGCGCATAAACAGTAATAGGCTTACCCTCACTCGGTTCTATGACCCAGAACTCAGTGAAGTGAGGGAACTCTTCGCCTTTGGCTAGCGCCGTATCAATTGCAAGACCTCGTGCAGAGATACCGTACACTTGATTTTTACCTACAAGACGGAAGTACGATGCCCCCAAAAATACAGCAAATTCGTCTTTGTACTCTTCGTTCTTGATAGGGTAGTGAACGCGAAATCCAGCAAACCCTGACTTTTCGTCCGTTAGCCCAGCTAACCCCGACGCAGACCCGTCGTAGTTGAACATGTCACTATTGAACGCTAGGCGTTCAGGCTTATTGCTTTCACCAATAGTGTGGATAGTGACAGGGTATTCATATAAAAAACCCGGGTGAAAAAACTGCAGTTCGTAGTCATTCTCGCCATGCCAAAGACTCTGCTCGGGCTTGAAGCGAATTGAACGATACGTGGTGTAGTCAATTTCTTTAAGCTTGCTGTTTAACCCGTGATCGTCCTGCTCGTAGCTCTCTGTCGCTGACTGGCGTGCAGCATCAATAATTGACTGAAGAACCGGCGATGCTTTTTGAGGCTGATTATCGTCGTTAACCTCAACTGCACCGGCTTGATGAAACGCAAATAATGCGATGACACTGCTCATCGCTAAAAGAAGGTGTGACAGCTTATTGTGCTGACGCACATTCGTTTGTAAACCTTTACCGAAAATTGAAACTGGCTTAGCCATTTGTCCTCTCCTTATGAAAACAATGGTTATCCAGATGACCATCAACAACTCGTTACACGCCTTACTTACTGAAAAGCGTCTTTTACAAAAACGGTATTGATTGAAGCCACGCGAGAAAGGCGCTCTCTTCCTTTCTTAATCCACTAATATCGTGAAAAACCGAATTCCTTGCCGAAGGGCTAAAGTGAATGTTGGATAACACACAGAGACTTGAGCAAAAGCTGTTCCAACACGAAATAGTCGCCGTTATTTTTTATATTTTTCATAATTTACAATACTTTACAAACACACATATTGTGGATTAGTGGAGAACACTGGCTTGTAAAAATGTCCGATGAGTTAGACAAAAGGATAACTGTTCTTTTTTAGAGACAGTTTTGTGTGCCAACGTTTTACTAGGAATACATCAAACTTTGATTTTGAACATTTCAAATGTGTAGCCTCTAAAAAGCCAGACGTATTTTATCTATAAATATTAGCAACATAGATAAATTAAGACATATCAAAATAGTGATTTAGTACGAAGTTGGCAAACGCTTTGCTATTCATCATGTTGATAAATAAATCGGACACTATTTCTTAACGGAAATAAAAAAGATGACATAAAGGCGAGTTTAGCTTTGTGCTCATCAACTGAGTAACCTTTTGCAGTGTGTCGTAAAGCACTGACTTGAAAAACGTTTTGCAAACTATCTAGAGCAATTGTGTAAAGACTAGAACCATTTTGAAAAGGTTAGAGCTTTATAGAGTACCTAGAACGTGTTTAAAAAACGAAAACGTTTGCGGTGAACAAGGCGGGTTACTGAACATACTAAGGAGTTATCACATGCGTAAATCATTCACACTTATTGCAGCAGCACTAACTGCGGCAACACTTCCTCTTACAGCTATGGCCGACAAGCCTGACTGGCGTTACGTAGAAGGTGGTTACACCAAAATGGACTTTGACGACAATGAGTCTTTTGAACCAGACGGTTTAACCGTTAACGGTAAATACCTATTGAATAGCAACTGGTACCTAAACGGCGAGTATAGCTTCTTTGAAGAGGGCAACTTTGACTTTGATATGCTGACACTAGGTGCGGGTTACCGTTTACCTGTTAACGCGACAACAGACGCGTATTTTGGTGCCAACTTAGAGCGTATCGACGGTGACGTAAACGACGAAACAGGTTACAGCATTAATGCTGGCCTTCGCTCGATGATCACAGAGCAGGTAGAGCTGGCGGGTGAAGTTGGCTACTACGATGTAGACGATGGTGAAGCGACATTTAGAGTAGGCGCTAACTATTACATCACGCCACAATGGGCTGTGGGTGCAAACTACAGAATCATTGATGATTTAGACATTATGCAGGTAACTGCACGTTACGCGTTTTAAGCCTTCCTCTCCTCAGGTAGGTAGCCGGGTTGCTCGACCCGGCTTTTTTGTGTCTATTGTTCTTCAGCTTCGCTTGGCTCAATATCTTCTTTTCTTTTGATATCTACACTTTCATGAAGCTCTGAATAGACCAGCACCGCCTCACCCGATTTGAGTCTGTTTAACACTTGCTGCACTTTTACATCTAGCGCAACTTCTTCAGCGCCGTAGTCCGTGCCCTCTCGCAGAACAAAAGACTCAGCCAAGCTATAAAGCGTATCGGCTTCTAGCGCGTCAATGGGGATTATCATTCACACTCCTGATAAAAAGCGTTTGGGTAAATTATTAGGACATCAACATTAGCGGCTGACGTAACGACACGTAGTATTTACAGGTAAGGCTTCACTTACAAAACGTTTCACCCGTTCGTGCAGCCATACTTTAGGATTTAATATAGAACCTTGCATGAACCCAACGTGACCGCCTCGTTCACTTAGCTCCACGGTAACGTTGCGCGCAAGCTCTTCTTCCTTAGGCACAATTAAGTGATTCATAAAGGGGTCATCAATGCTATGCAATACCAGTGTAGGACAGTGAATCGCGCTTAAAAAGTGATACGCACTACACTTTTCATAGTAGTCTTGAGCGTCTGCAAAGCCGTGAAGCGGCGCTGTGATCTTCTCGTCGAATTGGGTAAAGCTGGTGATCTCTTCCACATCAGTTTTTGTTAGCTGTATAAGCTTGCGATAATCGATGTACTCCATTTTCTTACGCAGCGTATCCTTCATGCTAGTAAGTAAATACTTTTGATATACGCGAGAAAAACCCTGGTTAATTGATTTAGCGCATTCAGAAAGTTTAAGAGGTGAAGAAATGGCAATCGCTGCCTTAAGCCACTTTTGCGCAGGGTTTTCGCCCAACAGTTTCAATAGCATGTTGCCGCCAAGGGAAAAGCCGATGGCCACTTTAGGAATTCGTGGAAATTTATCGTGAAGCCACTCTAAGAAAAAGCTGGGGTCTTCTGTTTCTCCACTGTGATACGCCCGCGCTTTTAAATTTGGCACGCCGCTACAGCCGCGATAGTGCATCATCACCACCTGCCAACCATTCACTGACAATTGAGCCATCATATCGTTCGCGTAATGCGACTTAATGCTGCCTTCTAAACCATGAAACATCACCACGATACCCGATGTTTCCTGCGGCTTTGGCCCCCACGCCACATCGACGAAGTCGTCATCGGGTAATGTGAGACGCTCCATGTCGTAAGACAAAGGCAACCGCTTTTGAATAAAACGCGGCCATATGGTTTGCACATGACGGTTCTTCGCCCACCCTGGCACCTTAAAGCTGCTTTTTATTATCTTTCCATGCGATAGCGCTGATTTACTCATTTTTTTTTCTTATTGTGTTTTTACGATAGTTGGTTAACCACTAGGCTCACTAGTTGGCGCGCCTCGTTGTTGTCTCGCAGTCCGTATGCATTTATAAACGCTGCGATAGACGCGTTAAATACATTAGACGATACAGATTGCCCTTGACCCAGATGCGTGACTGGCTGCTCATTGAACGACGCAACAATATCGTGCTGCTGCTGTCTTTCAAGCACTAGCTCTTGTGCTTTGAGTGCGTCATATTCTGCTTGGTCTCCGCCTTTTTCGGGGCTCGCAGCCTTTCGCCTTGCACGGTGATACTGTAACTTTTCTTCGGTCGCACTTGATGCCGCAATCACTGCCTTAAGCTGTGGCAAATTAATGATGACATTATTCTCTAAACACCAGCAAATCAGCAAGAGAACGTTTACATTAACCTTGTGGTTGTCTTGCAGTAAAAGCGCAAGGGAAGCCATATCACCTTTGGTATAGCGAGAAACGCTATACTCCCAAAACGCGCGGTTTTCTATATTAGGCGTTGGCATTGTCATACTCTTCTCGTTTTAGCTCAATTTGCTCTTGGGCATCTAGCCATGCCATCTCTTCTTCTTCAAGCTGTTGCTTAAGCTGAGTTTGCTTGTCGAGTAAGCCCATAAGCTCCGCTTTTTTGTCTTCGCTGTAAAGCGAAGTATCGGCAAGTGACGCTTCCACCTCAGCCAAAGCAGCACCACACTTTTCCATGGCTTTTTCGTGTTTTTCAATGGCTTTTTTAAGTGGCGCAACCCTTTGCCTAAACTCGGCTTCACGGCGTTTTTCTTCTTTACGATCTAATTTGCGTTCCGGCTTACTCTGCGCGCCAGTCTCTTGTTGCTCTTCGTTTTTGGCGTCGCTGTTGGCCTTGGCTTTTTCTGCTGCCTGCTGTTTTAAAATCCAGTCGCGATAGTCGTCCAAGTCGCCTTTAAATGGTTCAACTTCGCCACTGTCTACCAAATAGAAATCTTCACATACCGAGGAGAGTAAGAAGCGGTCGTGCGAGACCAGTACCATGGCGCCTTCAAAACCTTGAAGCGCGATATTTAGCGCATGGCGCATTTCCAAATCTAAGTGGTTGGTAGGCTCATCCAGCAGCAATAAGTTAGGCTTCTGATAAACAATTAACGCCAATACTAAGCGCGCCTTTTCACCGCCCGACATGGGTGCCACGGGCGCTAATGCCTCATCGCCATTAAATCCAAATCCGCCCAGGTAGTCGCGAAGTTGCTGCTCGGTGGCTTTTTCGTCAATACGCTGCAAATGAAGAAGCGGAGTAGCGTTAGCATCTAATGTTTCTAACTGATGCTGAGCAAAGTAACCAATCTTAAGGCCTTTAGCCGTATTAAAAATACCTTGTTTTGGCGCATGTACACCCGCCAATAGTTTGATTAGCGTAGACTTACCCTGCCCGTTTCGACCTAGAAGACCTATTCTGCTGCCAGGTACTAAATTGAGTTTCACCTGTTGCAGCACAATATGGTCGTCGTAACCCAACTGAATCTTCTCCATTTGCACAAGCGGGTTAGGCAGTGCCGACGGCGGCGCAAAAGAAAAGCTAAATGGACTTGCCATGTGGGCTGGCAACAAGGTTTCCATTTTCTCCAACTGCTTAATACGACTTTGCGCTTGCTTAGCTTTACTCGCTTTAGCTTTAAACCGGGTAATAAACGAATTGAGGTGCGCTACTTTTTGCTGCTGCTTTTCATATTCAATGTTTTGCAAGCGAATACGTTCAGCGCGCTGGGTTTCGTAAGACGAGTAGTTACCGGTGTAGGTGATAAGTTTCTGTTGTTCAACACTGATAATTTGCGCAACCGTGTTGTCGATAAAGGCTTTATCGTGAGAAATCAGCAACAGCGTTCCCGCATAGCGTTGAAGCCATTTCTCTAGCCAAATAACGGCGTCTAAGTCTAAGTGGTTAGTAGGTTCATCAAGCAGCAGTAAGTCTGAAGGACAAAGCAGTGCTTGAGCTAGGTTTAGGCGCATACGCCAGCCACCTGAAAAATCGCTAACTGGTGCGCTTAACTGCACATTGGTAAACCCAAGACCCGACAGAATGGTCGCTGCGCGAGCTTCCACGTCGTATGCTCCCGCTTGCTCGAGCTGCCCGTGAATTTGGCCAATCTTTACACCGTCGCCGCTTTTTTCAGCGGCATCTAATTGCGCCTGTAGATTACGTAAATGTTTGTCACCGTCCACCACATAGTCTATCGCAGTCCGGTCAGTTGCTGGCGTCTCCTGTGCCACGCTCACAATTCGCCAGTCATTCGGCACGCTGCAGTCGCCAGCATCGACACTTAACTCACTTCTCAGCAGTGCAAAAAGCGTGGACTTTCCGCAGCCGTTGCTGCCAATCAGCGCTACTTTGTGGCCTGGAAAAACCTGCGCCGACGCCTCTTCTAGCAACATTTTGCGACCGCGAAGTAGCGATACATTTGAAAGCTTTATCATGAGTAACCTGTGATGGAACAAACTAGGGCGCGTATAATATCAAAAACTTAAGGTAAAAGCTGATCAACACTTACCATTTCAAGGTATAATAATCGCGAAATTCTCCAAAGGTGTATGTATGTCAAAACGTGTAAAACGCCGCTTTGTTGCAGGGGCTACGTGCCCAAAATGCCAAGAGCTAGATACGATTTCGTTGTATTTTGAAAATAACGTAGAAAAGCTGGAGTGCGTAGCGTGTGGTTATAACGAAGCGCAAACTGACGAGAAAGTTAGTGCCGCCACGCGATCTAACGAAAATGTTATCGGTGTCTTTAAACCCCACTAACATTCCTACCCACGTCTCAGTAAATCTTACCGTTAAGCCTGTGTAACACCTTACAACGCTGTGCTCAGGCTTTTTGCAAACGTCTCTTCATGCCACGCCAACGCTGGGTATCCTCGTTACCTAACGAAAGAGGTTGCTCAGGCATAATTTTTGTATTTCCTTCGCAAAGGAGTGAAATATGAAACATGCTAAAAAACGTGCCTGCTATGTCCTTATAGCCTTGTTGCTTACGCTTATTGCCATAAGACTTTACTTGCCTTACGCCGCAGCGTCATACATCAACACGACGCTGAGTCAGTCAAAAGAGTATAACGGCCGCGTGGGCGATGTAGATTTAATGCTATGGCGTGGCGCATATAGTTTAGAACATGTTTTGCTTTATAAGGCGAACGGGCAAGTAGATAGGCCGCTATTTAAAGCTGACTATGTGGAGTTTACGCTTTCATGGTCACAGCTTTTCAAAGGTGCAGCGGTGGGAAAAGTCATTGTTAATTCCCCCGAGATTAATTTTGTAGACGGCAACACGGAGGAGAGAAGCCAGTCTGGTAAGGATGAAAACTGGTTATCTATCGCCGACCAACTCTTCCCGTTACGCATCGATAAGCTAACTATTAACCAAGGAAAAGTCGCTTTCCACAACCCCGAGACTTCTCCGGCTATCGACATTGCGCTTCATGATATTCAGCTTGAAGTGAATAACTTGGTGAATAGCGATAACTTGTCAGACTCACGTGTAGCAACGGCCAAAGCGCAAGGACAAACGGCACAGCAGGGCACGATATCCTTAAACGCTAAACTCAACCCCGCAACAACAGCCCCCACATTTGACGTTGATATTCAAGCTGACAACGTTGGACTAGTGAACTTTAAGAACCTACTTGATACCTACGCACCGTTTGATCTGGAAGCCGGTACCCTCACGCTTGCGGCTGAAGTGGCGTCTAATGAAGGGAAAATAAAAGGCTATATCAAACCCATTTTGCATAATGTGGAGGTATTTTCTTGGAAGGGTGACATTGAACGTGACGGCGATGGTTTTATTGAAGGCAGTATCGAAGCCATTTCCGCGTTTGTCACCGAACTGTTTGAAAACCAAAGCGAAGACCAAATTGCCACACGCATTCCTGTTGAAGGCGATTTATCAAGCCCTGACACCCAAACATGGGAGGCATTTACCGCGATTTTAAAAAATGCATTTATCGAAGCTTTTAACGGCGATGTGGAGAAAAGTATAGAGTTGGATAGACTCGAGCTGGATAAGTTGGAAGCGCCGGAAGGCTCTGAAAATTAAGAGCCCTCGCCGCTGAGCGCGCTTAAATAGTACAGCTATCGCCACAGTCGTTGGCGCCGTCGCGCATACCTTCAATCTCTTGACTCTCTTGCTTGTCTTTTTCAGCCTGTTTCTCTGCTACTGACTGCTCAACAGAGTCAAAATCGATGCTATCAAACGCATCCATATCAAAATCGCTCATAACTCACTCTCTTAAATAGTAAAAAAGGCTTCTTTTTGCTGAAGCCTCTGTATCGGGGCGCAAGTGTAATTCAAATGTATATTCAGGCTAAATGAAGACTTCGCCTAACTCATAACAAGATGAACTAGCGTGATGTCTTTTCAACACTACTGCACATCAACGAAGCGCCTTTGATGTCTTCACAGGCCTATCCCCACGATGAGCGCCCCGCAATAAGTGTCATAGTCAATGGACGTGATCCAAATGAATACCGCGTTGCAATTACTAGTGCGCTTCAATTGTTCTAGTAATGCGGAGGCGGGGTTTCTTCTGACTGCTTAGCAATATTAGACGGCTCGATAGACTTAACGCGGTCAACGACATGGCGTACTTTAAAGGCTAAATCGTCAAGCTGCTTTTGTTGCGAAGACAGCGCATCGTTTAGCGCCTCAATGGTGTGTTCCTGAAACGCAACTTTAGTTTGAAGCTCTTCGATATAGCTATTCGCGCTATCTATTTGCTGTTGTAAATGCTCAGCGCTTTTATCTGTCATGTAAATTCTCTATCTCTCTCGTTGCCATTCTTCGGCAAGGCCACTACTGCTTATGGACAATATGTTATCATTGGGGAGGAAGGCGACGCCATACACAACTGCGGTTGGTGGTGAAACTGACTCTCGTGATGCAACCTGTATGGACTGCACTTGCTCGCCAGTTTTCAAATCCCACAGGTATACTTTTCTGGCGGGAGAGCCTGTTAGTAAAAACTGACCATCTTTGGAAAACTCAACGTCTGTGAAGATTTTCTGACGCGCTGCATATTTGAGGGATGCCACAGGCTGCCCAGTTTGCACATTCCACACTTGCGACTTGCTCTGGCTGTCCGCAGTAAAAGCAAAGCGGCCTTCATCATCAAGCGCTACTTTTGTTACTCGCGTGGGGTGGGTGAATGTATGAATTATTTGCCCAGTGTCAGTGCTCCATAAATACGCTATGTAATCGTTGCCCCCCGTCAATGCGAACTTACCGTTAGGGGAAATATCAATGGAGTTAACCTTTTCTTGATGCCCTAAAAACTCTAGTCGACGCGAAGTACGAGGTTCAAAATACATCACCTTGCCATTTGAGCGAGCGACGAGTATGCCATTACCATTATTCGTGACTACCACATCTCTAATTGATGACTCGTCTATACGCCAAAACCCTTCTGGCTCACCGGTTTCTAAGCTCCACAAGGCAAACGCTTCGCGGTCGGCAGTTACCACATAGCGCTTGTCTGCACTAATGTGCACTGACATCACTAAGTTGTTACCTTCCCCTTGATGACTCCAATGATAAAGGGGCTCGCTTTGCCCAATTCGCCATACATTGACACCATTATTCACGCCAGAGACTACCGCTAACGTGCCATCGGTGGATATATCTGCCGCGTATGCGCCCTCTTCTACATGACGCCACTGCTGTATTGGCGTAGTATCAGGGACAGAACATCCCATGGAATTGCCAATAAGTAAGGTGAGTAACACTATTCTATGGAACATTTGAGGCCTAAACATAATCAAATGGGTTTCGCTTTGTAAACGCTAGGTTTAACATAGCATGGATCACGCATCTTTAACTATCGTGCAAACTGCCTTAGATGCAGCAGTATAGACATAGACGCATGATGATAATAATTAATGGAGACGTTTTTATGCAGAAGTCGCTCGTTGCCTTATCTACTATCGCTGCGCTAGGCCTTTTCGCTTGCCAGCCAAACACATCTGATGAGGCCGCTTCTACAAGCGCTGATAGTGCAAAAACAACTGCTGCTGCAGCAGAAGAAATGACAGATACACAAAAGCAAGCTTACGCCATGGGCGCAAGCATGGGTTTGTTCGTTAGCAACCGTGCCGAACAACAAGAGCAACTGGGTTTAACATTAGACCAAGATGCGCTACAACAAGGCTTTAAAGACGGTCTAAACGACACCCTTAAGTTTACGCCAGAGCAGATTCAGCAAATCGCTCAACAAGGCGAAGAAGTACTTCGCGCTAAGCAGCAAGAAATGGCGGAACAAGCCGCTGAAAAAAATATTGAAGCAGGCCTAGCTTACCTAGAAGAAAACGGTAAGAAAGAAGGTGTGGTAACTACCGAGTCTGGTCTTCAGTACGAAGTACTTGAAGAAGGCGAGGGTGCAAGCCCAGAAGCGACAGACATGGTTAAAGTTCACTACCGTGGCACCTTGTTAGATGGCACAGAGTTCGACTCATCTTACAAGCGTGGCGAGCCAGCAGAATTTCCACTTAATCGCGTTATTTCTGGTTGGACTGAAGGCGTTCAATTGATGAAAGAAGGCGCAAAGTATCGCTTCCATATCCCATCTGAACTTGCTTATGGTGCGCGTTCTACTGGCGCAATCACGCCAAACTCGACGCTTATCTTTGACGTTGAGTTGCTAGAAGTGGTTAAGCCTGAAGCAGAAGCGCCAACGGAATAAGTTGGTGCTTTAAGAAAAAGAGAAAGCCGACGCTATGCGCCGGCTTTTTTGTTTTAGTGAGTCAGCGTGATCCTTGCTTACCTTTTCCCTACGAGCCAGTGGATTTTCACCACGCGCGTACCCAAATAGTAAAGTGGGTTATTCAATATGCTTGGTGCCTCGAATTACACTATTAAGCTTAGTCTAAATCGACCAAATTTCACGGTCTATTCCAAGCCTTTTTGGAACAATTTCGCCTTAAAACTTGATGCTTAAAACAAAAGGTTTTAACGCTGAGGTGCGCGTCGCCTTTCAGTGTGTACTTTGAACGTAGCAAAGTGATTTAAAAGCGACTGCCCAACCTTATATATAGCACAACCTAAAATAAGATATACCACGGTTTGCATACTATTTAAGCGAACAACGATATCAAGCAAGGCATACAACAATAACAGCGCGCCGCTTAAAAACAGCATAAAACCGATGATAGTACCGCTGGTTTGGAACGGATCGTTCCCCGACCTTCGACGGTTCAACATTGGTATCCTGTTACGCATTCATTTCCCCTAATGGTTTGACTATTATTTATACTACGACACTAAACGAAAGGTTTATGTTCAATAATTATTAAATCTGGCTCTTTTGTCACTTTTTGACGTACAGAAAGATTGCGTTTTGCCTTATTACCCACATAAAGTAGGGGTAATTAGCTGGATTATTTATAGGACATTGTGAAAACACCGCTTATCACTCGAAAGGGCTACTTAAAGCTTAAACAAGAACTGGATTTCTTGTGGCGTGAAGAACGACCTGAAATTACTCGCAAGGTAACCTGGGCAGCGAGCCTTGGTGACAGAAGCGAGAATGCCGACTACCAGTACAATAAGAAGAAGCTACGGGAAATTGATCGCCGCGTACGCTACCTTCGCAAGTGCTTGGAAAACTTAAAGGTTGTGGACTACGATTCACAGCAAGAGGGTAAGGTCTTCTTTGGTGCCTGGGTTGAAATTGAAAACGAAGCGGGCAAGGTGATGGAACTTAGGCTCGTGGGCTACGACGAAATTTTCGGCCGAAAGGATTACATTTCTATCGACTCTCCGATGGCGCGAGCACTGCTTGGCAAAGAAGAAGACGATGAGTTTGTTGTAAAAACCGAAACGGGCACGAAAGAGTGGTGGATAAACCGTATTTGGTACGACGCAACAGACAAACTGTGAGCACTAATATGCCCTATTTAATCACCCATTTGTAACACAATGATCAGACGACTTCCCCTACACCGCGGTGATATACTCACCGCTCCTATTTTCACTACCGACGCTGTGTATATAAGCCTTTCACACACCGTTTATTCGCCATTGCCTGACGCGAATTATTAGTATCTTAGAGCGACTTATGATTATCAATAAAATTGCAGATGAACTTAGCGTTCAACCTTCGCAAGTAACTGCCGCTGTTAAACTTCTTGATGAAGGGTCTACCGTACCTTTTATCGCGCGCTACCGAAAAGAAGTGACACAAGGCCTTGATGACACACAGCTGCGTACCTTGGAGCAGCGCTTAACCTACCTGCGAGAGCTTGAAGAGCGCCGCGATGTAATCCTTAAATCTATCGAGGAACAGGGCAAACTAACCGACGAGCTTAAAAGCAGTATCACCAGTGCTGACAGCAAAACTACCTTGGAAGATTTATACTTACCGTACAAGCCCCGTCGACGCACTAAAGGCCAGATTGCTATTGAAGCAGGCCTTGAACCTCTCGCTGATACCTTATTCTCTACCCCAGATACCGATGCTGAAAGTGCAGCAAGCGAATACGTTAACGCTGATAGTGGCATTGCTGATACTAAAGCAGCGTTAGAAGGCGCCCGCTATATCTTAATGGAGCGCTTCGCCGAAGACGCTACACTGCTGGCAAAGGTGCGCAAGTACTTAACTGAAAATGCTTATGTAAAAAGCACGGTTGTAACAGGTAAAGAGCAAGAAGCCGCCAAATATAAAGACTATTTCGAACACAGTGAAAAGTACAAGAACGTACCATCTCACCGCGCGCTGGCGATGTTTAGAGGCCGCAACGAAGGCATGCTACACATTCAGCTAGAGGCCGACCCGCAGTCAGAAGACAACGGCCCGTCGCATTGCGAACATATTATTGCCAGCCATTACGATATTATGCACCGCGGCCGTGGTGCAGATGACTTCTTAGCTCAAGTTGTACAGTGGACGTGGAAAATCAAAATTGGTTTACACATGGAAACTGAGCTATTCAGCGCCCTTAGAGAACGCGCTGAAGAGGAGGCCATTGAGGTATTTGCTAAAAACTTAAACGACCTGTTGATGGCTGCGCCTGCAGGTGCAAAAACCACTATGGGTTTAGATCCAGGTTTGAGAACCGGCGTTAAGGTAGCGGTCGTAGACAGCACAGGAAAAGTGGTCGCAACCAACACCATTTTCCCGCATGCGCCACAAAACCAGTGGGATAAATCTATTCGCACGCTCACCACGTTGTGCAAGCAATACAAAGTAGATTTAATCAGCATTGGCAACGGTACAGGCTCGCGAGAAACAGACAAACTCGTTGGTGAAATGCTCAAGAACAACAGCGAGCTTACTGCACAAAAAATTATGGTCAGTGAAGCGGGTGCATCAGTGTATTCAGCCTCTGAGCTTGCATCAAAAGAATTGCCTGACCTTGATGTGTCAATCCGCGGCGCAGTGTCTATCGCTCGACGCTTGCAAGACCCGCTGGCAGAGCTGGTTAAAATTGAACCTAAAGCTATTGGTGTAGGCCAATATCAGCATGACGTAAGCCAAAGCCAGTTGGGCAAGTCGCTAGATCGTGTTATTGAAGACTGTGTAAATGCCGTTGGCGTTGACTTAAACACTGCATCGCCCGCGCTGTTGAGCTACGTATCGGGCTTAAATAAAACCCTAGCGCATAACATTGTTAATTTCAGAGACACCAATGGTGCTTTCCCAGACCGTAAAGCGCTATTGAAAGTCGAACGTTTAGGGCCTAAAGCCTTTGAGCAAGCGGCAGGCTTCCTTCGCATTGTAGACGGCACAAACCCACTTGATGCCTCTGCGGTTCACCCCGAAGCGTACCCAGTGGTAGATAAAATTGTAGATACGACCGCTGTTGCGGTTAATGACATCATCGGCAATACCGAGCTTCTAAAAAGCCTGTCGCCAGACACCTTTACCAGCGACGCATTCGGTTTGCCAACGGTTAAAGACATTCTAAAAGAGCTGGATAAACCAGGCCGCGATCCTCGTCCAGAGTTTAAAACTGCCGCGTTTAAAGAAGGCGTTGAAACCATTAACGATCTTAAACCAGGCATGATTTTAGAGGGTGTGGTTAGCAACGTAGCCAATTTTGGCGCGTTCGTTGATGTAGGCGTACATCAGGATGGATTGGTGCATATTTCAGCACTGACTAACAAGTTTATCTCAGACCCACGCGAGGTAGTTAAAGCAGGCGATATCGTCAAAGTAAAAGTGCTTGAAGTTGACGTACCGCGCAAGCGTATTTCCTTTACCATGCGCTTAGACGATACACCGAATCAAAGCAATAATGCAGGCGGTAAACCAGCAGCAGGAAAACCACAAAGTAAAGGGGCTGGGCGTGCTAACGCAAAAGCAAACCCTCGTTCAAATCAGGGTGGCGGCAATCGCAACAGCCAGCCTCAAAACAGCGCCATGGGCAACGCCTTTGCTGATGCATTTGCTAAAGCAAAAAAGTAAACAGTAGCGTTTCAACATAATTTACTGTTGCTTATAGAGGGCCTGTCACTGACAGGCCCTTTTTGTATCACGCTTCCATTTAGCCTGCCGTTTTTGCTACATTAGATTGTGGTACATTAGTTCAGGCGCATAGAAATTTTTTGTGCCCAAAAACTCTTTAGCCAAAAGCACCAAAATAGAGAATACCGAAATAATGAAGAGGTGTGGGTCACACCGAAACCGAAGTTCGTATATTGGTAGCGTTTATCAAGGCCGTTGACATGCTTTTAGAGCCTTAACGTTTAACGAAGGTAATGTTGCTCATTTGACCACAGCCTTTTTCTAGGCAGCACTTTCGGACAACCACAATGAGCTAAGGGCCACTAACCTTTGGTGTACGAGCGTAATCATCCAACTGTACAGCAAAGATTATCTGCCCTCATCAAAGGATGATTTTATGAACTCGCCTGTCTCAAAAAACATGCTGAATGTCAGCGCCGATTACCCCGACCTTCGGGATCGTTATTACCAGCCAAATCTTACTCCACTTAAGCCTTTTATCGACCCGCCAGGCAATTTGGTTATTTTAGACCAAGGAAAAGATGGAGCGTGTACCGGCTTTGCATTGGCCGCTACCATTAATTTCATTTACCGTCAGCAAGGCCGAAAACATACTGTTAGCCCGTGGATGCTTTATGCCATGGCTAAACGTCATGATGAGTGGTTAGGTGAAGCGTATGAAGGCTCTAGCTGCCGCGGTGCAATTAAGGGGTGGTACAACAGTGGCGTATGTAACGAGTCACTAACTGAAGATATTAAGCACAGCAACGAATTTGAAATGACCCTAGCTATTGCTAACAATGCAAGCAATCACAGGCTAGGTGCGTACTACCGTATTGAACGAGAAATTAGCGATTTTCATGCGGCGCTTAACGAAGTGGGCGTAATCTTTGTTTCTGCCAGAATTCATGAAGGCTGGAAAGATAGCGAAGGTGATGTAATAAGCTTAAGGCCTGAACCCATGGGTGGCCACGCGTTTGCCATTGTTGGCTATAACGATGAAGGCTTCTGGATCCAAAACTCCTGGGGGACGGATTGGAAAAAGTCAGGGCTGGCACTTTGGCGTTACGATGACTGGGCGTTAAACGTTATGGATGCGTGGGTTGTTCAACTCGCACTTCCTATTTCAGGTACAGGGACTTACCACCAAGCTACGCGCTCTATTGCACAGGGCTTGTTTTCTCGCTCCACACCACGGGTGAGTATTCAAGATCACTTCGTTCATTTCGACGACGGACACTTTGATACCAGAAGCAAATATTGGAGCAATAAAAACCACGTCGATGCCATTATTGAAAAACTTTCTGACAGTAACCATCGCCACGTAATGCTGTATGCACATGGCGGCTTAAATAGCATAAAAGCTTCGGCTAAACGCATTGCTGCCATGAAAGACACCTTTCTTAAAAACGATATTTACCCCATTCACTTCATGTACGACACGGGTATGCTAGAAGAACTCAAGGATATTCTTGGCTTTAAAAATAAAGAGATTAGCAACAAAGTTGGGGCTTTCACCGACTACACCGACCGCATACTAGAATGGGCGACGCGTAAAGTAGGCGGTGCACTGTGGCGAGAAATGAAATCAGACGCTTGCACGCCCTTTACCCGTACCACATCAGATGGTACGTATTTCCTAACGCAATTGGCCGCCTACTTGAAAGACAATTCAGATATTAAGCTGCATGTTGTAGGGCATTCTGCTGGCTCTATTTTTCATGCTCACAGCCTATCTAGGCTGTGTAAAGTCGATGAAAACATAACGATTAAGAGTCTGCATTTACTGGCTCCAGCCATTAGCTACCCCTTATTCAACGAAAAGCTCTCTGCGCTTATAGAAGGTAAACACATTGAATCGACCATGGTTTACAACTTATCTGAAGCGTTAGAAAAAGATGACCACGTGGCGCGCATTTACCAGAAGTCGTTGCTCTATTTAGTATCAAATGCGTTTGAATCCAAACCAGAGATGCCCTTGTTAGGTATGGCTGTGTTTAATCAGCCTCTGCCTAACGTGACGTTTAAGTACAGTGAGGGGAAAGAAGGTGATGCCACCGCCGCCACGTCCCACGGTGGCTTCGATAGCGACGTAGATACCATGAACTCGGTGCTTTCAGACATCACTGGCGGCTCACCTAAATATCCGTTTACAAAGGCAATACTGGATTATTAATCCCTGCTGGTTTGAAGGCAATGCAAGGGAAGTGAAAGTGCTTTTTTCGCGATTTAGCCCTTAGCTATGACGGGCTAAATCGTTCGTGCAATGTTAAGCAGTTAGCGTTAATTGCAGGTTATCATGCTTGAAGCGATAAACCTTCTCTAGAGGGGGTGTAAGCTTGCAAATAAGCATTTTGAATGCGGCCAATTCGTGTTTGCATCACATTAGACTCATTGGCCTGAAAGCCTTGTGTGTCTGCTGATGAAGATTGATTATCTAACACCATATTCGCAATAGAATCGGTTGCGGTGCCTATATTTGTATCGGGCTGCACGGCTGCCCCAGAGCCTGCAACAATGCCATTGCTTTGTGCTGAGGTAGAACCTGTTGAAGCCGTTTCTGTTTGGCCTTTGGCAATCTCGCTACGGGCCTCTGTGGCTTTTTGAGAAGCCTCTGCAGCCACTTTTAAATCTTGTGATGAAGGTTCAGCTGGTGCGAGGGCGGCTGCGCGCACTTGCTCCATTTTTTTCAGCGTTTCCTCTGGCGTTTTTTCTTCTGAAACATCAATCGACACTTCGCCATCGGTCACATAGCGTTTATTGTCAGGGCCTGTAGTGTATTCATACTGCGGAGCACCGGCGTACTGACCGCCTGTTGAAGCATGCGCTTGCTCGTGAACCCTCACTTCCTGATCGCGGGCTTTTAACTGCTCAATTTCAGCAGCGTCTTGTTTCTCTTGCTGTTCTTGTTGCCTGTCTTGCGCGCCCTGCTTGCCTGCACTCTCATCTTGCGCATTATCTTTCTGTTGCCCAAATACGTTTTGAAAGGCAGCTTGAAGTTCTGTTTGTACCTGAGGGCGCTCGTAAGTAACCGGCGCTGGCGGCTGGCCGGGACTCTTCGCTTTATCGGCTTCTGACCCCAAGCCTTTTTGAGAAGCCCCTTGCTGGGAATCTGACGCTTGGGGAATAGTTTCACGCTGCACGTTATCTCTACGTGCAGACTCTGTATTTATGTTCGCCGTGGGATAAGCAATGGCGTTAAGGATTGGTGTAACGATATTCACCGTAACTGCTCCACCTACGCAAGCACGTCTATAATGGTACCAAGCATCTCATCGGCAACACCTAGTACTTTGGCAGAGGCTTGGGCATTACGTTCGTTTACGTTGAGCGCGATTAAGTCGTCAGTGAGACGCGTGGAGGTGGAGGTAGACGTTGAACTCGATGACGTGTTTGTCGTGTCGGTATTGGTCGCAATAGGTTGAGCGGGTGCTACCGCATCCTCAGCAGTTCGCTGAGCAATATTTGATGCTGCCTGCGAAATTCCATCGCTGGCATTTTGTAAACCATATTGAGCCGCTGCAAATGCAGAGCCTGCACTTAAACCATCAATACTTGTCATACACTACCCCTAACCTCTCATGTGCAATTATTAACCAATTTCGCACAAATGGAAAGACATGTATCACACCCTGTCATTAACTTATTGTAAGCAGGCGATTTTTATTAAGCTGTCAAAGATAAGAAAAGCTTCAAACTATCGGCAAGCCGCGGTTTGAAGCTTCATGTCATCGCTCTATTAAGACGCCTTTTGCTGGTAAACGCCAGCGGCAAAGCGAAATAAAATGTCAGCAGTTTGCTGAGGATGTGAAATAAACGGCGCATGCGACGCATGAGGCAGAACAACGGTATCAGCCTGCGGATGTAGCTCACATATACGATCTATTCCGCTGGTCGGCACTAGACTATCTAACCTGCCATACAATCGTAATGTGGGTGTAGTTATTCGCCCCACGTCTTGACGCATATCTTCAGTAGACAAAATGCGTAAACCTTTCTTAAGCGCTTCCTCGGCCGGATCTGGGAATTGGGTTACCTGTTCTCTGATCGCCTTAATATCCTGCTTTGCCGTTTCGCTGCCCATCGCTTGAATTGCCAAAAAACGTTCCAGTGTTTTCTGATAGTTCTTTTCAAGCTGAGTCTCGAACATTGAAAGTAAATCGGCAGCAATCCCCGGCCAACAAGGCCCTGCTATAAATCGAGGTGTTGAAGCAATCGTTACCAGTCCGGTAAGTTTTTCTGGTGCTAACAGCGCTAACTTTTGCGCAACTAGGCCTCCTAATGACCACCCAACCAACACACACTGGTCTGGCAGTTGGTTCACAATGGATTGAGCCAATGTTTCCACGTTATACGGTGACGGAACGAACTCCGCATTTTCTCCAAACCCAGGAAGATCTATGGTGGTGACGCGAAAATTATCGCTTAAATAAGGGATAAAGGATGTGAACGCTCCGCTGTTCATACCCCAACCATGAAGAAATACCACATCTACGCCTGTACCCTGAGTACGGGTGACAAGCTCGCCGTTTGTATGCAAACTTTCCATTTACACCTCCTTAGGCAGTCACGTGTTTTTGAGGCAACACGAAATAATGAAAACAGGTCGACGTTCGACAATTCAAGGAAGTTGATGGAATCAACACTATGAACCTTTCATGCTTGCTATGTTATCAGGCAAGTCCTACGCCAGTATGTCACTGGTGTGAAGATGACATATTTTTTTTCGATGCCACGTTGCACGGAAGTAACTTACTTCAATATGGCCCTGTGGCAGGCCACGTCAAGCATAGCCACTATGACGCGTTACGCGTTTTGGGACTTCATACGTGGCCAATGTCATCGCTGGTTCACCAGTTAAAGTTTACGCATTCCCTTACGGCAGGAAAAGTATTAAGTAACTGGTTTGTCCATAAAATGCGACAGTGCACTTTATCAGTGCCCAATGTGCTGCTTCCGGTGCCAATTAGTGCATGGCGACTTGCTACACGGCACTACAATCAGGCTACGCTTCTGTGTGAAAGCATAAGCAGTGAGCTGAATATTCCAGTTAACCAGTCGTGGGCCAAACGACGGGGCTTTAGCGTGCAGCATCACTTATCCAAAATGGCGAGAGCCGAAAACGCAAGCCGTGTATTTAGCCTATCGACGCAGTGTATCGATGATGAGATAGCGATAGCGCAAGGCATTAAAGATGGCAGCAACTTCAGCGTTGCAATCGTCGATGACGTACTCACCACCGGCGTGACCGTGAATACATTGAGTAAAAGGCTCAAAAAACGCTACCCAAATTTACACATTCAGGTGTGGGTAGCGGCATTTACGCCACCGCCTAAAAGCAGTCTGTATCAGAAAGCCTAGTGATCAGGAGCGGTGATACTGAAAAGCGCGGCATTCGCCGCGCCTTTCAAACTGATTTAGCGGATAAAGTGCGATTGGTAGATTGCATTGGCCAGCATCTTGTTCGTGCCATACCAGTACCCTCTAAACTGCGTATTGTCGGTAAAGCCAATGACAACGCCGCGACCCATTTTTTGAGTCGTCACAGCAGTTGATTCAGCCATTAGCGCAACCATTCGTTTGTCACTAAATCCAGCCATGAGAGGCTCATCAGTGTAGCGTGCAGGTGTTATAAAGGGTGAGCTACTGGCTTCCACTATCATATTATTGGTTTTAAACATGGGCAGTGTGTCGTCATCATAGCCGTAGAACAATGGATGAGTATTGTCGATATTGGCTTCAAACACAGCGCCAGCCACCAACTTTCTGGCGTACAACGATGCGCCATCTTTATAGCTGAGTTCGCTTTCATCGAACGCGTTATCAATACTCTCTCGACTAACAATTTCTACGTCTAACCATTTATGTTGAGCGAAATAACGCAACGCGGATTTCTGCCCCACGATCACGCCACCGGCTTTCACCCACTGTTCAATTTGAGTTCTTTCACTTTCGGTAAAGCGATATCCACCGCTAGGGAATAGAAGGTGCGTATAAGTAACGCTCGGATCATTAAGCGCGCTTGTCAGATGTTGTTGCTCAACAATACTGGCAGCCAGCCCCACTTTTGTGTCGAAATAGTGCCATATTTCACCTGCTTCGTATTCACTGGTGCCTTCGCCGCCCACTATTAACACCTTTGGCAAGGTAACAGGTGCCATGCTCCGGCTACCCAAATCGTGCCCTGTGGGTGTTAACCCACTGCGCAAACTAAATACAGGCACCTGAAGTTGCTGTTGCGCATCGCGCAAAATGGCCGCCAAGTTTTCTGGCTGACCCAGTCCTTTTGGTACAACTATGCTGCCAGGCTGTAGCTCAATGCTGTTGCCATCGTATTTAATAGCGGAAAACGCTTCTTCACTACTACGCACCTTAACGCCAGCTTCCAAAAGCGTTTGCAGCATGGCTGGCGCATAGTACTGCTGCCATGAAAACGCATACGCGTATGCGTCTGGGTGGATATCGTTAAGTGTTGGTTGTGCAAGTGCGGTGCTGTCGCTAAGTTTTAGGCTTCTCGCATCGCCCCTATCTAGAGGCGCGTAATCCAAATTGAAAGCCAAAGCCAAATTCCACGTTGATACATCGTAAAACGTGTTGTTCTCAAACGAGGTTTGGGTAGAGAAAATTGACTTTACTAAACGGTATTGAGGCTGGTTTGAAGGAATATAAATCGCGCGACCTGCACCATAGCGAACTTTGCTTACCTCAACATCTTTCGTTAACACCTCGTAATTAATATGATGCTGTTCAAGCAATGCAACAAATGCGTTAAAGCGAGCTGTGTCATTCGATGCACTAACAACAAAACCTACCTGCTCATCCTTTTCAGCCAGTGACTGTGTGCTCTTAACAAAACCCGATTGATAATCGAGAATAGCAGCCTTATTTGCCAATGCGCCTCTAAAAGTGCTTAAAGACGTAGTAATTTGATTTGCTATGGTGTCTTTAAAGGCCAGTTTGCCATTAATAGAGTCCTGAATGTGGCCCCGTGAGCTTGCTTGCTCAAAAAGAATACCCACACTGCCGTGTAAATCTGGATAGGTCGAGCCTTTGCCTGCGTAGAAATCGTCAAACGCTTCTTGGGTAAAATAGAGCTCCCCTTGCTCATCAAACGCGGCAGCGTGATACTGGGCAAGCGCTTCAGTTAGCGTTACGTTCTCATCAGGCGTCAGTGGATTTTTACGCGAGCGCACACCAGGCTGGAAAAAATAGGTGCTATCTGTCCCCATTTCATGAAAATCGGTGAGGATATGTGGGCGCCATTTATGAAACTGTTTAATTCGCGCCTGCGACTCTGGGTGCGCCAGCAATAGCCAGTCGCGGTTTAAATCAAACCAGTAATGATTTGTTCTGCCTGACGGCCACCCCTCATCGTGTTCACGATGTCGACTGTCAGAAACCAGCTGCTTGCCCTTGTGCATATTTGCCCACTGAGCGAATCGAGAAAGCCCATCGGGGTTGAAAGACGGATCAAACAGCACAATATTGTTATTCAACAAGGCATCAATTTCTTTACCTTCAGCCGCGGCCAAATAATATGCCAACGCAAGTGAAGCATTGGTTCCGGAAGGCTCGTTACCGTGAATACTGTAGCCCATGTAGAAAATAAGGGGAGCATCGCTACCTACTTTCTTGCCGCTTTCCATTGCATCAATGTGTTGCTGCCTCATCGCCTCAATATTGTTTCTATTTGAGGGCGCTGTGATTGTCAGTAACAGAAGTGGGCGGTTTTCGTGAGTACGGCCGGTTTCTTCAATGGTGATACGGTCAGACTTCTCGGCAAGTAGCTTCATATAATTGACGACTTGGTCGTGACGCACATGCCACTCGCCAATGTTGGCGCCTAGTATCGATTCAGGTGTGGGAATAGCTGGGTTGTAGGATACCGTGTCAGGTAAGTATGCTGTCACCGGCTGCCCGCCTACATCAGGTGCAATAGTAACAGTTGAAGCAGAGGCGGGTTGTGCTAATGATTTCTGACTGGCTGTTGCCCCAAAGGCGATGGTACCAAGGGCTAATAATGAAACGAGTGAGAATGGATTCTTTTTGGCGGTGTAATGCAATTTCGCGAACATAGCGCTTCCCGTCTTGTTGTTATGGTTGAGAATAGTGTTGACGTGCACGCCTCTCAACAAATTCGATTCACTGGAATAATTTATTTAATTAATACCTGACTGTTTTACTCAGGTAAATTTGATACAATAATCCAAATTTCAAAATATGTAGGACTTGCTGATGATAACTATATCAGAAGAAGCCCAGGCTCACTTCGTAAAACTGTTGAGTAAACAAGAGTCTGGCACGAATATTCGTGTATTCGTCGTAAATCCAGGCACTTCGTCGGCTGAGTGTGGCGTGTCCTATTGCCCACCAGACGCGGTTGAAGAAACAGATACCCGTTTGCCATTTAATGGTTTCGATGCGGTCGTAGATGAAGAAAGCGCGCCTTATTTAGAGGAAGCGGAAATTGACTACGTTACCGATCAAATGGGCTCACAGTTAACCTTAAAAGCACCTAATGCAAAAGCGCGTAAAGTGTCTGACGACGCACCATTAATTGAGCGAATTAACTATATGATTGAGTCGGAAATCAATCCTCAGTTAGCGAGCCATGGTGGCAATGTTGTATTGACAGAACTGACTGACGACGGCTACGCCATACTTCAGTTCGGCGGCGGCTGCAATGGTTGCTCAATGGTAGACGTAACGCTTAAAGAAGGTATTGAGAAGCAAATGGTCGAGCAATTCGCTGGCGAGCTTAAGGGCGTGCGCGATGCGACTGAGCACCAAGCGGGTGAGCACTCTTACTACTAAGCGTAATATTGCACTTGCTTAAGTGTATATCTCGATAACTATCTCATGCTAAAGCAAGACATTCACAAAAGCTGGCAACGATTCAAAATAGGTCTATCTATTTTCGTTGTCGGCGTCTTGCTGTTGTTTACCTTAAGTGAACTTCATATCACGCTGCATTACCTGAGCCTTCTTATATTATTTGTCGGTTTCGCTATCGCCATGTTGGGTTACTGGGGAATTTTTATTCAGCGCTTTTCTTTTATGAAAAACAAAAAGCCACCGCCTAAATTCTGATTACTTCCTGCTCTACGCCATACCTTCTTGCCCTATTCTTTATGTAAGCCAGTCGCTTGCACTCAGTTTTACCCATACGCCATACTCTACATTACGCAGCTGTCTCCCGTTTATTTATATTCGCCTAGCGCTCGTCTCGGGTTATAGGTAGATTAGAGGTTGCGCTAAGTGCCGAACAAAATAAAATGGAGCTGTGGTGAATACAACAAAGAAGCTGGGCCTGCTTGGCGGAATGAGTTGGGAATCAACGGTCAGTTACTATCAAGCCATAAACCGTGGTGTAAACGCTCAACTTGGCGGCCTTCACAGCGCACCGCTGATAATAAGCAGCGTTGACTTTGCCCACATAGAGCAGCTTCAGCATAAAGGAGAATGGGATAAAACCGCCGATATACTGATCCGCGAGGCGAAGCACTTAGAAACTGCGGGTGCAAAAGCCATATTAATTTGTACCAATACCATGCACAAAGTAGCAACAGACATAGAGCAGAAGATCACCATCCCACTTATTCACATTGCCGACGCTACGGGGTGCGTGTTGCAACAAGATAAGGTTAAGAAAGTTGGGCTATTGGGCACCCGCTTCACCATGGAACAAACCTTTTATACATCCCGCCTTAAAGAGATTTTTGGCATTGAGGTTGTTACTCCAAATGCCCAACAACGAGACACGGTTCATAACATTATTTATGAACAATTATGCAAGGGCGTGATTTGTGTTGAATCCCGTAACGCGTATATTGACATTATAAATGAACTGGCGGCCGAGGGTGCTGAAGGCATCATTTTAGGCTGCACAGAAATTGCCTTATTAGTTCAACAACATCACACCAAAGTTAAGTTATACGATACTACCGCTATCCATGCTTCAGCTGCGGTAGATTTTGCATTAGTTCCCCAAAGCGTTAGCAAAGGGTAAATAGCGAAACACATATAACCTAACTTTGATAAAAGGGAATTGGCCCTACTATTTTCAGAGGACACAGCTATGTTTAGCCACGTAATGATTGGTGCGAACGACCTTGAAGCATCAAAGAAATTCTACGATGCTATTTTAGGAGTATTAGGATACGAGCCAGGCGTTTTTGATGAATATGGACGGGTATTTTACTACACGCCTAAAGGTATTTTAGCGCTAACAAAGCCGATTAACGGAGAGGCTGCCACACACGGTAATGGCACCACGCTCGGCCTTGCCGCTCGAACACCAGACATCGTTGATGAATGGCATAAAGTAGGAAGCGAGAATGGGGGCGTGCCATGCGAGGACCCACCGGGTATTCGAGGCAATGGGGAACGCCAACTGTATCTCGCTTATCTGCGTGACCCAGCGGGCAACAAGCTCTGTGCCACGCACATCGTAAGAAAATAGCTCAAGTGCTGCCTGCTTAAATGATCACGCTCTTTTTGCAGGCTATTCACTTTTAGCTGTCTATTTGGCCCAAAGCACTTTGAGTAATAGCGTTTTGGGTAATGCCTAGTTATGTCTACATATAAGCCCTAACCAAACGAAACTGCATAGGTGTTACTGTCTGGCCGCTCAATATCCTAAACGGGTTTCGCCTTTTCTCTTCTTTGCACTATACATTGTTGCTAGATGAACTAACCTTGAACCAGTAAAAGCTCAGCTAACAGAGGGAATATGACGCCTGAAGAAACTGGCAAGGCCTACGACACCATTACACACCTTTGGACTCGTCCTGAATTTAATCAGAAAAATGGGTTAACCGCCTACCAAAAAGCATTGTCATTTTTAGCGGACACCCCATCACAAGAGCCTGATACAGTGCCTAGCGAAGCGCTTGATAAGGGAGAGGCGCCTAATGAGGAAAAAGCGAGCAATAAAGACAAACCAAAGAAACGAGGCTACGCACTAGACATAGGTTGCGGATGCACCAATCGTTTTGTCCCGGTTATCGAAAGCGCAGGGCTAGCTTACGAAGGCATTGATGTTTCCAAAGATATGCTGGCCATTGCGACGTCCCAATTACCCGCTCATACCTTCTATTGCGCCGACGTGTGTACATTCACTATCCCCAAGCACTATTCGTTTATTAGCGCTTGGGATAGCTTTTGGCATATTCCCCTAACGCAGCAAGAGCCTTTGCTTAAGAAGCTAGTGGATCACTTAGACGATGACGGTGTGTTGCTTTTTAGCTGTGGAGGTACAGATGAAAGCGGCCAACACACAAACGAAGTGATGGGCCCAGAAGTCTACTACGCCTCGCTGGGGCTACATAGATACATAGAAATATTGATAGAAGCAGGCGGGTTTGTTCGTCACGTTGAATTCGATCAGCACCCTGAACTACACACTATTATCATTGTGCAAAAAAGAACCGCGCAAAAACACATTAGCAAGAATAATACTGAATGATGCCTAGAAAAACTGAGAGAGGCAGCGTGCTCAGCACGCCTTCCCTAAGTAAGGTCAGCGAAGCGTTATAAAACACTAGCTTTGCGGTGTCGCTAGCTCACCGCGTTTATCTAATCGATAAAAGCTCCAGGCCAATGTCATACCGCGAGCGAGTAAAAAGGCAAGGAGAGCATACCAAAGGCTGACGTTACCCTGATCTTGCGTGAGATACCAAACGGGGAAATACACCCCTAACGCACTTATTATCATGGTATTTCTCATTGCGCTGGCTCGGGTAAGACCAACAAATACGCCATCGTACAAAAAACACCAATGCGCTAATAGAGGAAGTAATACCATTAGACCAAGATAAGGTAGCGCAGCTTTTACAATGTCACTATGTTCGGTAAGCAGCGCGATAATGGCCTCACCGCCAGCGAAAAATATCAAGCTATAAAAAAGGGCAAAAATACTCGACCAGACTAACCCTTGGTAGGTGCGTCGTTTCACTTCGCTGCTGTCAGACGCCCCCTTGGCTTCACCCACCAGCGCTTCCACACCATAGGCTATGCCATCAAGTCCCAATGCAATAAGAACAAAGAACTGCATGAGTATGGCGTTGACGGCCGCCGACGTTTCACCGTAACGGGCACCTTGAATGGTGAGAAACGCTAAGCAACCCTGTAATGCTAAGTTACGTAATAGCATGTCACCGTTAAGCTTCATCAGTACCTTCCGAGCTGCACGGTTAAACCACGATGCACTCACCGCGACACCGCCAACGCGCTTAAACGCCACCGCTAGCGCCATTATAGCCATGGTATACTCAGCGACAACACTGGCCAGCGCCACGCCAGCTACAGACAAACCAAGCCCGAACACAAACACTACATCGAGTCCCGCATTCAATAAATTTCCCACAATTTGAATAGCCATGACGCTGCGCGTTTTTTGCTGCCCTACTAACCATCCAACTAATGCCAGGTTAAGCATGGCAGCTGGTGCGCCCCATACCCGCGTCGAAAAGTAGTCTTGAAGATGCAGGGCAACTTCACTGTTTGGCTGAGTTAAAGCTAAGCCTATAGACAAGATAGGAGATTGAAGAGCGAGTACCACAGCCCCCAACACTAGAGCAACCGCCACCGTTTGCCACAGCACTTTTGCTGACTCTAATGTATTGTTCGGTGAGCCTTTAGCTTGTGCACTCAAGCCTGTTGATGACATGCGAAGAAACCCGCACACCCAGTATATTTGCGTTAAGATAAGTGCGCCCACCGAAGCCCCTGCAAGCATGGCTGGTAAAGACATGTGTCCCAAAACCGCGGTATCCACCAAACCTAATAGAGGCGTAGTAATATTCGCTAAGATCATGGGAAGCGCTAACGCCAACAGACGGGAATGGTCGTCAAAAAAGGAGCGCTGAGTTAGTTGGGCAGGGGACATAAATGATCTCAGTAGGGGTTAATTTCGCTATATACTATCAACCTATGCAGCGGCATAAGTGAAATGCGTACCAGCTTGACCATGTATAAGATTGGCCAAGTCGCATTATTTGGAGTTTACCATGCTATTGAATTTGATTAGGCACTCAGTGGATGATGATATGAAAACCAACAATGTAATTCAAAATAGAACGACGAGTCGTACGCGTTTGAAGATCTTATCTTCAATGCTTGCGGGAATTTTCAATGTTTTGTTGGTCTCACCTAGCATTGCTTCAAGCTCAGATGCAAACCCTGTTGCTGATGCGACTTCCACTACAAAGGAACAAAGTGGTAGTAACATCGACTCTAGTGTGAGCACCACGCCTAACGCCGCCATTTTGCTTTATCACCATGTGTCGTCTTCAACACCAGCCAGTACCAGTATTTCGCCTGAAGCCTTTAAATCGCACATGGAATACTTGGACGCACACCACACTGTTGTTTCGCTTCAGGACGTTGTTTCTGCGATACAACACAACACTACACTGCCAGAAAATGCGGTTGCGATTACGTTTGACGATGGCTACGCAAACATTTTAGACAATGCTCACCCAATACTGGCTGACCTAGGTTTTCCCTATACCGTGTTTATCAACCCTGATGAAATTGGCGTAGGTCCTAAGCAGCTAACATGGGAGCAAGTTATTGCTATGCATAACGATGGCGTTGTTTTTGCCAACCACACGCTAGACCACCTTCATATGCTAAACGGTGAGCAAGCAATGGGCGAGCGCGCATGGCTGGAGAAAGTTTGGCAGAACGTAGAAAGTGCTGAAAAGAAGATTGAAGATAAACTGGATATTAGCCTTAAATATTTAGCGTACCCGTTTGGTGAATACAACACGGCGCTCGCTAATAAGCTCAAAGCTGAAGGTTACATTGGATTCGGGCAGCATTCCGGGGCTGTGGGCCCATCTAGCGACATGCAGGCACTACCGCGCTTCCCCGCGGCCGGTCCTTACGCCAATTTGGCAACGCTAAAGACCAAGCTTAATAGTCTAGCCATGCCAGTGACGCAAAGTTCACATAAAGACCCTCGTATGACAACACGAAACCTGTCATCGCCCATTAGTTTAACGATAGACAGTGACGATGTTCGCCTTACACAAGTAAATTGTTTTTTCGGCGGCGACCCTATCGAGACTAGCCTAGAAGAAAATGTGCTTACGTTTACCCTTGATGAAACCCTTCCAGTAGGACGTTCACGTGTGAATTGTACAGCACCGTCTAATGCGCAATCAGGGCGTTATTATTGGTACTCTACGCCCTTCTTTGTGGCAGATGAGAACGGCAATTACCCAGACTAGGGCATGTCGATAAGGCACATCTATGCTTGAGCGCGAGCGCATATCGATTGGGCTCGCGCGTATATAAGGAAACGTTTACCTATACAGGTTTAGAAAATCGAATAAAACCTTTATTTATCGACTCTTCCACAAAACTATGGCGCTGATAGAAACGAATGGCTGGCACGTTCGACACTTCAACATCTAGTACCACTTTACGTTTGTTCAGTTTTTCTGCTCGCGCTTGCATAGCATCAACCAGTATCGTTCCCACGCCCGTTCGACGGGCACTTTCTTCAACAGAGAGATGGCCTATCATGAGTTCGGTATTAGTAGGCGGCGTAAGATTGATGGCCACGGCCTGATTGCGCATGAGCACTGTCATAGCCTCATCGAGGGTAAAGTACGATGTGATGCTATCAAGGGTCGCCCTATCAAATGTTGCACCAAGTTTGCTGTGCCAAGAGGTCACAACACCGAGTACTTCGTCGCCGCTACACGCCACCCAATGATTCTTAAAGCCATATTGCCCGCCACCGAGCTCCCATGCATGAGACAGGTAGCCCTCAGCTGTTTTATTTTTATTTTGTCCAAAAATAGACGTTAACAAAGACTGCGCCGCATTCAATATAAGCGGCGTAGTTTGCGCAGCATCAGATGCCACACCTTGCCTTATTTTGATTTCCATATTACTGCTTCGAGATTATTATTGGCATATCAGCCAATATTTGCTGGGAATCACTTATCGATAGCTTTCCTGGCTCTCTTTTTGGTTTGAATCTTCCTATCACCCTAGCTTCAGGGTCGACAAGTACGACAGATGCACTGTGATCAACTAAATAGTTGGGGTTATCGGTACTTTCAGCAATGGCATACATCATTCCTAAATTACGTACAAACGGGAATAGCGCCTTGTGCTCTCCAGTTACGGCAATGAACTCCTCATTAAAATAGCTCACATACTCTGAAAGTCTTTCAATTGAATCGCGATTTGGATCAACGGATACAAAAACAATTCGAATAGGTTCGACACTATTTAATGCTTTTAGTTCAGGATATATGCCGTTCAGTTCAGCCATGGTAGTTGGGCAAATATCGGGGCAGAAGGTATAGCCCACAAATACTAAGCTCCACTGCCCTTCAAGCGACGAATTATTAAACACTTCACCTTCATGAGATGTAAGTGAAAACGGTGATAATGCTCTCGGCTCTGGGTAAGTCTGAAAGTATTCAGGCTGACTTTCAACATTTGGGGGCGCGATATACAGCGCCCCTACGATGCCTGCACATAGCGCTAAAAATGCAACAAGGCCGACGGTAGTTCGTTGATTCATAAACTCAGTGGTATGTAGTGATCTAAGAGTAATACGACAAACAATACCATGAGATGAATAATTGAAAACCTAAAAGTTTTCATTGCAGTTTGTGGCTCTGCATCGAATTTTAACTTTAATGCATAGTATAAAAACCCAATGTTAAGCACACTTGAGCCAATCAAATAAATGAGATCGCTCATGCCTGTAAGGTAGGGCAGCAAACATACAAGCCCCAACAATACTGTATACAGCAACACTGACGTTTTCGTAAATGACACACCGTGGGTTACCGGCAGCATGGGCACCTTCGCTTTGGCGTAATCTTTTTCTCTATGAATAGCGAGCGCCCAAAAATGCGGCGGCGTCCAGGTAAAGATAATCAGCACTAAAAGCAGGGCATGGGCATGTATTTCCCCTGTAACCGCGGTCCAACCTAGAAGCGGTGGAGCAGCCCCTGCTAAACCGCCAATCACGATGTTTTGCGGTGTCGCTCGCTTTAAATACATCGTGTAGATAAACGCGTAGCCTACTAGACTTGCTAAGGTTAACCACGCGGTTAGCATATTCACAAAAAGAGCTAACACTACAAATCCAACCACACCTAAAACGCCTGCAAACCACAGCGCGTTGTTTACGCTAACCTTGCCTTTTGCGACGGGGCGATTAAAAGTACGCGCCATCACACTATCTATCTTATGGTCGACAACGTGATTAATAACCGCAGCAGACGCAGACAACATACCAATACCCAATAAGCCACAGATAAGTACGGTTGCGTTTACCCACGAAGGCGTAGCTAAACACATGCCTACTAACGCGGTTAACAGCAACAACATGACGACATTAGGCTTAGTCATTTCATAGTAATCTCGCCACGTGACTACATTGTGCTGACGTGAAGTGCGCGCATGTAAAGAGACCGATTTAGCCATGGAAACCTCCTGGAGCTTTAGGGAGAATATGAGAAGACGTTGACGCGTTTAAAGGGTCGTGCAAAGGCGCTTCGTGGATGCTAAATGCACCTGCACCCTGCAGTGGTTTCGAACCTGAGAATGAGCCTGTATTTCGTTTTTCTGTACCGAAGACGTTATCGTTTTCTAGTGCCAAAAATACGGTAAAAATGAGGTTGAGTAGGGAGAGAAGTAACACGGCTGCGACCGCGTTATGCATTACAGCGATAGCCAGTGGCAGCATAAAGATAATGTTGCTAAGTCCTAATGCCACTTGCGTGCACAATGCTACCAACATAAACGTACCCACATATTTTTGTTTACTTGTGGTGTAACGGCTTACCAACACACTTATACCTAGTGCTAGCAAGTATAAAAACGTGATGACCGCGCCGAACCTATGCACTATGTGCATGGTAACTCGTTCGCCGTAATCGTGAGCACCAAACTCATAGTTGTCTGCGTCAGGCACACTGAATGCACCTGCCAAATCAATTCTTTCCTGCCAACCGCTTTCACAGACCGGCATTTCCGTACAGGCCAACGCAGCATAATTGGCAGAAGTCCATCCACCAAGAGCAATCTGGGTAACAAGCACGCCAAGCCCAATGAAGGCGAAAAGTTTAAGGTTTCGCTGAAAGACTTTGGCTTGAGGTAAGTCGGTAATATCCTGATCATGCATAGCTGACGCTATGGGCGCTTGTTTAGTTTTCGATGCATCGCCTGCGGTGTTGCGCAAGCGGAGGTAGAGAATAAACAGGCAAGAGAGTACAGAGAAGCCCCCCAGCAAATGCCCCATAACTACGACGGGAAGCAGATTGAGCGTCACGGTCCACATACCAAGTGCTGCCTGGAAGATAATAAGCCCCAGCAGTAACAGAGGTAATTTAACGGGCGTGCCTTTGTCGCGCTGCCGAATAGCAATAATGGCAATAGCCAGAACACACAGCCCCAGCGTTCCTGCAAAATAGCGGTGAATCATTTCATTCCACGCCTTAAACGCCTCAACTGGACGTTCGGGAAAAGCGGCGTTAGCTTGTGCCACTTTTTCCTCACTCAAAGGCACGGTTAGGTTACCGTAGCATCCAGGCCAGTCGGGACATCCTAGCCCAGCGTCGGTCAAACGCGTATACGCACCGAGAATAATAACGACTGCCGCCAGAAAAATACTGAATAGGGTTAATTTTTTCATGGCCATTATCCTATACGCGATAATTTAAGAAGCTTTCTCATATCTGCCAGCATGTTGCGGCTTTCCATCACGGCGTCTTTTCTATCGTCTTTAATGTCGTAAAAGAGCATGGCGTTATTTTGCGTATCAACAATATAAACACTGCTAGAGGCAAGCGCCGTTGGTGTAGTAACGGGTAAGGTTTCGACAAAAGGGTAGTCTTCTAGCGCGGCTATCGCAGTTTGGTCGCTTGAAGCGGTAGTAACGACCACTGCTTGGGCACGGTCCGATTCTTTACCTAGCGCAAGCCACACTTGGTTAATGCTAAAAAGTGCGTTCTCGCACACTGCGTCACATTTATTTGGCATCACATACAACAAACGCCATTTAGGTTCCGCGTTTTCTAAAAGCGCACTCATGTCGATGGTCGGCGCGAGCAGCTGACCTTTATTTGTCGCGCCTTTAGTAAACCAATCGTTATCAAGTGCGAGCTTTGCCAGAACAACAGGTAAAACAAACACGGCTACCATAATAATTAATGTTTTTTTCGAAGCAGCATTACTCATAACTACGTCCTTTCTTACTAATTGCAAAGCCGCCAATGGCTGCAGCGGCAATGGCTAAACCAAACCATTGAACTGCATAGCCAAGGTGCTTTTCAGGAGACATTACGACGGCCTGATGTTCACGAATAAACGCAGGGTCAGGCGTGGTAAGGTGAAGAATAAAGGGTAAAAGTTTGCGCTCTAAGGCGTTGCTTAGTGCAGGGAATTCTATATGCTGTATCAGCGCGGGGCTTTGCGACAAAGCCATGTTGGTTTCTTTCACTAAGGGGTTGTTACCCGGCACGCTAAGCACGCCGATTAATTCGCGCGTTTGGCTTGTAAAACTTATATCCGGTAGCGTGCGCGTTAAGTCTGGCGCAGGCACCCAGCCAAAGTTAACCAAGAGCCACCCGACATTGGTATTTACCGGTACGATGACATCGAAACCCACCCGCTGATTGTGAATCTGATTATCTAATAGCAACACATGGTTAGCGTCTATTGCGCCGCTGAACGATACGGTAATATCCCGAGGATCATCATGAGACAACGCCTCTTCTAAACTCAAGGTTCCATTACTTTGCTTTTGCGCTATGCTAGCTAAGCGTTGTTGCTTTTGGACCATGCGATCAAGTTGCCAGTACCCTAAACCGCACATAATCGCCACACTAAAGCCCGTGAGTAACCAAGGAATAACGTGGCGAGTGCGAGAAAACATGATTATTTCGCACCATGCAAAATTAGAATAAAAACAGAGGTGAATATGTTGATAAAAATAGTCCTTGTTGCGTTGGTGCTGTACATGATTGTGAATTTGTTCATGGCGATGCGAATCATGATGAAAAATGACACATCAAAAGGGCCTATGAGTAAGTACATTGGTCGACGCGTGCTCACTTCTGCCGTCATTGTTATTATTATTCTTATCGCTATTGGTACCGGTTTAATTACCCCAAACCCAAGGCCTTACTGAGTTTGGGGCTCCCTTTTAAAGTACGTAAACAAAGATGTAGAGCATGACCCACACTACATCTACAAAGTGCCAGTACCAGCTCCCCGCCTGAAACGCGAAGTGGTTTTCAGGCGTGAAATGGCCTTTCAAGACCCTAAAAAACAATACAATTAGAATGATGGTGCCAAGGGTCACATGCATGCCGTGAAACCCTGTGAGCATAAAGAAGGTGTTGCCGTAAATGCCTGACTGAAGCGTAAGCCCCAAGTCGCGATACGCATGTATGTACTCTTCTACCTGTAGGAACAAGAACCCACATCCAAGTAAGATAGTGATACCCAGCATTAGGGTTAGCTGTTTGCGTTTGTTTTGCTCTAGTCCCACATGAGCGAAGTGCAGTGTAATAGATGATATAAGCAAGATAACCGTGTTGATTGTGGGCAAACCCGCAGCACTCATTTCCTGTGTGGTAGTGCCGCCTGGCGTTGACACCAGCGGCCACATGGCCTCAAAGGTCGGCCATAAGACCTCATTGGTCATAGCGTTGTTCGATGCGCCGCCCAGCCACGGAACGGAAATAAATCTCGCGTAGTAGAGGGCGCCGAAAAACGCAGCGAAAAACATCACCTCTGAAAAGATAAACCAGCTCATACCTTGTCGATATGAACGCCCCAGCTGATCGCTGTAAAGCCCTGCCATAGATTCGTCTATTTGATTTTTAAACCAACCTACAAGCATAACGAGCAATACTGCTATCCCCGCTAAAAGGATATGACCGCCATAGCCTGTTTCACCTTTGGTTGCTTGCACCACATAATTGCCCGCACCTACGGCGATAAGAAATAGAGCAACGGCCCCTACGATGGGCCATGGACTTTGTGCGGGTACATAATATTTTTGGTATTCGTGATTCTGTACTTCGGGTTGCATTTTCTTCTCCTTACCCCTTCGGCCTATTCGCCATTTGATGGTGTTGAAGCCATAAAGGGATTCGGTGTTGTCGTTAGGTCACTGGCTCGCGCTGTGACGTCATAGAGTGTGTACTGCAAGGTAAAAAACGTAATTTCTTCAGGTAGCTGAGGGTCTACATAAAACTGCATGGGCATATAGGCTTCACTACCCGCATCTAATGGCTGCTGATTGAAGCAGAAGCATTCAGTCTTGTTCAGGTACAGTGCTGCCGTTCCGGGGGATACCGAGGGAATGGCCTGAGCTACGATATTGCTTGATGCAGGGTTTCTCACATAAAACGACACCGTATTAAGTTCGCCAGGGTGCACTTTCACGCGCTTGGTTTCAGCACGAAACTCCCACGGCATACCGGTATTTGTGCGAGTAATAAACTCGACGGTCACTTCTCGCGACTCATCAATCTCAACCGATTGATAAACCGCAGCCGTGCCTTCGGTTTTTCCGTTAATTCCCGTAACGTCGCAAAATACGTCGTACAAGGGAACAAGGGCAAAGCCGAAGCCAAACATGCCAATGACAATAGCAACAAGTTTAATAACCATCTTGTTGTTTGCGCTTTGCTGTGACATCACGTGACCTCCGGGTAAATCCATAGATGAAGGTTGGTAAACGCTTGCTTAGTCGTTTATCTCCCTCACCACCTGCAATGTGTGAATGTCATTCCCATCGGCTTTTGCCGGTTGAAAGGAATGACCTATTCACAACTCCACCTACCGTTACTTAACGACAGGTGGCGTTTCAAACGTGTGATAAGGAGCGGGTGATGGAATTTCCCATTCCAATCCTTCTGCGCCGTCCCAAACTTGCGCTGATACCGGCTCACCTTGCTTTTTGCATGCCTTGATAAGCAGGGCAAGAAAGATGAGCTGAGATAAACCGAATGCAAAACCACCCAGGCTTATCCATTTATTAAAATCAGCGAACTGCAATGCATAGTCAGGAATACGGCGTGGCATACCAGCCAAACCCACAAAGTGCATAGGGAAGAACAACACATTGACCGATACCAATGAGCACCAGAAATGCCATTTAGCTAAGGTTGTGTCATACATTTTTCCCGTCCATTTAGGCAACCAGTAATACACCGCAGCCATGATGGAAAAGACCGCGCCAGTTACCAGTACATAGTGGAAATGGGCTACAACGAAGTAAGTGTCGTGATATTGGAAGTCCACGGGCGTGATCGCCAACATTAGCCCTGACAACCCACCAATGGTGAACAGCACAATAAAGGCAATAGCGAACATCATTGGCATTTCGAAGCTCAGTGAGCCGCGCCACATGGTCGCTACCCAGTTAAACACTTTCACGCCAGTAGGCACCGAGATAAGCATGGTGGCAAACATGAAAAACATTTCCATGTACACCGGCATGCCCGTGGTGAACATATGGTGAGCCCATACAACAAAAGAGAGCAGCGCAATCGACGCCGTGGCGTACACCATAGACGCGTATCCAAACAGCTGCTTTCGAGAGAAGGTAGGAACAATTTGCGAGATAATGCCGAAAGCGGGCAAGATCATAATGTACACTTCAGGGTGCCCGAAGAACCAGAAAATATGCTGGAACATAACCGGGTCGCCGCCACCAGCAGCATCAAAAAAGCTCGTGCCAAAGAACTTATCAGTTAACACCATGGTAACCGCACCGGCGAGCACTGGCATTACCGCAATCAGCAAGAATGCCGTGATAAGCCACGTCCATACAAACAGCGGCATTTTCATCCAGGTCATGCCTGGCGCACGCATGTTAAAGATGGTCACAATCACGTTAATCGCACCCATAATGGATGAAATACCCATGATGTGAACAGAGAACACAAACAACGCTGTCGAATCGCCACTGTAAGTCGTTGAAAGGGGCGCGTAGAAAGTCCATCCAAAAGCAGGGCCGCCGCCTTCCATAAAGAGCGAGCTCAATAGAATGAGAAAGGCGCCTGGTAAAATCCAGAAGCTCCAGTTATTCATGCGCGGTAACGCCATGTCAGGGGCGCCGATCATCATGGGAATAAGCCAGTTTGCGAGCCCAGTAAAGGCTGGCATTACTGCACCAAATACCATGATAAGCCCGTGTACCGTAGTCATTTGGTTAAAGAAGTTTGGCTCTACAATTTGTAGACCGGGTTGGAATAGTTCAGCGCGGATCACCATGGCCATCGCACCACCAACTAAAAACATAATAAAGGCAAACCACAGGTAAAGTGTGCCTATGTCTTTGTGGTTAGTGGTAAACAACCAACGCGTTATCCCTTTAGGAATATGATCGTGGTGTTCATGGTCATCATGTAGGTGACCGTCATGAGGCGCAGAGGTATCTGGCGAAATAACTTCAGTTGCTTTGCTCATTGTCTGCTCCTAGTTTCCGTTTGCCACTGCGTTGACATCTTTGGCTTGAACCATATCGCCAGTTTTATTGCCCCAGGCATTTCGCTCGTAAGTGACTACGGCGGCAATTTCCTTAAGACTTAGCATTTTTCCAAACGCTTGCATGGCTGTTCCTGACTTTCCATGCAGCACGATGTCAATGTGACCTTGCTGATCTTCTAGTGCCATCTTGCTGCCTTTTAATGCCGGGAACACGCCAGGTAAACCTTCACCATTTGGCATATGGCAAGCAGCGCACGTTGCGTTGTATACTCGCTCGCCCTCTTTCATCAGTTCATCCATAGACATATTCATAGAAAGTAGACGCTGCTCTTCTTCTTTTGCTTTACGAACAATCTCTTCTTGTTCGCCCATCCACTTTTCAAACTCGGCGGGTTCTTTAGCAATTACCACAACCGGCATATAGCCATGGTCTTTACCACAAAGCTCTGCGCACTGTCCGCGATAAATACCCGGCTCATTCACCTTGGCCCAAGACTCGTTAATAAAGCCGGGGTTGGCATCTTTTTTCACGGCAAAGTCAGGAACCCACCAAGAGTGGATAACGTCGTCAGAAGTAATAAGAAAGCGTACTTTTTTCCCAGTAGGAATAACCAAGGGACGGTCGACTTCCAGCAGGTAGTTATCTGTTTTCTGAAATTTGTTTTCTATTTGCTCGCGCTGAGTGGCGAGTAAAGAATAAAACTCTACATCGCTATCCATGTACTTGTAGTGCCATTTCCATTGAGAGCCTGTTACTAACACCGTCATGTCAGGCTCAGACGTGTCTTCCATAGCAATTAGAGTATTCGCTGCGGGTACCGCCATGAAAATAAGAATAAGGAAAGGAATAACGGTCCAAGCAATTTCGACCTTCACGTTTTCGTGAAAATTAGCTGGCTTGGCACCACGGGACTTTCTATGTAGATACATTGAGGCGAACATCACGCCAAAAACTACAACCGCGATACCTACACAAATGAAGAACATCAACATATGGAGGTCGTATACCTGCCCACTGATGTCGGTAGCACCGCGTCTCAAATTAAGCGAAGAGGCTTCTTCGCTTGCTTCTTGCGCAAAAAGCAAAGGGGAAAAAAGCAAAATTGGTATACTAGAACACCATTTTGCGAAAACGGTCGTTAGTTGTTTCACTCAGCACCTCCGTAATGGCGTGGTCAAAGACGCTGATTAATTTGCGCGATGCCCTACCAAATGGTTTGCGAACGATTGACCCATAACCTCAACTTGTAAAACAAATTTAGAGTCATTGTTATTATTTTGTTAATCTCTGTATAAGAATTGCGCAATAATGTCGTGCCGTCTAGTCTTTTCTATTAAAAATTTAACGAAGTGGTTAATTTTTAATCATTTACTAAAATGGTCGCGGGGGATTTCACGTGCAAAAAGAGAAAGCCATTGCTGTGGGATGCCCTTGGAATCAAACAGGCATTTTGAACACGGGGTTAAAGTAAATGCTCGACTAACTAGTTAAGAAATCAATAAGTAATCGATTACTCAATGTCGATTTCAAACAAAATTCAAAATAAAAAATGGAAAATACTTGAAGCATTCATAGAAAGAATAACGTGAGTAATGATAAAAATAAGCGCGCAGAAAACCAACAGGTTTGCTGGGCAGGATAAAACCTAAGTTGGCAGATTGAAGAAAAAAACAGGAACAAAAGACATAAAAAAAGCGGCTAACGCGCCGCTTTTATACAAACAAGCTAAAATACTACATCCAGTCAGCGTTTCTGATCACACCCACCGCAATGCCTTCTATCGCAAAATGTTCAGTCGCCAAATCAACTTTTATTGGTGCAAACTCATCATTCTCAGCATGAAGCAATACTTCACGCCCGCGTTTCTCTAGACGCTTTACGGTGACGTCTTCATCTACACGCGCCACAACCACCTGACCGTTGTGTACATCAGTGGTGCGATGAACAGCGAGAAGATCACCGTCTAAAATACCAATGTCTTTCATGCTCATACCGTTAACGCGTAGCAAAAAGTCGGCATGGGGTTGAAACAGTGCAGGATCGACTTTGTAGTGCGATTCAACATGCTCTTGCGCCAAGATCGGCTCACCGGCTGCAACACGCCCAATTAACGGTAGGCCTTCTTCTTCTTGTGCGTCGTTATCAAGAGGGATATTGAGCTTAATGCCACGAGACGTACCAGGCAAAATTTCAATCACGCCTTTACGCGCCAATGCTTTCAAATGTTCCTCTGCTGCATTAGCAGAACGAAAGCCAAGCTGACGGGCTATTTCCGCACGAGTAGGCGGCATTCCCGTTTCTAACATGGTTGTTTTAATAAGTTCTAAAACTTCGGTTTGTCGAGCTGTGAGTGGGCGCATAAAAGACCTGTCTGTTCATACAGTTCCTGTAAGTATATACACCTAAAACTAAATAACAAGCACTTGCCGCGTCTTTTGCGATCTGCAATAGCCTACGACAAGTGCTTTCCTCTTATTTTACGAGAAGAGCCATGTTCGGGTTACTAATTTGTAACTCCAGCTCCCCATCACTATTTTGACGTGTGCGCATGCCTTCAACATTATCGAGCCCAAGTCCAGGGCTTTGCCACACCACATTGCCTTTATTATCAACCTCAACCACGCGATATGCGATGCTGTCATAATAATTGTACGAATAGTCATTCTCGTTAGGCTGGTAGATAGCGAGAATCGACTGATTAGACGACGTCGTTGGAACAGCCGCTATATATTGAGGGTAGAATGACGGTGCTATAGCGTCTTTGAGTTCTAATGCATCGCTCGCCACGTCATAAACATTGATGGTGTTGTAGTTTCTATTTAAACACGCAAATTCAAGTTCGCTATCACTATCAAAATTTACCGTGAGCAATTGGTCACAATTGGTTTCCAATTCATTCAATCCAACAAATTCACCATCCTGCATTTTATAGAGCTTGAGCGAACTATAGCCCCCAACAGCAAAATAATGCACACCGTCTTTTTCAGAGGCAGCAAGCGCATTAATTGAAAAATCGTTAATGATTGAGTCGATAAGCACCTGATTCTCGATATCAAACGCTTTAAGTCGATTGTTCTCAATAATAACTGCATCGGCGTAACTATCGTTATTTACGTCAATGGCTTCAATAAACGAAATTTCACTATTCTGATTATTGTTCAGTGTCCACTGAATAGCGTTATCTGTAAGTCTCACGACATTAAACGACGAACTATAATCCAGTGCCCCTATTAGTAACTCACCCACACCGTCATTGTTGTAGTCTGTAACGACCGGTTTGCTATAGTTATAGACATCTTCGCCAACCTCAGCACTTATCGCAAAGTTATCCTCTTTATCTACCGATAAAATCTGAATAGATGATTCGTAACTACTTGTATCGCTAACAAAGACGGCTCTTTCATCATTATCGCCATAAGGTGCCCAACCCGCGGCATGATATCTACTCGCGCGCGGCGCACCTTTTATATCTGACAAGGCATATTCACCGTTGGCATCTTGTTGCGCTACTAAAATTTGATTCTCACCAGTCCAAATAATGTCGTCCACATTGTCATTGTCTAAATCGTCAATGAGAAGTGACATGCCACTGTAAGTGTTGTGGTTAAGAGCCCACTGCTCAGAGATTTGTCCCGCTTCTAATGCAAAACCTCTAACTTGTCCCCACTGACACTCGGAGACAACCACTATTCCTTCTGTAGCTGGGCTTTCTTTACTATAGGCGATATCACAAATGTCACCATGTTCCGCCGTTGCCAAACTGCTTTTCGATACTGCTGAGTAGATTGAGATATCATTCCAACTATCGGCACCGATGATTTCATCTACACCATCGTTATTCATATCACCCAGCACAACAAATGCGTCGCTGAACCCGCTACCGTATAGCCATTGGTTGGCACCGCTTTCGATATCAAATACATAACCATTGTTCGTTACCATTTCTATCGATGCGTCATCATCTACGTTACCAAAAGCAAGGTTATTGACGCCGTCAATATCGTACTGTTGCAACTGCTCACCTGTGCGAACATCTACAATGGCAATAGAAGTCGCATTGTAATATTCGCTCCCATATAAATAAGCAACTTCATCAACTCCGTCACCATTGATGTCGTAAAATAAGCCAGAAATAATACTATCTTCAATAATAAACACCGCTTCTGCGTTACTTTCGCGGTCTTTTATTACAGACAATCCCTGTTGAGTAAGAAGGTAGATTTCATCATTATTGTCACCATCAACATCTTGGGTATGCACGCTTCTAATTTCGCCTTTAGTTGGCAGTTTATACGGATACACATAGGTATTTTTAAGCGTATTGCCTTCTAGCGAAAATGCGCCCACGTTGCGAGCATTTACCGTGATAAGTTCACTTACACCATTGGTCGAAGCAATAGCAAAGCCGTGATTATAAATTGGTGTCATCACAGTAGTACGAGCATAAGCCGGGGCCTTGTCCGCATAAGAAGTGATTTCGAGCGTTTGTTGGGATTCAGTTCCGTCTAAGCTAGCGAAACTAAACATATAAGTTTGAGCGTTGAAAAGTTGATTCGCAGGTACATTCCAGGTCATCAGACCTTCCGCATTTAACGAAGCACCGGGAGGCGCTGAAATAAGCTCTCCCGCGACGTCATCGTCAACTCTGTCTGGGTCACTCATCGATACGGTAAACTCTACGTATCCGCCCGCAGTTACTACTTCAGGCATGTTCGATGCAGTGAGCGTCATAGGAGAATTGCCGATCTCAACGAAAGTAGGCTGGGATTCAACAACGTTAATACCGTCTGACACCACCATGGTAACTTTAACTTCATCACCGAAGACTGCGCTGTAAGGTGGCAGCGTGGTACCATTAACATCGTCAAGGACTACACCATTTACATACCAGCGAAACGAAATCACCAGCTCTGAGTCGGGAGTATCTGAATCATGATAGTAGCCAGGCTCAACGGTGACTTCATCTGTGGTATAGACAGTCTCATAGGCATAGTAATAAGGCTGATTCACTACAGGAGGTACGGATATCGCATCGATATCTGAAAGCGCAAGGCCAGTATGATTTCCGCTGGCAAACGCTGTTAGATTATTAAAGTATACACCTACATCGTAAATATCATCGCCGTTGTTATCTTCGCCATAGCGAACTGCGCCATCAATAACGTCAATTCCAGCCGTTTTATCTCCTTTTACGACCAGCGAGCCAGATGACGAATAGGGAAGGTCGCCCTGATCAGAAGAATATGCAAAGTCCAATTTGCCTTTAGACGCAATGTAGATTGAACCATTAAGTTCAGACACGAAGGTGTTGTTTGTCACCCCTTCTGCTGATGTGCCACTGACCTTGTAAGTTTCACCATTGTGCGTGACAGTAAGATACTGCCTCGTCTCTTCATAAAACGTACCTGTTTGTGGGCGGTAGCGAAAATCAACACTTAAGTAGCCTTTTAATGTTGTGCGCACGCCACCGTCTAGCATAGACAAAGTAGTGAAATAAGACGTTACTTCGGAGCTGTTTTCACCTGCGTCAGTAATAACTAGCGAAAATTGTCCGTCATACCGAGTGGAGTCGTAATATTGAATGCACTGATCATAGTCTACAGTAATCGTTCCTTTACCCGTGTCTTCATCAAGCTTACCTGAGTATGTTACTGATCCTGATTCATAGCACTCGGTCGTACCTTCAACGTTGCCGTTCTCATCTAGGAAGGTGTAGATATCATATTGATCTACATAGGGTGAGCCACTTGTATTGTCACCAAAGAGCGTGATGTAAACCTCTTGTACTGCGCTGATATCCACAGTAGAGACTTTCGTTTCTCCACTGTAGTTCGCATCAGCATAGGTGGTTGCCGCCGAGTTTAGTCGTGACTCTGAGTAATCTAAAGGATTTGATAAAATTTCTAGTGCTGTCGGCTCAGGTGGAGGTGGTGGGTTTGTAGGTGGAGAAGAATCAGAGCCACCTCCACCACCACACGCAGTTAGAGCTAAAAGAGAAAAAAGGCCAGAAAAACCCAAGCGCGAAGTTTTCATACATCGTCCCTGATTTAAAAGGCATGTCGGCTTTTTAGTTAAAAGCTCAAAACAAGCCTGATTATTAAGTTTAATAAAATATTCGTTTTTTATAACTTAACTTTATCAATCTAGCAACAGCGCCTTGAGCGTATACGCTTATATTTAATGTAGGCGAAGCCACGTACTATTATTATTCATCCCATACGACTTGGTTTCTGCCCTGCTCCTTGGCTCTGTACAGCGCCTTGTCAGCAAGCGATAAGAGGGCGCTGAAATCCGCCTCAAAGGTGTCTTTGATAAATGTTGCGCCGATGCTGATCGATAAATTCATCGTGTCTGTCTTGTAGGTCACCCTTCCTTCTTCAACAGCAATGCGCAGTGCTTCTAGCTGCCTATGGATCTCTGCTTTCTTGTCACCTATCATGACTATTGCAAACTCTTCTCCTCCTAATCGAGCCACGACATTTGGCGCTTGATTATGTTTAGCTATTTTTCTCGCAACAGCAATAAGCGCCTGATCTCCAGCATCGTGACCGTAGGTATCGTTTACTTTTTTGAAGTGATCAATATCGACGATAGCAACACATCCACGACAATGTTGTTCTGAAAATGAAATGCACTCGTCAAGGAACGCGCGTCGGTTATAAAGGCCCGTTAAAGAATCGGTCATCGCCAAATGCCTAAGCTTCTCTTCAGCAACGGCTCGGGCTTCCTCAAGCTCTACTGCGTAGAACAAGCCAGCCAATGCATCTAAAAAGGGCTGTAGAAACTCAGCATCTTCGTCAGTGTAGGTATCAAACTTATTCGCTAAACCGACCATTCCCACTACTTTATCTTTCACTTTTATAGGTAGGCCTAAAAATCGGCTAATGCGCGGATGACCGTGCGGAACACCTTTGGAATTAGGGTGACTGTTTGGCGCATTACTAATGGTAACTTCTCCCGTTAAAATTGAGGTTCCAAAAAGGTTATCGAAGTTACTAAAGTAGAGGTTTCGTTTTTTGTATTCTGCATATTGAGAAAAGCTACTGTTATCCCAAACAATTTCAGAAATCGCATGAATGAAAAGTCTAGATGAGCTACCGTCTCCTTTCATTTGGCCGACAAAGGCAAACTGGCTATCTGAGATATCTATGAGTTCAGCCAGTACGGACTGACACGCCATCGTCAAGTCATTGTTTTGCAGATATGATGCCCGGGTTTTATTGATAAATTGAAGGAGCTGGGTTTTCTTTCTCTCATGCAGTTCGCTTTCCATTCGTTGCGTTATATCTCTGTGAATACCTGCTATACGAACCGGCTTACCTTGGGCATCTGTCTCAACGGTTTTCCCATAACTTTCAACCCAAACCCAAGAGCCATCAGTGTGTTTCATGCGAAATGTGGTGTTAAAGACTTTGCTCTTACCAATTAGATGCATGTTGAGCTGCTTTTCAACTTTGACGTAGTCCGCGGGATGAATGAGCTGTCTAAAAAAGCGGGAGCCACTGTCGTAGTATTCATACTCAAGACCAACAATGTCGCACCAGCGCTTGTTGACTTGATTAACATCGGCGGCCAAGTTCCAGTCCCATGTTCCTAACTCTGAAGCCTCGAGTAATAAACGCATCCGCTGATTGGTTTTGTTGAGCTTATCTTCCACATACTTTTGGTCACTAGTGTCAAACAAAAATGCTTGAACCGAGTACAACATGCCGTCTTCGCGAAAATTTGCCGTTGATATCATGCTCACCCAAATAGTACGCGTTGGCGTCTTTATCTGAAGACGGCAGGTGTGCGTTTCCACACCTTCCATGTGGGCCTGCATAGCAAAGGTAAAATCACCCTCCGCCTCCTCAGACAGCACCTCACTCAATGCCACCGTTCCAGTGAGCAAATCTTGGGGGGAAACTCCCAATACACGCTCACTATTTTTCGAGATATACACCAGCCTCAACGACGTATCATAGCGCCACGTTGCCAACACAATAGGAGACTTCTCAATAAGCCCATGCTCGCGTTTAAGCGCTTCGTGTTCTCTTGAAAGCGAAATATGCTGACTAACCAAAGCACCTATTCTCTCTAAAACTTCTAAGTGTTTTGCGTCTATTTCTCTTGGCACGGTATCAATTAAACATACGGCACCGATTACCTGATCATTTATCTCGATCGGCGTTCCTGCGTAGAAACAAATGTGAGGTTCTCCGGTGACGAGAGGATTATGCATAAACCGTGGATCTTCTTGCGCGTTGCTAACAACCACCTGCTTGCGCTCTTCAACAACATGACTACAGAACGCATGTTCACGAGTGACTTTAGAAAGAGTGGTTCCGTAGTGTGCTTTAAAGGTTTCTTCAAACTCTCCGACGACGCCAATGAGTGCGATCGGCACCTTGTATGCCTCTGCGAGCACCATCATTAAATCATCAAGATCCAACGGTACTTCGCTATTGAGCATAAAGTCATCAATTGTCTTTAACCGGCTTTGATCATCCACTACTGCTTGCTCATATTCATTTGCCCTTATAAAAGTAGTAACAGTCCGGCTGTACCGCAATTAAATACAGCTAATGTTACGTTCTCTGTATTCGAACCCATTATAGAAATGGCTGTAACTCACAAGAAAAGGAGAAGGGCGCTTTTGAACTTCCCATGTTATGGATAGTCATTACAGCATGAGAAGCGATGAAATTGGCTTGTCGCGAGATTGTGACGCGTTTGTGTTACACTTCACCCGTTTTTATTTCATAGGATTACATAATTCATGTCGTGGATGCGAAAAGCCCTTCTGTCGGTATTTCATTATCCTGTTAAGTTACTGGTTAAAGCCCACAGCATTCCAGTTAACGTTGAAACCGAATTAGGAATAGATAAAAGTAAACCTATCGTTTATCTACTTCCCACCAACTCAGTGACAGACCAACTTGCACTGAGAATGTCGACTAAAGCGCTAGGTTTACCTAGTCCTACAGAAACCCTCACATTAGCGGGGCGAGAGTATTCGTCGACCTTATTTTTACGCAAAACCCAGCCTCTTTTCCGTTCGTCGGCTAAAGATACGGGAATTGAAGACGTTTTTACTGACCTCTTTCATTTGCATAGAGACCATGAAAACCTAGATTTACAAGTTGTTCCTGTCTATGTGACGTGGGGCCGTGCCCCGGGTCGTGGTAAGCCAGGCTTAAGCGATCTCATTGCTGATAAAGCGGCGCCAAGTTGGCTTCGTAAGTTGTTCATTGTGCTGTTTTTGGGCCGCGACAACTTTATTAACTACTCTAAAGCCGTTTCTGCACGCGCGATGTCCAATCAACATGGTAGTGACCAAAGTATTGCACATAAGCTTGTGCGCGTAGCAAGCACTCACTTTCAAAGAAAGCGCCAAAGCATGACTGGCCCTACGCTGTTAGAGCGCCAAGAACTCAATAATAGTGTGTTGGGCTCTGATGCAGTGCGTCGCGCTATTGCTGAGGAATCACGAAGCAAGAAGGTGTCTCATGAAAAAGCGAAAGAGACTGCCCAAACCTACATCACAGAAATCGCGGCAGACTACCGCGAAGGGCTAATTCGTTTTGGCGACAGGCTACTTACCCGTATATGGAACAAAATTTATAACGGTATTAGTGTAGGTCATGCCGATCGCATTCGTGAATTGGCGGCTAATGGTCATGAAATCATCTACGTACCGTGCCACCGTAGTCACATGGATTACCTATTATTGACTTACGTGATTTATCACGAGGGTATGGTTACGCCACATATCGCTGCAGGTATCAATCTGAACTTTTGGCCGGTTGGAAAAATGTTCCGTCGTGGCGGTGCTTTTTTCTTACGCCGCAGTTTTGCAGGCAACAAGCTCTACACAGCTGTTTTCAGAGAATATCTAGAGCTGCTGTTTAACAAAGGCTATTCGGTAAAATACTATCCCGAAGGTGGCCGCAGCCGAACCGGCCGTTTGATCCCACCGAAAACGGGCATGCTAGCCATGACCATTCAAGCCATGCTCAAAGGCGTTAACCGTCCAGTTAGTATCGTGCCTGTTTATATCGGCTATGAAAACGTGATGGAAGTGAAGAGCTATTTGAACGAACTCAAAGGCTCTAAGAAGAAAAAGGAATCTAACCTTCAGGTGTTCTCGGCTATTCGTAAACTCAAGAATTATGGTCACGGATACGTGAATTTTGGCGAACCCATTGCGCTTAACCAGTTTCTTGAAAATCATGTGCCTAACTGGCGAGATTGTCGCGATGCCGAGCCAGAGAAAAAACCAGCGTGGCTGACACCTGCGGTTAACGAACTGGCCAATAATGTCATGACGCGAATTAATCGCGCAGCGGCATTAAATGGTATGGCGTTAGCGTCGTTATGCTTACTGTCTTCTAAACGACAGACCATGAGTGAAGCTGAGTTAAAACAAGCAATGGGCGATTTCATGGACTTGTTTAAAGCGGTACCGTTCAGCGATGATGCCACCATTCCAGATTCATCAGCGGAAGAGCTACTGCGCGATACGCTGAAATTAGGCCGCTTTGACGTAAAAGAAGACGATTATGGGCGTTTGATCAGTCCTCAACCAAAATCAGCGGTATACCTTACTTATTATCGCAACAACATTTTGCATTTATTCGCGATCCCAGGTCTTATTATGGCGTCTATCTTCGCGAAGAAAGGCACCACGAAGAACAGTATTTTTCAGCTTATTGCGGCGCTTTATCCGTTGCTGCAAAAAGAGCTGTTCTTGCACCTTACCCAAGATGAAGCGCTTGCGCATACTGATGCGCTTATAACAGCACTACTAAACAAAGGATTGTTGCGTCAGGAGAGCGATGAACTGTTGCCGCCAGATGCACACTGCAAACAATTCCACTCAGCATGGCTGTTAAGCCGATGCATGCAGGAAACGCTTCAGCGTTACGCGGTGGTATTGACCATTCTTGATAAAGAAAAAGTGATTAGCCGAAGTGCGCTTGAGCGCGAAAGTAAGCAAGTGGCTGAACGCTTATCTGCTCTCTACGGGCTAAGCTCACCAGAGTTTTACGATAAGAACGTGTTGTCTAGCTTTATTAGTGCATTGAAAGAAAACCACTGGCTGGACTCTGAAAAAGATGGCAGCTTGAAGTACTCAGAAGAGTGTGAAGCCTTACGCGCTGACGTTATGGCCCTGATTTGGCCAGAAATGATGCAGCATTTGGAGAACGTTACACTAAACGCTTCGAATTAAGGCGACGCTAGCTGGCTGAATTTGCCAGCACTACGGAGCTTAGGTAAAAAGAGAAAGCCCATGCTACTGCATGGGCTTTTTATTGCGCGTCAATCTATCTTGGCAGGCATTGAAAATCCCCATACTTCATTGATAGATAGACGCTAGATAGTGCCGCTTCGTATCGCTCCCCGGTAAACCTGCGCTTAACGCGAAGCAATACAAAGCGAAAACGGGAGATAGGCTCGTTTCGCCTGTTTCGCTATTTAGACCTTCGCTGGTTGCGACAGGAAAAAACGATAGGCGGGGTTGTCTGTTACTTCTTCAACCTTATAGCCTAACTCAGCAACATGCTGGTTAAAGTCATCTCTACTTTCTGGTGCGATATCAAAGCCTGCCAATACCAAACCTTCTGCTGCGCCATGGTTGCGATAGTGAAATAGGGTAATATTCCACTGTTCACCTAACGTATTTAAGAAGTTCAGTAGCGCACCCGGACGCTCAGGAAATTCAAAGCTGAAGACTTGCTCGTTGAGAATAGTTGGCGGACGGCCACCAACCATGTGACGAACATGGAGCTTCGCTAACTCATTATCGGTTAAGTTAACGCAGTCATACCCTTTGCTTTCAAGGTCGCTTTGCAGTGCAGCAAACTCTTGCTGCCCGCCTTTAAGCTTAACGCCCACGAAAATATGTGCTTCGCTCTCACTGGCATAGCGATAGTTAAATTCTGTGATTGCTTTTGCCCCAACGCACTCGCAAAACTGTTTAAACGCACCTTTGTTTTCAGGAATTTTAACCGCAAAGACCGCTTCTTTCTGCTCACCTAATTCACAGCGTTCAGACACATAGCGAAGGGTATGAAAGTTGATGTTTGCGCCACACAGAATGCCGCCTAACTTCTTACCTTTGAGTTCGTGTTGCTTAGCGTACTTGCGAATTGCCGCCACCGACAATGCGCCCGCAGGCTCTGCAATAACACGGGTATCATCAAAGATATCCTTAATTGCTCCGCATATTTCATCATTAGTAACCGTAATGGTTTCATCAATTAAACGATTACACAGACGGAAAGTTTCCTGCCCCATCACTTTAACAGCAACGCCATCAGCAAAAATGCCGACGCTTTCAAGCTCGGTAGGCGCGCCTTGCGCCTTTGCTTTAATGAAACAGGCCGATTCTTCCGACTCTACCGCAACGATTTTTATGCTTGGTTTTAGTTGCTTTAAGTAAACCGCAATACCAGCGGCTAAACCACCGCCACCCACAGCAATAAATAAGATATCGAGGTGTGGGTTTTGCTCTAGCAACTCTCGCGCGACTGTACCTTGCCCTGCAATGACATCGGGGTCGTCAAAGGGCGGAACAAAGGTATAACCGTGGGTCTCACATAATGCTTTTGCATGGCTACTTGCTTGATCAAAGCTGGTGCCATGCAATACCACATTCACGTTTTCACCGCCGAAGCGTCGTACTGCGTCTACCTTGATATCAGGCGTGGTTTCAGGCATGACAATAGTCGCCTGAATACCTTTCATTTTTGCACTGTACGCTAAGCCTTGCGCATGATTACCCGCCGAGGCGCCAATTACGCCAGCTTGCAATTGCTCGTCGCTTAGTGAGCAAATACGGTTATAGGCACCGCGCAGCTTAAAGCTTTTTACCGGCTGCTGATCTTCGCGTTTCAGAAAAATTTCATTGCCAAGCTCGGCTGAAAGCAAAGACATATAGGAAAGTTCACTTGCCACTGCTACATCGTAAACAGGGGCAAGTAAGATCTTCTTCAAATATTCATGATCGCTAACGTGTTCGGCTGCCATTATAGATTTTCCAGCTTAGTCACATCACGCACTGCACCTTTATCGGCACTGGTTGCTAACGCCGCAAAGGTTTTAAGAGATGTGGAGACTTCACGAACGCGATCTTTCGGCTTCCAAGGCTTATCACTGGCTTCCATTTTCGCGCGGCGTTCTGCTAATTCTTCATCGCTAATAGCAATATTGATACTTCTATTGGGGATATCTATTTCAATTTTATCGCCATCTTCCACTAGACCAATGCCACCACCACTGGCGGCTTCAGGTGAGCAGTGACCTATAGACAACCCACTGGTACCGCCACTAAAGCGTCCGTCTGTTACCAAAGCGCAGTGCTTGCCTAACCCTTTAGATTTCAAGTAAGACGTTGGGTACAGCATTTCTTGCATACCCGGGCCGCCGCGGGGACCTTCGTAGCGAATGAAGACCACATCACCGGCTTTTACTTCATCGCCCAAGATACCTGCTACCGCATCATCTTGGCTTTCGTAGATTCTCGCAGTTCCGTTGAATTTAAGAATAGACTCATCTACGCCAGCCGTTTTTACAATACAGCCATCTTCAGCCACATTACCGTAAAGCACGGCTAGGCCACCTTCTTGACTGAACGCATGGTCGATAGAGCGAATGCAGCCGTTTTCGCGGTCGTCATCGGCTTCGTCCCAGCGACAATCTTGGCTAAATGCTTTTGTCGTGCGAATACCCGCAGGACCCGCGCGATAAAAGGTAATAGCGTCTTCGTTTTCAGGGTTAGTGATGTCCCACTCGCTGATAACGTCGGTAAGCGGTTTTCCTAAAACATGATTAACATCGGTGTTCAGCAAGCCAGCCTTATTTAGCTCGTTCAAAATACCCAAAACGCCACCCGCTCGGTGTACATCTTCCATGTGATATTTGGGTGTTGAAGGTGCCACTTTGCATAGGTGAGGGACTTTGCGAGACAATCTGTCGATGTCTGCCATAGTAAACGGCACTTCGCCTTCCATTGCCGCTGCTAACAGATGCAAAATGGTATTGGTCGACCCCCCCATGGCAATATCCAAGCTCATGGCATTCTCAAAAGCCTTAAAGTTGGCGATATTACGTGGTAATACACTGTCATCATCGTCGCCGTAGTAACGCTTGCACAGCTCAACAATTTGTTTGCCCGCTTGTTTAAATAAACCTTCACGATCGGCGTGGGTAGCCAGCATAGAGCCGTTGCCCGGCAAGGATAAACCTAACGCTTCGGTTAGACAGTTCATGGAGTTCGCGGTGAACATCCCTGAACATGAGCCGCAGGTAGGGCAGGCTGAGCGCTCAATTTCGTCGGTATCAGCATCGCTAACTTTGTCGTCAGCAGCCGCTACCATGGCGTCAACCAAGTCTAGTTTAATAAGCTGGTCTGAAAGCTTGGTTTTACCCGCTTCCATTGGGCCCCCAGACACAAAAATGACCGGTACGTTCAAGCGCATAGACGCCATTAGCATTCCCGGGGTAATCTTGTCGCAGTTAGAAATACAAACGATGGCATCGGCGCAATGTGCGTTCACCATGTATTCCACTGCATCAGCAATGATTTCTCGAGATGGTAAGCTATACAGCATACCGCTGTGCCCCATGGCGATACCGTCATCCACTGCGATAGTGTTGAATTCTTTCGCCACACCACCCGCTTCTTCAACGCTGCGTGCCACTAATTGGCCGAGATCTTTTAGGTGAACATGCCCAGGTACGAACTGCGTAAATGAGTTCGCAATAGCAATAATAGGCTTGCCGAAATCAGAGTCTTTCATTCCAGTTGCTCGCCATAACGCGCGAGCTCCCGCCATATTTCTACCTTGGGTGGTAGTTGCTGAACGTAACTTGGGCATAAATCCTTCCCGTTAATTTAAGGTTCTAGGTTTAGGCGCTAGACCTTTTTGTGAAACTAAAAAACAGTGGTAAACCAGTAATGCTTTGGCTCAACTTCCAATACGCGCTGTTTTACTCAAAATTGCATGTCATACTGATGATGTAACACATCATCTAAGGTCGTTCAAAGCGAGGAGCAACAAAGCCTAACTGCTAACACATCAGTAGCGCTTTGTTTTATATGATATATTTGACATACAATACCTATATCCATTGGCATTGTAGTTATGAAATGTTGTTCGTTAGAGGTTATGGCTTTACCTCATCACTCAATATCACGAACCGTAATCTCAACAGTACGTTTCGATATTGGGCAAAGAAATAGCATGAAACATAAGGCCTGATCAAGTATTTTGCGGTAGGAATGGCGAGTTTTTAAGGGTAGTAAAAGGGTACAAGAAGATGTTTGATTGGTTTCATTGGTTAAACTTAGCGGGGGTTGCAGTGTGCGCAATTTCCGGCACCCTGATGGCCTATCAAAAGCGTATGGATGGATTTGGCGTGGTCGTGCTTGCCAGCGCTACCGCCATTGGCGGCGGAACACTACGTGATGTCATGTTAGATGTCCCGGTCTTCTGGATTGCCGATACCGATTATTTATACACCACACTGATAGCCGCCTTTATACCCATTATCTGGCTGCGTATTAGCCCACGCTTTCCTTTTCACTATTTATTGATCGCCGATGCTTTCGGGCTGGCGCTGTTTAACGTAGTAGGCATAGAGAAAGCCTTAGCCAACGACACAGGCATGGCCGTGGCGGTTGCCATGGGCACCATTACCGGCGTGTTTGGCGGTCTGTTACGGGACGTTATTTGCCGAGAGGTACCGCTGGTACTCAACGGCGAACTGTATGCAATGACCTGTATTGCAGGGGGCGTGGTTTATGGAATAGGCATGCAAATGGAACTCGCCACACAGTGGTGTGGTATTGCGGCCCTTGTCACAACCGTACTGTTTAGGCTTGGCGCCATGCGCTGGCATTGGCAGCTACCCGTTTTCTACAACGACCACCACTAGCACTAGCCTAAGTTTGCTGAGCAGGATCATTACATGCCAAGCGTTTTATGCACTCTCAGTAGATCCCATCGTTAGTACAGTTACATCTTATCCCGACTCTCTCTAAAGTTTACGCCGACTGCGTTGGCTTACATTTTTACCGCGCTGACACGTTTGCGTTTCATAACCACGAATCATAAGTATTCAGCGAGAGGAGGTTGTTTAGATTATGGGAATGGCTGTTGTTAAAACCTTTGCAGGGCAGGGCGTGGCAGCGCCAGAGGTAAGTGTAGAGATTCACCTAGCTAATGGTTTACCTGCTTTTCAACTGGTCGGCATGCCAGAAACCAGCGTTAAAGAAGCGCGAGAAAGAGTACGCAGCGCCCTGATAAACAGTGGTTTTGAGTTTCCCGCAAAACGAATAACCGTCAATTTAGCGCCAGCAGATATTCCCAAGTTTGGCGGGCGGTTCGACCTTCCCATTGCCGTAGGCATTTTAGCTGCGTCGGGCTACATCTCAGACATTAGCCTACTTAACATTGCCTTTGTGGGCGAGCTTGCATTAAACGGTGAAATAAAGCCGGTTAACGGGCTTATTCCTGTTGTCATGGCAGCCGCAAATGAAGATATTGCGCTCGTATATCCGGGGGATAATGACGTAGAGGCTGCATTGGTTTCTCACGCAACGCGCTATCCCGCTTTCGATTTACTGTCTGTTTATGAACACCTTACCGGCAACAAAAAGCTCGCCAAAGGCCAGCCGTTTACCTCGCGAGCACTTAACAGCCCCCTTTCAGGGTGGGATGACATTATCGGCCAAGAGCAAGCCAAACGAGCCCTGATCATCGCGGCAAGTGGTGCACATAATCTTTTGATGGTTGGCCCTCCTGGCACAGGTAAAAGCCTGCTCGCCAGCCGATTGCTGTCGCTATTACCCGATATGAGCGAGGAAGAAGCGTTGGAAGTGGCTGCCATTCACTCTGTGAAAGGCGAAAAACTGCATGCAGAGCGGTTTTTAACCCGCCACTTGCGTTCGCCCCACCATACTAGCTCTGCGGTGGCACTTACTGGCGGCGGCTCTAACCCAGTGCCAGGTGAAATATCGCTGGCTCATAATGGTATTTTGTTTCTAGACGAACTGCCTGAATTTGGGCGAAAAGCACTGGATGTATTGCGCGAGCCACTTGAAACCGGCGACGTGCATTTGTCTCGTGCTTCAGGAAGCGCGACATACCCCGCTAACTTTCAATTAGTAGCGGCAATGAACCCAAGCCCGACAGGTGATATTGATGATAACCGACTAACCCCGCAGCAACAGCTCAACTACTTGAACCGATTATCGGGCCCACTGCTTGATAGAATTGATATACAAGTCGAAGTGCCGCGGCTACCTGACTACGACCTGCCAGAGCGTGCCAATAGACCTGACGACTCGTTACACGCAACGCGAGAGCGAGTCATTGCAGCTCGTCACAAACAAGGGCTACGGCAAGGTAAGCCAAATGGTGCGCTGCACGCAGGTGAGCTTGCCGATATATGTCTGCTAGATGACGCTGATTTGCAGTTTCTACAAGCCGCTGCTAAACAGCTTAATTTGTCTATGCGGGTGTTTCATCGCACGTTAAAAGTGGCGAGAACCATTGCAGATCTTGAAGATGAGCACGCCGTATCGCGGGCGCACATTGCAGAAGCATTGGGCTATCGCGCCCTCGATAACCTTATTAAACAGTTGAGCACTAGCTAAGCACCAGCTATGCCTTAAACTTACCCACGCGTTTGCAAATTAAGCTGCATAAAGGCGTTTATAAGCGGCTCGTTTTGCTTATCCTGCAAGCAGCATAAACCTAAAGCATAAGGCTCAATATCTTCAACAGGTATTTGGGTTACCGCATTGGCCATACTGGAGTGATCAAGTACCACTTTAGGCACAAAACCCACGCCACATTCAAGAGCAACCATACTTACAATGGCTTCGTTTCCCCCTACATAGGCATATACGTTAGGGCGAATACCGTGTTCGGCAAACCAGTGATAGGCGGTACGACGGGTTGGGCCGGTTTCAGGCATAATCACCTGATGTTTGGTCCAGTCCAACTGGCTTAGTTGAGTAAGTCGCCACTCTCTTGGGGCAATAAGTACCAAAGGGACATTATCAAGCGCAGTGAAATGTAAATCTGTCGGCATATCAGGGGTGTAGATAGCAATAGATAAGTCGCACTGTTTGCCTTTCACTTTTTCTATCGCAAGGGCAGGATCGCCGGTAATTAGGCGTATATCAACGCCCGGGTGCTGTTGCCTGAACTGTCTAAGCATAGCGGGTAAGTGGCTTTGACTGGCGGTAACCGAGCAAAATACGCTGAGCTCCCCCTGTAGTGCGTCGTTGTCCTCTTTTAAATCTATTTTTAATTGCTGCCAATCTGCCAGCGCTTGTTTAGAGAATGACAGCAGCTTGTGCCCACTGTGGGTAAGCGCCACTTTGCGGTTGTCACGCTTGAATAGCGTACAGCCTAACTCGTCCTCAAGGCGTTGAATAACCCGGCTTAACGTAGAAGGCGACACATACATGGCCTCGGCGGTAATGCCAAAATGTAGGCTGGTAGCCAAGTGATTAAAGAGCTGTAGACTACGAAAATCCATATACATTTCACTTTTTGCAATATTATCTTGCAAATATATCATTTTCCAAAACAAAAGAAATCTTTTAGTCTCAATACCAAGTCGTCATAGACGAGGTCTGTCAACGCCAAGGTCGGTGTTTGATATTGACAAAAATGAATGTTGTTCGGAAATTTTTATGGCTAATTATTTCAACACCCTGTCACTTCGCCAGCAGTTAGATCAGCTTGGCCGCTGCCGTTTCATGGCACGCGATGAATTCGCTGACGGTTGTCAGTTCTTAAAAGGCAAGAAAATTGTCATTGTAGGCTGCGGCGCGCAAGGTCTTAACCAAGGCCTGAATATGCGTGACTCAGGGTTAGATGTCTCTTATGCGCTGCGTCAAGCGGCCATTGATGAGCAACGCGACTCTTACAAACGCGCCTCAAGTAACGGATTTACCGTTGGTACATACCAACAACTTATTCCAGAAGCTGATGTGGTTTACAACCTAACACCTGACAAGCAGCACGCTAGCGTTGTAGAAGCCGTTATGCCGCTTATGAAAGAAGGTGCGACATTAGGTTACTCTCACGGTTTCAACATTGTTGAAGAAGGCCAGCAGATCCGTAGCGATATCACAGTCATTATGTGTGCACCGAAAAGCCCAGGCTCTGAAGTACGTGAAGAATATAAGCGTGGCTTTGGTGTACCAACACTTATTGCCGTGCACCCAGAAAACGACCCAGAAGGTAAAGGTTGGGATCAGGCTAAAGCACTAGCAAGTGCAACGGGTGGTGACCGCGCAGGTGTACTTGAATCATCATTTGTGGCTGAAGTTAAATCGGACCTAATGGGCGAGCAAACCATTTTATGTGGAATGCAACAAGTAGCAGCCGTACTCGCGTTCGAAAAAATGGTTGATGACGGTATTGACCCAGGTTACGCAGGTGCACTTATCCAGTACGGCCTAGAGGCCATCACTGAAGCACTTAAGATTGGCGGTGTGACTAACATGATGGACCGTCTTTCAAACCCTGCGAAAGTGAAAGCGTTTGAGCTTTCTGAGCAGTTAACTGATTTACTTCGTCCGCTATTTGAAAAGCACCAAGACGACATCATCAGCGGTGAGTTCTCTCGCACCATGATGGAAGATTGGGCAAATGGCGATGCGAACCTACTTAAGTGGCGTGAAGAAACCGGTGAAACCGCGTTTGAAAACGCACCAGCTTACGAAGGCGAAATCAGCGAACAAGAATTTTTTGACCACGGCATATTGTTAGTTGCCATGATCAAGTGTGGTGTTGAAGTTGCGTTCGACGTAATGGTTGAAGCCGGTATTCTACCTGAGTCTGCGTACTATGAATCACTGCATGAAACACCGCTTATTTCTAACACAATCGCACGTAAGCGTTTGTATGAAATGAACGTGGTTATTTCAGACACAGCAGAATACGGAAACTATTTATTTGCCAACGCAGCAATTCCGATTTTGCGAGAGAAATTTATGCCTACCATTGATACCAGCGTTATCGGTAAGGGTTTAGCAGCTACTTCTAATCAAGTAGAGAACAAACGCCTTGTTGAAATAAACGAAGCCATCCGTTCACACGGTGTGGAATCAGTAGGTAAAACCCTGCGTGGCTACATGACTGACATGAAAGCCATAGTTGTGTAAAAACAGAGGTTAAGACAGTTTCTGTCGTTAGGTGCTTAACTAAGCCCTCTTGCCCGACCATTTTGGTCGGGCTTTTTTATGCCTGTAATTCAGTAAGTCACATCTCTCTTTACAGCGAACTGCTTCTACTCCAAAGCGTTTACTGACCTTACCTAGTTAAGAAACAACCACTTCCCGAACACGCTCAGCGAAGCGAACTGACACATAAGCCAGTGCAAAAAAGATAAGAAAACCCCAACCTATTGGCATCAAGTTCCCATTTAAAAAACTATCGACAATAAGCGCAACGGGCACTGAGAATAAGCTTGAAAAGCAGCCAATAATTGCAGCACCTAAGCCTGCCATATCGCCAAGAGGCTGCATTGCCATAGCGTTTAAGTTACCAAACAGTATGCCCACGAAGAAAAAGCCAACAAACATAACGGCCACAGTCGGAATTAACGGCGGCAGACCATCGTAAGCCAATAACAGTGCCAAATACACCACCGCAAAACAATTTACGCCTTTAAGCGCAAATCGACAGAGCTTGCGCATGCCGAAGCGCATTACCATTTTTCCGTTAAAGTAAGAGGCAAGACCGATAGAAAAGGCAAGAGTAGCGAAGATATAGGGAAACCATTCACCTACATTGTAAAACACAGTAAAAATGGTTTGTGACGCGCTTAAATACGCCAAAAACGCCCCAAAAATACAGCCCATCGCAAAGGTGTAACCCATCACTTCGGGGTGGGTCAGGATAAATTTTGAGGATTTTAAAAAATGTGCGCGCGAGAATCTTCTGCGCTTCGCCCGAGGCAAGGTTTCTCCCTGTCGAGAGAAAAACCAGATTCCAGCCATAGTAGCCACTATGAGGAACATAGTGAAAATATGGAACCATGACGTCCATTCCATCACCGTTTGTCCGATAATGGGGGCCAACATGGGCACCAATATAAACACCATCATGATAAACGACATGACTTTTGCCATGGCATCACCCACGTATAAATCACGAATAATGGCCATGGAGGCTATTCGAGGACCAGAAACACCAAACGCTTGAATAACCCGCCCCACCAGCATGGTCTCTAGGTTGGTAGCCAGCATGCACACAAAGGTACCAAGAGCAAAAATACACAGCCCCACAAGAATAGTTAAACGACGGCCACGGCTGTCTGAAAAAGGACCAAAGAACATTTGCCCAAACGCCATGCCTAAAAAGAACACGGTTACAATCAAATGGGTGTGATGGGCCTCCTCTACATTTAGAGCTTCACCAATTTGAATAAGCGCGGGCAACATAGCATCTATACTGAGTGCTACCAGCGATGTCATGGTCGCCATCAACGCAACAAATTCAACAAGGCCAAGGGCAGGCTTTTGCACAACTGCAGTATCATCAGATACGCCATTAGATGTCTGGGGCATAAAGTCTCGAATATGAAATAAAGTGGGGAAATTAAAAAGGCGCGAATATTCGCGCCTTGTATAGTATACCTGAAATTTGGTTAAAAAGCCGTCAACTCACACGCGTTTGTCGTAAATACTGACATGTTTAACGGAAGCTATTCGGTTGTAAGGTCTGCCGCCATCGTCTCGCCGCTTTTGGCTGGTTTCAAATACGCATCCAAAAATGCATCCATTTCTTTAAAAAACAAATGTCGATTACGCTGAATAGAAAGGTGGTGATCGCCACTTTCAAGCTCTACATACTTAAAGACTTTATCGAGGTCTTCCAATTCGTCAGCCATGTACCGACTGTGAAGAGGCGGAACAATACGGTCTTCTTCGCCATGTACAAGTAAAATAGGTGTCTTGATACTTTCCGCATTGTAATAAGGTGAACGCGCTTCTAAATCATCGTAATCGTCCCCAATCTGATTTTTAACGAATTCATTGTTCAGGAAACGGCGAGAATGAATGACGACGTGTTTAAGTGAACTTACGCCAGCAAAGCTCACCGCACACTTAAACAGATCCGGGGTTTTAACAGTTGCCATCAGGGCGGCGTAACCGCCATAGCTAGCGCCCACAATACACATGTTGTCTTGCTCAGCGTGCCCCTGCTCTACCATCCAGTTTGCCGCATCGGTGATATCATCTTGCATAGCCAAGCCCCAACCTTTCATTTGGCTTTGCGCAAAGCTGTACCCATACCCTCTAGAACCTCTAAAGTTAGGCCTTAGTACTGCATAACCTTTCGATGTAAAATACGCTGTCCAATAGTCGAAACCACTGAAATCTCTTGCTCCAGGGCCGCCGTGGGGATGAATAATGGTAGGAAATGGGCCTTCGCCTTTTGGTAAGGTCAAATACGCTTCGATTTTGATGCCGTCTCTGGCTTCATATTCAATTAACGTATGCTCAGATAATTTTGCCGGATCTATTTGAGCATACTGCTCAAAAAGCATCACTAACGTGCCTTCTTTACGGTCACCCAGCAAATAAACTCCTGGTAAGGTGTCAGACTCTGAATAAACAATATATGTTTGTTCGTCGTCGCTAAAGCTCACTAAGGTATTGTCGTAATCAGGAAGACCAGCATCGATACCATTTTGAAGAGCAACGTAACGTTCATCCCAATAATGTCGACCGTCATGGCGTACTCCTATTGCATCTCGGGTAACCGGTGAATAGATAAGGCTACCATTTACATCATACCCTTCATCAGCATACACCTCTGTTCGCTCATTAGTAGTAAGGTTTAAGGTGTACAATGCACGGAAGTCTCCTTTATAACCTTTGAAATAAAGAATATTTGGGTCTTTTGCAAAGCCAACTGGGTATTCACCCTTGTCAGACATAGCGTTGTAAGCAAATAAGGTGCGCCAATCGTCTCCTTCTTTTAGAAAGACTTCTCGCTCTCCTGTATCGTAATCAAGTGAAACACCTATACGAACGTTATTTTGTTGGTCCGTCATCCAATCTCTAATGCGTTTTTTCCCGCGAATAATGCGACTTACGCCACCATCATTAACATTGATTTTGTAAACCGACGGCAGCCCCAACACCTCAGCGTCTAAGGCAATTAGAATATGTTCTGGATCGTCAGGCAGCCAGTCGATAACGTCATCGTGAAATTGAGGAATGTGGTTCGGGTTACCTGCTCGACGCTTTATTCTCTCCCATTCAACCAAGTTGAATGCACCGCCTTCACCGTCAAACTTAATGCTTAACAACCGTGTGTCGTGAACTTTCGTGGTGCCACGGCGGGTTTCGTAACGAGCGCTAACCACCAGCCGTTCATTGTTCACCCAGTTGTACCAGTTAATTTTTACGCGTTCATTGTCCGATCGCAGTAGGTAGTGCTTTTCACCCTTTTTTAAGTCGTAAGTGGCAAGCATGGCAAACGCTTCTTCTTGCTCAACGTTTTGAACAAAAGCGATTTTTGAGCCATCGGGTGACAGCGACGGAGTCCAATAAGTTGGCAAAGAACTGAATTTTTCGTACTCGGGTTCTGCCTTAGTTTGATCTGCGCCCAGTGTGGAGAAAGAGCAAACCAACAGTAGCAAAGTAACTAGTGTCGTAGGTAAGAGAGCCTTATTAGAAGACATAACATTCCCTTGTTGTTTTTTATTGTTAGTGGAACTTAGCTTAGGCAAAAAACTCGAAGTTAAGTTACGCAGAGTATACTCACTCATGCCCATATGTACAAAAACAAAGCAATACTAGGCTCTATGTTCAGTGAGTGGATGTGCCAGATATGTTCTGAAGACGGGCATTCTAGTTAGGAAAATACGTTGAATGCATTCTATACCAATCCGCATAGATCATTACCCACTCAGTGGGCAATGATCTATGCGGATTGGTATTATTTACCGATGTCAGCGCAATTATTTGATCTCTCGTCGTAGTTTGCGGATACAAATTGCAAATGTGGTATCATTAACCACAGACATAATATGGATTTTACCATCAAGCGGTAAGCTTCACAGCCCAGCGTTACCTTAAGGACTTAGCCTTTTCATGCCTTCGATTTGGAGCGGGCTTGCCAGTTTGCAAGACCATCTTTTCCGACAATTTATGTTTAGAATCACCAAAGCAGTCCGAGTTTTGGTGGGCAGTACATTGTGCACGCTAGCGTGTGCTCTCTTTACTTTTTCACATGCCCAAGACCCTATTTCTTATAACATTCAGGGCGTAGAAGACGACAAACTGCGTAATAATATCCGCCTGCATTTAAACAGTCTCGACGTGGAAAAATCGTTGCTTACTGACCCTTACTGGCAAGATGAAGTCGGCGAAACTGTAGCGACGGCGGTTCAACCCTATGGCTATTACAACAGCGAAACCAAGGTAAGTATTGAAGAGGGCGACAAGGTTACAGTGAATGTTGCTTTGAATGCGCCGCTTACCATAAATAAAGTTACTCGCGAAATAATAGGTGCAGGACGTGAAGATAAGGCTTTCAGAGAACGTTTTAATTCGCTAAAGCTTAAAGAAGGCGACGTGTTAAACCAAACCATTTACGAGTCGTTTAAGTCGTCCATGTTTAACTACGCCTTATCTAATGGCTATTTTGATTATTTTTGGCAGGCGACGCGTCTCGACCTAGTGCGTGACGAAAAACAAGCAAACGTACTTTTGATTGCGCAAAGCGGGCCCCAGTACCAATTTGGAGAGCTAAAATTTATTGGCGATGACAAAGCGAAAGCCATCATTGAGCGGCTAAAGCCGTTTAAAACAGGCGATGCGTACTCTTCAGCAACACTTGCCGATTTCAACAGAAGCCTTAATCAATCTGGGTATTTTACCCGCGTTATTGCACGCCCGGTTGTAAGTGAGGCTGATGGTTTGCTGGTACCGGTTGAGGTATCGTTACTTCACAGACCTACAGACGCATTTAACGTTTCTGTTGGCGCAGCCACTGACACGGGCCCACGGGTTCGCTTAGGATGGGAGCGTCCTTGGGTGAATAGTAAAGGGCACTCTGTTTCATCTGATATTTTCATTTCAGCGCCAGAACAATCAGTGACTGCCGACTACCGTATACCTATGAGAAACATAACGCGGGATTACGCGAGTATAGAGGCGGGTTACCAATTTATAGAGTACAGCAACACTTCCTTTGAGAGTGAAACCCTATCTTTGTCTGCACACCGTTACTGGCAACATGACAATTCACCATGGCAACACGATGGCTCGGTGACCTATCTACGTGAAACTTATGATCAAGGGGAATTGAGTACAAACACCACGTCCCTAGTATTACCCGGGTACTCGTTAACCTATCGCGATAAAGACAGTGAGCTCAACATTAATAATGGTACCTACCTTCAAATGCTCACCCAAATAGGCAGAGAAGGTTATGGTTCTGATATCGATTTTGCCAAGGCCGTGGTTGAAGCCACGCTTATCCGTACCTTTAACAATGTGCACAGAATAACCATACGCGGTGAAGCTGGGGTTATTAAAACCAATAGTTTTGATGAGGTGCCAACGTCGTTGCGTTTTTATGCAGGGGGCGATAAAAGTGTTCGCGGCTTCGACTATCGCGAAATTTCTCCGACAGCTGAAGTCATTGATCCAGAAACAGGAGAACTCATTGTTGACTCTATTGGAGGGAAGTACCTTGCTACATCGAGTGTAGAGTATGCCTATCAAGTGGCAGATAATTGGAGAGTGGCAGCGTTTGTCGATGCAGGTACAGCAACAAACGACACCAGCACAACGCTGACATATAGCGTTGGACCTGGTGTACATTGGCTTTCACCAATAGGTCCAGTCAGACTTTACGTGGCAAGAGGCTTTGCGCCAGACGAGAATACATGGCAGTTACATATTTTGTTGGGGCCTGAGCTATGAGAAAACGTACGCTTTCGGCTATTTTACTTTCACCGGTTCTTATACTGGTCGCGTTGTATGCCGTTTTGATAAGTCCCTTAGGCGGCCCTACCGTTAAGTTACTGGCCAACACGTTTGTTGAAAACCTCTCCATCGATGCCATTGACGGTGGGTTTGCTGACACACTAGAAGTGCATAATGTTGAGTGGGAAAACCCGCAATGGAAGGTGTCTGCACAATATGCCTACATTGATATTACCTGGCGTTGTTTGTTTGAGCCTAGAGTATGTGTCAATGAAGTCACGCTGGAAAACGCTACGCTTACACAGCGATCAAACGCGCCTGACTCTTCCGATGATGCACCTTCAGGTGGCCAGATTGAATTACCGCTGCCCATTGATGTTGGGTATTTAGCGCTAACGAATATCAAACTTGCTCTACTTACGACAACAGTAGAAATTGATGAACTAGAGCTGACCGATTTTGAAGGAAATAGCGACCTCATACTTGACAGCATCGCCGCGAAAGGTGTTCGCATTGCTCTGCTAAACCAAGATGAAGCTGCCAGCTCTACACCGGCAGCCATGACCAATGCATCGGAAACTAATAGTGAGCAGCCTGCTCCCAAAAAAGAACAGGCTCCAAGTGCTGATAGCGCTTTGCCTACGTCATACTCACTAAGCTACGACGTCCCCGTACTACCAAATATAGCTACGCCTATTCCTTTGTCTCTTGGTACTTTTTTAGTAGAAGATCTACACATAATTCAAGGGGAGAGCAAACAGCACATTTCACTCATCTCGCTGTTAGAGGCTCACTTTAAGGGCAGCGATGTCGCTATTGAAGAAATGACCGTTGTACATGAACAAGGTGAGGTGAAAGGAAAAGCGAGCGCAACACTTGACGGAAACTTCCCATTAAATGTGGCTATTAACGCGAAAACGAAGCTTGGCGACACACCACAAGAACTGAGTGTAGCGGCCGCGGGTGCGTTGGACGACTTAACGCTGTCAGTTGTAGCCAAAGGCGCGGTAACCGCAAACGCTAACCTAATGGCCAACATTCTAGACAGTAACCTTCCCATAGAATTCACTGCGAACTGGCAAGAGCAAGCCATACCGACAGTGGAAAACACTACGCTTAAAGAAGGACAGTTAACGCTTTCCGGCACCATGGGTGATTACGTACTTAAAGGAGCTGGCGCAGCTACATTGCCTGACATTGGCAATGTACCGGTATCACTTGATGTGGTGCTGAAAAAGAACAATATTTTTGTTAATCAAGCCAATATAAACGCTTTGGATGGGAGCTTAACCAACACAGGTACCCTTTATCTAAATGAGAGTATCGCGTGGGAAGGTAAGACAACGCTTAAGAATGTATCAGGGCGGCAATTCAGCACTTATGCGCCTGAAAAAATTAGCGGAGAAATAGACAGTATATTGCAATACTCTGAGCGCGGCGGATTACATATGAGCCTAAGAGATATGACTGTCTCGGGTGTACTTCAGGGCAAACCGCTTCAGGTGAAAGGGAATGCGGTTTATGCTGGCCCCAGCGACTTATTCGTTACTAACGTCAATATCATTCAAGAACACGAGCAAGAGCGAAACACGATACGCGCCATTGCTCAAGTACTGAATAAGCGGCATTTAAATGCAAATATTGCGATAAACGTTAACGCTATTTCAAGCCTATACCCAGAAGTGACAGGTGCGATAAGTGGTAATATCACAGCCGCCGGTCCTTGGCAAAACCCAAGTGCTAATGGCACACTCGCCCTATCTAATATTGCTGTGTCACCCAATTTAAATGCCTCTGCCGCGCAGCAAGGACCATTGAACGGCGAAATCAAAGTTAACGGTACCTATCGCGACCACACCGCAGATATTGACCTAGCTGTGCCCAACAATAATATTGGGCTGTCTTTAAAAGGTGCATGGACTAACAATCACTGGGTGGGAGAAATTAGTGATACCGCATTGAAGCTCGCTAATATGCAGTGGACGCTATCAAGCCCGTTCAGTGTAGATATAGGCACCACACCTATAACGGCTAAAATAGGTCAGCACTGTTGGACCTCTCGAAAAGAAGGTGAGCTGTGTATTTCAAACGTGAATTATCAACAAAACAAAGCCAGTTGGGATATCAGCGCGACGGCGCTGCCCATCGGGTTGTGGGCGAACGAGTTAGCGCCTACTGTTGTTTCAAGCCCCTCACAAGCAACACTTACCGTAAAAACCAAAGGCAGCTACTCAGCTAACGACCCAATCGATGCTACATTTACTGCGTCTATGAGTTCTGCGCCATGGCAACTTGGTGAAACGCGCCCGCTAACGCTCACTATTAACTCCATAGAAACTAAAGGAGAGATAAAGCAGGGGCAGTTAGCATCAACGTCTGTGATCTCAAGCCAAGATGTCGGGGATGCAACACTAACCTTGAATACCCGTCCTTTCGAATCGCGTATACCACTTGATGGTAAACTAGAGATGCAAGGGCTTAATGTTGCACCATTCAAACCCCTTTCCCCTGCTATCAGAACCCTTACAGGAAAGTTAAACGGGAACGTATCGTTAAGTGGTTACATTGACGACCCTACGCTTAACGGTGAATTGACAGTTTCAAATGGCGCTATCGATATACAAGATACACCTGTGACACTGGCCGATTGGAATCAAAAAGTATCGCTTAATGGTCAAACCGCTGCTCTAGACGGCACCTTCTTACTAGGCGGAGGAAAAGGGGCGTTAAAAGGCGAGTTAGACTGGTCATCCAACCCCAGTGCGACATTTGATTTAAAAGGAAACGGTTTCGAAATTCGTCAGCCAAACATTCGACTCAAGGTATCACCGAATATCGATATCGCCGCCACAAAAGAAAAAGTGGACGTGAGTGGCGAGGTAAATATTCCTTGGGCGAGAATTGAAATAGAGTCGCTACCTGAGAGTGCTGTTTCCCCATCAAAAGACGTGCACCTGCGTGGCGAACCGGATAGAGAGGAACCGCTAGATATCGTCCACGCTTCGGTATTGGTAAACATCGACAAAAACAAAACCGAAGAAGTAAAACTCGAAGCGTTTGGCCTTACTGCAAGTTTGTATGGTGGCATTCGCGTAAACACTCAACCTGCACTTGTGGGCTATGGTGACCTTCAAATTTTAAATGGTCGATACAACGCTTACGGACAACAGTTAATTATTCAAACCGGTGAAGTACAATTTAACGGCCCAATTGACCAACCTTTGTTGCTGGTCGAAGCCATCCGCGACCCGGCTAAAACCGATGACGACGTAATTGCAGGTATCCGAATTGATGGCGCGGCTGACTCGCCAAGTATTAACCTGTTCTCTGAGCCTGCAATGGATCAACAGGGCGTATTGTCATATCTACTCACAGGTTCTGGACCGAACTCGGGCACACAAGATCCTAACTACGCTGCGCTGCTGGTAGGTTTTGGTTTATCCAACACCAAAACCCTGACAGGGCAAGTGGGAAGCGCGCTAGGTATTGATGATTTTAGTTTAAGCACTAACGAAGATTTACTGTCGGTAAGAGGGCAGATTAACGAGCGATTATCTGTGGAATACAATGTGGACGTTGGTCTAAGTAACAACGACGCTAATAGCACGCTACGACGCAGACAACTACCGCCTGACTTGGCGGTAAAATATCAGCTTCTACCTAGTTTATATTTAGAAGCCATTCAAACCACACTGGAAGACCAATCTGAGTTCGCGTTAGACCTTTATTATGAGTTTTTCTTGGGTGATAACAGAACCCGTAGAGATAGTGATGAAGACGACAGTGAATCTGACGAGTCCAATGAAAGCGCAGAGCAAGATCTGAAAGATAAGGTGAGCACTCCGAGCACAAGTAATAACAATTAAGCGCTCAAAGTCAAAACATCGTACTTTTGCACTCATGCGCCCTTAACGCTGCTGTGCCATCTTCTCAAGCGTTTCGAGTTGACGCTCAAAACGCTTTTGTCTTTTGCTCGCCCACACATACCACACTAGCATCACAACGCTCATGGACGTCATAACTATAGCCATCTTCATAACTTTCTCTGGGGTAAGCTCCCCATAAAAATAGCGCTCCACCAGAAAGGCACATCCAAATAACACTGCAGTCCATGTCGAGTGTTTAGTGATTACAGCAATCTTCACGTTATTCTTAATTTGCTTTATTAGCTGCGTTAGGTGGTCAGCGGTTTGAGTGTCTTTTGAAAATGCGGCCACTCTTCTTAACCACAGCTGATAAACAAGCAGGGGAAGAGCCGTGACCAGCATAAAAACAAACATCGCGTGGGCGACAAAAGTGAACTTTTCCCAAGTAACAACTAGCAAGTAGATCGCTGGGATAAACGCTAAGGAGTCAACCAACATATACCAGCGTTGCTTGGTTCGCTCGCTGCTTAAACTGGCTTTTACTTCCGAGAGGTTGATAGTCGTAACTGGCTGAGCTTGCCATAGCGCAGAAAGGCCATCATTTTGCGCATCGTCTACTGATACGGGCGGGTTCGTTTGATTCTCTTTATCTGAATTATGCATGCGGTTGCTCCTGCATGATACTTTGCTTGGCGCGCTTTAAAATCACACCAACATGATTTTTAGTCAGACCACAGACGTCTGCAATTTCATCGTAACTTAAGCCTTCAAGAGAAAGCGTTAGCACTTGTCTTGACTGCAATGGAAGTGCCCGTACCGCGCGAAGTAGGCGTTCTAATGACTGGTGTTGACTAGACATTTCCTCTGGTGAATGGGTAGTACTCGCGAACCCGTCAGAGCCCAAATCATCGTGGTCATATTGATGGGTATCGAGACGCTTCACTTGATTTGCTACGTGAGTAACTGCGCGGTTATGAGCTATCTTCAAAATATAGGTTTTCACGCTGCTATCGCCCTTAAAGCGAGACAGCCCCTGCCAGACGGCAATAGCAATTTCTTGCAATAATTCTTGCTGCATCGCTTCGTTTGCTTCATAGCTGTTGGCTACACGGCTCAGTATTGCCCCGTATTGCGCAAAAACATCTTCAAAACCCTGCCCCAACGTCACATCCCTAATCACAAAAACTGTTGTTATTTTATTGTGTTACTTCTATCAGTCTGCCCCCACGAATTATTATTACAAACTTTTTTCGTCAATGCTGTAATTTTTTTAAGCAACAAACGACTAGTTAAAACAGTAAGTGCAGTAACGTGCGTTTAGGGCATTTTCCCTAAAAGCCTTCAACCTTGAAATTTGGATTAGGAAAAAATTATGTCTACGTTAAGTATAGTTTTGTTAATTGGCAGCCTGACGTCGCTTGTGCTTTTGGCAAGCTACTTAGACGCAAAATTTCAGTGGCGACTAAACGACTGGATGAACGGCGAGTGCAGCAACCCGTTCGTTAAAAGCGTGACCGACAAACAGCAGCAGCGTTTAGAGGAAAAAGATGCGCAGATTGAAGCTTTGATGGCGCGAATCGAAACCCTTGAAACCATTGTTACCGAGCCTGCTTACGAACTGAATAAGAAAATCAACGCGCTCAAATAAACGGTTTTACCAGCTCCTAGCTCGACACCGGTGGGCGACGCATAAAGCGGGGAACTTTCCCCATTGCAATGGCGTTGCCTACCAGCACAATGACCACCCCAACCACAGATAAAACGCTCCAGGTATAGCCTTCGAAAAAGGTGGAAATAACCAGTGCAACCATGGGGTATACCAAGACCACATATGCAGCCTTGTCAGCGCCCATTTGCTTTAACAGTTTCATGTACGCGCCAAACGCAAACACAGAGCCAAAGATAGCCAGATAAAGCAGCGACAGATAGAACTCGGTATGGGTAGGAATGACCAACTTACCCGGCATTGCCAGTGAGGTGATGAAAAGCAGCACCATGGCATAGCTCATGGCATAGAAGTTCATTTGGATAACAGGCGTACCCGAGGTCAAAATACGCTCGGAGATAACGTTACCTGTTGAGGCGCAGAAAAAGCTGACAAACGCTATAGCGAGGCCGGTGGCAAGCGCCGCATCCATGGAGACTTTGGAAAACTCCGGCACAAACAAACACACAATGCCCAGCAAGCCAAATGTAGCACCTACAACCACTTCTTTTCTTATAGGCTCTTTAAGCCACCATCGCCGAAGCACAACATTAATGTAGATAATACAAGAACTCATAAGGGCTAACAGCGCGCTAATTATGTGCGCTTGCGCCATATACAGCAGCGTGTAATTTAAGCTGTATAAAAAGAGACCGACTGCGGCCATTTTCACATGAACATGTACCGGTAGCTTAAGCGGCAAACGCCTAACAACACAGTAAATCCCTAAACAGGCCGACGCCAATAAATAACGCAGCGCAATGGCAAACGTTTCAGAGGTATGCCCTATTTGGTAAGTGATGGCTATCCAGGTTGAGCCCCAAATCAGGCAGCACAGAGCAAATAAGGTTGCGTTATTCATAGTGGTGTTCTAGCCCTGGGGAGCTGATAAACAAGAAGATAAGTGGGCAGATAAATGGTCAATAGCACTATCTAGCAGTTTTTGCCTAGCGCCATTACCAATCCACGCATTATGCGGCGTTACCAGCAAGTTAGGTAGTGCCTCTTTAAGCAATATATGATCAACAGGCGGAGGCTCGACACTTAATACATCTAATCCCGCGCCACCAATTTGATTGTTTTTAAGCGCATGATAGAGTGCCTCTTCATCAACCAAACCGCCGCGAGCCGTATTGATGAGAAAAGCGGTTGGCTTCATCAGCGACAACGTCTCGGCATTAATAAGCTTATCGGTGGCTTCAGTAAGCGGGCAATGAAGACTTACCACATCGGCATTTGGTAAAAGCGATGCAAGACTTGGACGAGGGTCGTCTTGTTTACCTGGGCGAGCAGCGATACTCACCTGCATACCCATAGCCTTAAACAATGCCTCTACACGCTTGCCAAGCTCGCCATGCCCAACAATTACCGCATGCTTACCCGCCAATTCCACCACGGGATGATTGAGTAAGCAGAAATGAGAAGATGCAGACCATGCTTGATTGCGCATATCGCGCTGATACGTCACAAAATTGGTGGCCAAATTCAACGCCAAGGTCAACGTATGTTGAGCAACGCTGTCAGTGCCATAGCCCTCTACATTTTGAACGGTAATACCAGCTTGTTCGCAGTAATCACGGTCGATATTGTTCATGCCGGTCGCAGTTACACCAATATAGCGCAGCTGACTGGCCTGCTGTAAATCTTTGGCTTGTAGCACGACTTTGTTAACCAGCACGACATCGGCATTTTTAATGCGCTCGGCAACGTCTTCGGCTTGAGTTTGTTGATGAAGCGTAATCGCGGCGTCGAAATTGTTTTGTACGTCATCGAGTGAAGAGGTATCAAGACTGGGCAAATCCATGGTTTCGGCGTCTAGAAAGACAACCTGCTTTTGATTGCCGATGCTCATCGCTTGTGATGCATTGTGTTTCGTCATTTTTGCCATGCTCTACATTACTTCCACAATCGACTCTAACGCTGTTTTCACATTAACAGGAATAGGAATGGCCTTGTCGGTTTTTCTATCTACAAACACATGCACAAATTGGCCATGAGCCACGCGTCGCTTATTCTCTCCGGCATAAACCGATAGACCATAAGTCACTGAACTTCTACCAATTTTGATAACGCGCAACCCTACAAAAATGTCTTCAGGGTAGGCTGCCGGAGCAATGTACTGACACTGACTACTTACCACATACGCCACGGATTGCCCGTTGTGTATATCTAGCCCACCTTCTTCAATTAAAAAGCGGTTTACCGCGGTATCAAAGAAACCATAGTACACAACATTGTTGATATGTCCGTACGCATCATTGTCTTGCCAACGCGTGGCGATAGTGACTTTGTAAGGGTAGTCGGCAAGTGTAGGTGTGATATCAGTCATGATCGTCCCTTAGTGAATAAATGTATCGCTTTGTTGTTGGCGCAAATAATGAAAATCGATGAACGACTAACGCCAATTAATGTTTAATGTGCGGTAGTCTATTGCAGCGATTCTTTTGGGTAGCGCTATGAATAAAGCACCATATCGTCACGGTGAATGGCAACATCCGTTGTTTCATAACCTAACACACTGGCAATTTCTTTCGACTTTTTCCCTTTTATAAGCGTTAAGTCTTTTGCGTTATATAAGCAAAGCCCCTTGGCAATAACTTCTCCTTGGCACACCACTTCAACAGCGTCGCCTTGTTCAAACAAACCGACGACATCAACAATACCCGATGGCAGTAATGACGCGCCTTTTCGCACTAACGCCTCTTTCGCACCGCTATCAACGTCTATTCTGCCAGCGGTTTTAAGCGTATGGGTAAGCCACAGTCTGCGCGCGCTGGCGGGAGTGCTACTAGCATTGAATAGGGTTCCCGGCACTTTACCTTCAAGTAATGCATCGAAGGTTTCGCCTTTTCGACCGTTTACAATAAGAGTTTGAATACCGCTACTGGTGCACTTGTCTGCCGCTTCAATTTTTGTGCGCATGCCGCCAGTTCCTACCGCAGTTCCAGCGCCGCCGGCAAGGCCGTAAATGGTGCTGTCTATTTTATCTACCTGTGGAATGAGTGTGGCGCTGGCGTCTTTTCTTGGATCTGCGGTAAATAAACCATCGATATCTGAGCAGATAATCAGCGTGTCAGCTTGAGCAACTAACGCCGTATAGGCACCTAAGTTATCGTTGTCACCCACTTTAAGTTCATTCACTGCAACCGTGTCGTTTTCATTCACAATGGGTAACGCATTGTGATTCAAAATTTCGCGCAAGGTGTTTTTAATATTTACGTAGCGGGTTCTATCGCGTAGATCATCCGCCGTTAACAATACTTGTGCACAGGGAAAGTCGAAAAAGCGCTGCCAGTTGGCCATCATTAAATTCTGGCCAATCGCAGCCATGGCTTGCTTTTCTGCAATAGATGCGTTGTGACGAACCTTCACTTTGCTGCGGCCCGCGGCAACACTGCCAGAAGAGACCAGAATAATTTCTTTGCCAGCTTCGCGACTAGCAGTAATAAATCGAGCAAGAGACAGTAAATAACGCCCACTACACTCATTGCCTTCAGGAGCAATAAGCGCACTGCCAACTTTTATAACGGCACGTTGCCAATTAAAACGGTTCATAGGGGGAAGAAAAAAAGAAAACAAGAGCTTAAGAATACGACAGTTAAAGCGCGAAACAAAACGATCTGTTACAGTTTTTTTGCGTTAAAACATGGTTAGTTTACGGTCAAAAAATTGGATTGTGACAGGCATACTTATATACTAGGCGGTGTTATCTTATAACAATTCTAACTTACAAGTTGCAAGGAACCTGCATGAGCACCGCAAAACGACACCTTTTCTGGCTAGCGCCAGTGTTGTCTATGCTGATTTCTCTTCCTAGTACCGCCGCTATTAAACAAACTAAAGGCGATTTCGAAGATAAATTCCGTCAGCTGGACGAAGTTCTTCCTACTCCAAACGTATACCGTAACGCCGCTGGTGAGCCAGGCCACCAGTATTGGCAACAACAAGTAGATTACGATATTGACGTAAAGCTACTTGAAGACAAACGCCGCATTGAAGCAAGCGAAACCATTACTTACCACAACAACGCGCCAGATACGCTTAAGTACTTGTGGATCCAGCTTGACCAAAACAAATTCCGCGACGATTCAATGTCTGCGCTTACTACCACGTTTGGCGGTATCGGTAACCGCGGGCCGGGTACGCAAGCTGCTAGCGGCGATGCGCCAGCTAAGCTAAGCATGGGTGCATTGCGCCGTCAGCAGTTTGTTGACGACAACGAGCTGGGCTATACCATCTCTCGTGTTGAAGACAAAGCGGGCAATGATTTACGTCACACAGTAGTTGGCACCTTAATGCGTGTTGACTTGGCTCAACCGTTGAAGCCAGGCAGCAAAGTTACGTTTGATATCGATTTTGCGTTTAACATTGTTGAAGAAGACGCTGTTTCAGCACGTGCAGGTTACGAGCACTTCCCTGATGACGAACGTGAAGGTGGTAACGACATCTTCTTGCTAGCACAGTGGTTCCCACGCCTAGCTGCATACACCGACTACGAAGCATGGACTAATAAAGAATTTATTGGCCGTGGTGAGTTCACGCTAGAGTTCGGTAACTACGAGGTAGATATTACGGTTCCTGCTGACCACATCGTATCGTCAACGGGTGTGCTTCAAAACCCGAAAGACGTGTTAACTAAAACACAGCGCGACCGTCTGAAAAAGGCAGAAAAAGCTGACCGTATCGTATTCATTGTTTCACCAGAAGAAGCGATTGAGAACGAAAAAGAAGGCACGACTAAGCTTAAAACCTGGACTTTTAAGGCTGAAAACGTACGTGACTTTGCATGGGCCTCTTCGCGTAAATTTGCGTGGGATGCGCGTGGTTATCAGCAAGGCGGTGACACTCAACCATTGGTAATGGCCATGTCTTTCTACCCGAAAGAAGGTGGCGAGCTATGGCAGAAGTATTCTACAGAATCAATCATCCACACCATGGATGTTTATAGCCGCTTTAGCTTCGATTACCCATACCCAGTAGCCCAATCAGTAAATGGTCCAGTTGGCGGCATGGAATACCCCATGATCACCTTCAACGGCCCGCGCACAGAGCTTCGTGACGATGGTTCACGCACGTACTCGCTTGCTGAGAAACGTTTCCTTATTGGCGTGGTTATTCACGAAGTAGGTCATATCTATTTCCCTATGACAGTTAACTCTGACGAGCGCCAGTGGACATGGATGGATGAAGGTCTGAATAGCTTCCTAGACGGCGTTGCCGGTCGCGAGTGGGATCCTACGATCCCTTGGGGCGTTGAGCCACGTGATATTACTGGCTACATGAAGTCTCAGACGCAGGTGCCAATTATGACCCAGTCTGACTCAGTGCTTCGCCTTGGCCCAAATGCCTATACCAAGCCTGCAGTAGCGCTTAACATTCTTCGCGAAACTATTCTTGGCCGTGAGCTGTTTGATTTCGCGTTTAAAGAGTACGCGCAGCGTTGGATGTTTAAACGTCCTACACCATCAGATTTCTTCCGTACTATGGAAGAGGCGTCAGGCGTTGACCTAGACTGGTTCTGGCGTGGTTGGTTTTACACCACAGACCATGTAGATATTAGCCTAGACAGCGTATACAAGCTTCGTTTAGACACTGAAGATCCAGATATCGATTTTGCTCGCGAGCGCGAAGCAGAAATGGAAAAACCGAAGTCACTTACCGACCTTCGTAATAAAGAAGAAGGCAAAAAGCTTTGGGTAGATCGCTTTGAAGATATCAGTGACTTCTACGACGAAAACGATCGTTACACCGTAACTAACAAAGAGCGTAACAAGTACAAGAAATTCTTGAAAGATCTTGAGCCTTGGGAGCGTAAAGCGTTTGAGCGTGCGGTGAAAGAAGACAAAAACTACTACGTGCTAGATTTCAGCAACAAGGGTGGGTTGGTGATGCCAATCATTCTTGAACTAACGTTTGAAGACGGCACGAAAGAAGAAATGCGTATTCCTGCGGAAATCTGGCGTCGTACACCTAAAGTCGTAAGCAAGCTTATTGTTACCGACAAAGACAAAGAGCTGGTAAGCGTAACCGTTGATCCGCACTGGGAAACCGCAGACGTAGATGTGGAAAATAACCACTACCCGCGTCGTATCATTCCTTCGCGTATTGAAGCGTATAAGAATAAGCCGCGTAACACTTACGAGTACCGCGACCTTATGCACGACTCAAAGACCGAACTGAAAACCGACGACGAGGACAAAGATGACGAATAAGTTGTCTTTGGCTCGCTTGCAGCAGAGCGCTCATGCTCTGCTTGCAAGCGTAAGTGCATTCGCAATTACGGCTGCGCTATTAGTTAGCGCAATGTCGTACAGCACTGCAGCCCAAGCGCATCAAATAAAAGCAGCAATTACCACGGTACTGTTCAATCCTAGAACAGAAAATATTGAGGTGATGCACCGCTTTAATTTGCACGATGCTGAACACGCGGTTAAGGCACTGTTCGACAAGCACGCAGATATTATGGACGACATAGAAACGCAGCAACAATTCGCTGATTACGTCGCCCACCACTTTGCAATTTTAAATGCGGCAGGCGAGCCATTAAAGCTTGCTGATGTTGGCTTTGAAGTTGAAGGTAAGCACTTTTGGGTTTATCAGGAAACTGCTGAGCCGCCTGTACTTGAAGGCATTAAAATTCGCCATGATGCATTGCGTGACTTGTGGCCAAAACAAGTGAATACGCTAAATGTAGAAGGCAAGGGTGATATCAAAACCCTGACATTTGCTGATAGCGTAAATTTGCTGGAAGTAAGCTTCAAAAGCCAAAATAGCGACCATCACTAATACCTAACGGTGTAAGTTTGTGAAAGCCCACCCGCATTCCTTGTCAAACGGCAGTGATTGCGGGTGGGCTTTTTTGTTTGCGTGCTTCACGGTGTTCTTATAGATAATGTATGCCTACCTCAGCCTTTGCCCCCTCTAATTCGAGCGCCGCATTCGAATAGGGAAAATCAAATATCTAATTGTCGTGTGAGACCGAAGTCGTATAGTCATCTTGGCATGCATGCTCTACCTTAACTATGGATAAACAGTTACTAAATTCAGTTAATGAGGTACATCATGACCCATAGCGCTGCATCACCATTGCCTTCACAGGTCAAGAAACCCCAATCAAGAAGTGAGCGTAGTGCACGAAAACTACGTGCATCCAAAGCAGCTCAGAGCGCTGTTCAAGCAGAAGGTGCGCAGCAAACGCAAGATGCCGATGCAAAGAACGTCAAACAAAACAATGCGTTCGCTGATAAGAAAAATATCATGTGGGTGCTGTTAAGTGGCGCAATGGCGCTAACCTTTGTCGTCATGCTGTTTTTGCCAGATACAGGGATGGGCGGCGGCCTTGTTTCCACCTATTCAGCCATGCTTTGGTGTGGCTTTTTTGGTGCAGCACTTTGGCGTTATAGAGCGACAAGTGGCTGGGCTGGGTTTGCTTATGGAAGCGTTGTTGGACTAGTGATTCAATTTATTTCACAGATAATCTAGCACACAGTGTTTATACAATTGCCTTATGCAACTCGCCTAGTAAGAAACCGCTGAGCGACTAGAAACGGCAAGTCCACATTTCTTTTAAGTACATTATGGGCAATCTAAACGCGGCTTTTAAATAAGACTTCTGTTTAAACAGAAGTCTTATCCGTTGATCGCCCTGTTGGCAACCTCACTTCCTAAACATTTAGTCCTGTTTATCTTTGATGTACAGCAATGGTCAACAGATCCTCAATGACTTTGGGCTGGAAACCCGATCCAGACGTTTTGTCCGACAGTATAATTTATAAACTCTAGTTACTTTTTTAGGTTATGTTTAGCCAATAACAAACCAAACGTTCCCCTTCGTCTCTAATAAAACTGAGTGAGCCTATGGCAGAGAAGCCCAATAAATCCGCTGAATCACCAACCCGTTCTAGTAGAGCGGTACCGACGTCGCGTTTATCGCGCATAGGCCGCTTGGGCTCATTGGCAGGTAGAATTGCAGGTAACGTAGTATCACAAGGTGCAGGACAACTGTTAAAGGGCGAGAAGCCCGCGTTGTCTTCGCTGCTCTTAACGCCCAAAAACATTTCAAACATTGCAGATCAGCTTGCCAGTATGCGTGGTGCAGCTATGAAGCTCGGGCAGCTTATTTCAATGGATGCAGGAGATTTTCTCCCCGAAGAGCTCGCGGTAATTTTAGGGCGATTACGGGACGACGCTGACCCGATGCCAAAAGACCAGCTAATTGCCACGCTGAATCAGTCTTGGGGCGAAAAATGGCAAGATGACTTACTTTACTTTTCCTTTGCCCCTATAGCTGCGGCCTCTATTGGTCAGGTGCATAAAGTCATTACGATGGACGGTCGGATGTTAGCAGTAAAAGTGCAGTATCCTGGTGTGAAAAAAAGCATAGATAGCGATGTAGACAACGTAGCTACACTTATAAAACTCACTGGCTTGGTACCCAAATCATTAGATATCAACCCGCTTTTACAAGAGGCTAAAGCACAGCTTCACCAAGAAGCTGATTATGTGCGAGAAGCTGACATGCTCAACCGTTATCGCGCGTTGGTTGAAAGCACCGACATCCAAAGCAAGGGAAATAATGCGTTTGTCATTCCGCAAACCTTTGCTCCCCTTACCACCAGTACCGTGTTAGCGATGGATTTCATAGAGGCGCAAGACTTAGATGCGCTATTAAACGAGCTTCAGGACGTCCGAGATGCCGTGATGACGGCGCTAATGACTTTATTTTTTAATGAAATTTTTCATTTTAAGCTGCTGCAGAGCGACCCTAACTTAGCCAACTACCAGTTTAAACCCGATACAAAAGAAATCGTTCTGTTAGATTTTGGTGCTACACGGGATGTGCCTGACGCCATTTCAGCCCAGTATCAAGCGTTACTCAACAGCGCCGCAGCCAACGATAGAGCGATGATGCAGCAAGCCGCGTTTCGCATAGGATTAATTGACGAAAGCCACTCTCAAACGCAAGTCGACGCCGTCATAAACATTGGTATGGAGGCGTGTGAAGCGATTCGCTGCGAGGGCGCTTATGACTTTGGACAAAGCGATCTTATTGCAAGGCTTCACGAAAAGGGAATGGCGCTGACTATGGAGCACAATTTTTGGCATACGCCGCCAGTAGATGCCCTGTTTATACACAGGAAGCTAGGTGGCTTATTTCTGTTGGCTAAACGATTGAAAGCTAAAGTAGATATGCGAAAGGCAGCAGGCACATGGCTGAATCTATAACCTGCACTTCGTTGGTGTGTTAAGCGAGTAAGAAACTACTTAATACACAGCTTATCTATCGTTTGTATCGGTTTTGCGGTGCTGTGTCATGTTTTACTGTGAAAACGTTGCGCTGCGACCTTACAGAACTCAAATAGGACCCACTTCAAAAGCCTATAGCACTCGCACAACAGTCTAGTAAGGCAAATCCATGCTGAACGGTAACGCCATCTGCTCTTTACTTTTTGGCGGGTTGCCAATCATTTCATCGTAAGGCGTATCGTGCTTCATTACCGCCTGCTGAACATGGCAATGCGCGAAGGCTTCGCGAATGTGGCCGGCACTAAAAAAACGCATGGGCTTATCTTTGTTGTCGTAAAGCATGCCACTTTGACTGCCGATAGTGAGATAAACCAGGTAAACATTCATCTCATACGACTGAACTTCCAGATAATCTATCGCGGTAGGCGACTCTTCAATATCTCGAAAATAGAACTTCTGCATTTTTCTACCTCATGAACCAAGTATGCACCTTGCACGCCCTATATTCTTATTTAATGATGGAAGTTAGGGCTAAAAAGCGGAATATATACGTTAGGCAAGGTGCTCAGGTTCATTAGATAGATCTAGCGGAGGTCGATGGTTTTTAAACCGTACTGCATTTGCCAACACCAGTAAGGATGCAAGAGAGCAGGCACTGTATAGGAACGCCGCCGTTCCCATTCCAGAAGCAATCCATAGTAATGGAAATACCAGCAACCTAGGGCCTTCAACAGCTAAAGCGACTTTCGCTTTAGACAGTATAAAGCCATTTTGTATACTCATAACAATGACAGTCGCTACAGCAATGATCTGATGCTTAGTTGACAAGTTATTGATATTTAAAAGGAGATAAAGCATTACTCCCAGCATGATTAGATGCTGCATAACACTGTAGCGTTTTACTGCTCGGTGTAATTTAGGGTGATACTGTCTAAACTTACTCACGCTAATTATCCTATAAGGGCACATTTAAGTTGAAACGGGGTCGTGAGGCTCGAAATATTCACTAATTATTATAGATAACAACGAGCTAGCATTTGCTTTTCAATGACTAATCAACACATTAGTACACAAACCCAATTTGTTAAACATTTGTTTAAAAATAATTTTTGCATTTACATAATATCGAATGTGAATGAGAAGAAAAAATGAGGGTTTTCCACTAAATTTGTATAAAAAGAAATCGGAAAGTGACTTTTTTACGTTAAAAAGTGTTCAAAATAAGGAATTTACAATCTAAGGGAACATTTCTCTTGATTGATTTTCTAAATTTGGGTGTTATCTCTGGTAGTATTACCAAAAGGATAGTTTTGTAGCGGAGTCATTATGAGCGAATCGTCGGAAAAGAAATCGTTAGGCCCACACTTTATCATTGTAGGCATCCTTCTTGTTGTTATTCTGGCTGTTGTGTTTTGGCCCAGCGACGATGAGCCTGAGCCTGTAGTTACTCCTGAGCCCGAAGTGACTGAACCTGAAGTGACTACGCCAGAAGAGCCTGAAGTATTTGAGCCTACTCAGCCAGCCCCAACAGTAGAGCTTGAGGAAAAAGACGAGGTTGAGCCGCTTCCAGAGCCAGTTGAACCAGAACCGGAACCTCTGGATACCAGCGATCCTGCGGTGAAAGCTTCACTTATTGAGAGTTCGTCCGCGAGCGAAGAAACCGTTAACCGCATGCTGGTTGATGAAGGTCTAATTCAACGCTTTGTGGTGTCGGTTACGAATCTAGCAAATGATGAAATGGCGCCTAATCACCAGTTACTAACGCCACCTGAGCAGAACTTCCGCGTATACTCTCAAGCAGGCAAGCAATGGATTGATGCAGCAAGCTATAAACGTTATACACCATACGTAGATATGTTGGAGTCATTCAATAACGAAGCACTGCTTAACATATACGGTATTTATAAAGACGACATTCAGGCGAAGTACGCCGAAATTGGAAGCCCTGACCAAGACTTCAACAGCGTATTGCTTGAAGCGATTGATCAGCTTCTTGATACACCTGAAGTGCCGGTTCCTGTAGAGGTTTACACCGACTCGGTCGCCTACAAGTATGCTGATGATCGTCTAGAGAGTTTAAACGAGCCACAGAAACAACTTCTTCGTACTGGCCCAGATAACATGCGTCGCATAAAGGCAAAGCTACGCGAACTGAAAGTATTGGTTGAAGAGCGTGGATCTAACTAGATTTCAGCAGCAGCTTAAGGGCACGTCGTCAAAAGCGCGCCCTTTACCTCCTGTTGAACAATGGAACCCCGATTTTTGCGGTGACATTAATCTAACTATAGCGCTTGATGGAAGATGGTTTTATGAAGGCAGTCCTATTGGGCGCGCAAGCTTGGTTCAGCTTTTTGCTTCGGTATTAAAGCGGGAAGGTGACAAGTACTTCTTAGTTACTCCCGTAGAGAAAGTAGGCATTACCGTTGAAGACACACCTTTTCTTGTAACTCAATGGCATAGGGAAGAGGGTGAATCAGCGAGTGACAGCACCTATGTGTTTACCACACAAACGGGCGACATCGTAAGGTTAGAGCGTGCTGATCAGCTCGAACTTCGCGTTCCGCCTAAAGCCATACAAGATCCAGAGGCAACGCCCATTCCCTACCTATGCGTTCGCAGAAACTTGTGGGCAAGACTACATCAAAATGCCTATTATCAACTGCTTGAACAAGCTGATGAAAAACCGGATGAAGCCAGCACGCAATTTAGTATTCAGTCAAACGGCATCACCTTTATTTTAGGTGAAGTAAGCAACTAGCCTACTTTGTTGCTTCTGTCTCTTCGAACATATCAAAACGTAATTCATCTTCAATAAAGCACCGTTAACAGCGCTTTGTTTTGCGTTATACCTCTGACTGCATTACATTCGATATAGTCTATAAAACAATCAACAAGAAGACCTATATCATGAAAAAGCCTCTGATTACGCTGGCCGTTGCCAGTGCCTTACTCTCATCGCCCTTTTCCACTGTAGCCGACACGCTGATTCATGCAGGAAAAGTGTTTACTGGCACATCAAACTCTCTTCAGGAAAATGTAACTATTGTTGTTGAAGACAACATGATCAAAGCGGTAAAGAAGGGGTTTGCTGAAGCCCAAGAAGGCGATACTGTCATCGACTTGAAGACATCAACCGTTATGCCTGGTCTGATGGACATGCATGTTCATTTGTCTTCTCAACATGGTGGGCCTCAAACGTATCTGGAGCGCTTTTCACTAAATGAAGCCGACTATGCATTACGAGCAGCGAACTACGCTAAGATTACGTTAGATTCGGGCTTCACCACTGTTCGCAACTTAGGGGATGGTTACAACGAAACCGTTGCGCTAAGGAACGCTATTAGTAAAGGCTATGCAACAGGCCCGCGTATTTATACCGTTGCTAAATCTATTGCTACTACAGGTGGACATGCCGACCCAAGTAACGGCTTATCTCATTTACTTCGCCCGGATGTAGGCCCTAAGCAAGGAGTGGTTAATGGCGAAGCTGAAGCGCGAGAGGCAGTAAGGACTCGTTACCAAGATGGCGCGGACTTGATCAAAATTACGGCAACCGGTGGTGTATTAAGCGTTGCCAAAAGCGGCCAAAACCCGCAGTTCATGACCGATGAACTAGAAGCAATTGTTGAAACGGCAAAAGACTACGGTATGACAGTAGCAGTGCATGCTCATGGGAAAGAAGGCATGAAGCGGGCTATTGAAGCCGGTGTAGACTCTATTGAGCACGGCACTTATATGGACGACGAAATTCGCACATTAATGAAGAAGCACGGCACCTACTATGTGCCAACAATACTGGCAGGAAAGTTTGTAGCAGACAAAGCCAAAATTGATGGTTTCTTTCCAGAGTTAGTACGTCCGAAAGCTGCCGCTATCGGCCCGCTTATCCAAAATACGTTTGAACAAGCGCATAAAGCAGGCGTAAAAATTGCTTTTGGTACAGACAGTGGTGTATCAGCCCACGGCGACAATGCGCAAGAGTTCTCTTTAATGGTTGAAGCGGGTATGAAACCTGCTGACGCTCTGCTTAGTGCTACTGTGAATAGCGCGAGCTTACTAGGCATAAGCGATATTCTAGGCACCCTTGAAGAGGGAAAACTGGCTGACATTGTCGCGGTTCAAGGCAACCCGCTTGACGATATATCGCTTATGGAAAGCGTGTCTTTTGTGATGAAAGACGGAATTGTTTACAAGCAGTAGAGAAAAATAATGTGGTAGAGATTACATGGAACTAGGTAAAAAGGTTAAGCACAAAACCAAAAAGCTTGTCGATTCTAAGCATATGTTAAAGGGCATCACTCTTGCCTCATTTTTAGAATCAACCATTGTTCCTATACCACTAGAAGCCGTAATAGTGCCACTAATGCAAGCAAGACGGGAGTCGCTTTGGCAAATTGCATTAATGGCCACCATAGGCTGTGTGATTGGTGCAGTCTTCGGCTATGCCCTTGGTTACTACCTCTTCGATATGGTTGGTCAGTGGCTTATAGATACTTTTTTTAGCCAAGAGCAATTCGACAATGTAAAACAGCAGATGCAAAACCAAGGTTTTTGGTTCGTAATGACCTTAGGTATTGCCCCTATTCCTTTTCAGGTTGCGATGCTTGCAGCAGGTGCAACCCAATACTCACTTCCGCTTTTTCTTTTAGCTACTGTTATTGCGCGTTCAATTCGCTATTTCGGACTCGCAGCCGTGGTTTATTACACAGGAGACAAAGCTGAGCAGCTCATTAAGCGCTACAAAATGAAAGCGGTTATTGCTATCACAGTTGCGGTGCTTCTTTTATGGTGGCTTTCAAATTTAATCAGCCAATAAGCTTGCCTGTACTAGTGACTCAAAGCACTTAATAGGCGAGACAAACGATGCCGTTGGTTCACGACAACGTAAATATCAAATCAACCCAATAGATTTTTTGAACTTTACATTTGATAATGATTCTTATTTGCACTAATGTAATAAAAAACAGGAGGTGCTTATATGAATGTTCAGCGGCTATGCCCAGTTTACAAAAAGTGGCTACAGCTAAACCCTTCAAACGCGCGACAGCATCGCTATGCTATGCAAGCGCAGACGCAACAGGCTCATCAACAGGGTAAATTGGATTATGCGAGAGAATTAGGTTACCAGACCTTTGAGGCCGCAAAGGTTATCCTTAATGCGCTTCAGCCTACCTCTTTGCAGAAAGTCAGTGTAGTTCAAGAAGACGTACTCGCTTTTTCCACTATGGGAATGTACTTATCATCTCTGCTTGCCGAAGAACATAGGAAGCGAGAATCTCACGCTATTTTACAAGAATGTCAGCAACAGCTTATTGCCATATTACCCCTGCATGCCACCAATCCTTCTATATGCAGGCTAATCGCGGCCATTCAGCATACCCTTGAGCAAACCTATGTCCCCCAAGCAAGCAAACGACTCGCTTCTGTGGCAGTGCATTAAATACTTTAGATAAAAGGAGATAGTTATGGCGTCGAAACAAATTTCAAGCGAAGACGGCTTTGTCTCATTAAACGTTAGAGCTTCTGTACTTCAAAAAATGCTTAATGGTGAAGTGCTACACATGACAGATATTCACTGTACCTGTTCGCGAAGCAAGCAGGTTTTGAAGCAACTTTTATTGCAGGCTGCTAGCGGCCGCGAATAGAAACAGTAACAAAAAAGGCGCTCAAGCGCGCCCTTTCTTAATTACGTATTGGTAAGGCATGGTCTCGGTTTGAGACGCAACCAGCGTGTGGTCCATAAAGCGGCAAAAGCTAGGAATATCTCTGGCCGTTGAGGGATCGTCAGCCGTGACCGATAAAGTTTCCCCATCGGCCAGCTTTCGAATATTCAGACGCACCATCATTACTGGCTCTGGGCAACGCAATCCTAGCGCATCTAAATGCTGACTAGCCGCGCTAAATGCGCTGTCAAAATCAGATGCCATAATTTTCACGATAGGTGTTAATGGCGCTGATTTCGCTATCAAACCCGCCTTTCTCGGTCAGATAAGCCACGACATCGGCAAGCGATACAATAGAGATAACCTGAGTGCCAAAGTCGCGCTCGACCTCTTGAATAGCTGACAGTTCGCCATTACCGCGCTCTTGTCTGTCTAGCGCAATCAGCACGCCAGACAAGCTAGCCTGCTGTTGCTCGATTAAGGTCATCGATTCGCGAATAGCCGTACCCGCAGTGATCACGTCATCCACCAGCATAACCTTACCTTCTAGTGGGCTGCCAACTAGATTGCCGCCTTCACCGTGGGTTTTCGCTTCTTTGCGGTTGAAGCAATAAGGGACATCAAGCTTGTGGCTATCGGCCAATGCAACGGCTGTTGTTGTCGCAATAGGAATGCCCTTATAGGCTGGACCAAAAAGTACATCGAACGCAACGCCTGCGTCCATTAACGCATCAGCGTAAAAACGCCCCAACTTAGCCAAATCGCCACCGCGATTAAACAAACCGGCATTGAAAAAGTACGGGCTAACGCGGCCTGACTTTAAAGTGAATTCGCCAAATTTAAGTACGCCACGTTCAATGGCAAACTCAATAAAATCACGCTGAAACGCTTTCATGATGACCTCTTAATTTCTAATTTACGCGTTGGTTCTAACTACGTGTCGATGACTCGCTTACGCTAGCGCCGCTTTTTGAATGTCGAACAATTCACGTAAACCGTGCTTACCAATTTTCAGCATCTCGTCAAGCTCTTCAAACGAGAACGGTTCGCCCTCTGCAGTACCTTGAACTTCAATCAGCTTGCCGGTTTCGGTCATTACAATGTTCATATCTGTTTCTGCCTCAGAGTCTTCGGTGTACTCAAGGTCAGCGATTGGCGTACCTTCGTAAATACCTACTGAAAGGGCGGCAATCATATGTTTAAGCGGGTTAGTTTTGATAATGCCTTTTGCACGCATGTAAGTAAGTGCATCAACAAGAGCTACACACGCACCGGTAATTGACGCTGTACGCGTACCGCCGTCGGCCTGAATAACGTCGCAGTCTAACGTAATGGTGTTTTCGCCCAGAAGTTTTAAATCTACCGCTGCGCGTAGTGAACGCGCAATTAGACGCTGGATCTCTAACGTGCGGCCGCCTTGTTTACCGCGCGCCGCTTCACGGCCGCTTCGCGTATGAGTAGCACGTGGAAGCATGCTGTACTCAGCTGTAATCCAGCCTTTCCCTTGGCCCTTCATAAAGCGTGGCACACCTTCTTCTACCGTCGCATTACACAACACCTTAGTGTTACCAAACTCTACAAGAACAGAGCCTTCTGCGTGACAAGTGTATTGGCGAGTAATTGTAACAGGGCGAATTTGACTGGCGGTTCTGCCGCTTGGACGCATAGTGTTCTCCACAACGTAAGTGCTTAAAAAAGGGTAGCGTTTTACAGGTTTTATTGGCGATATGTGAATAGAAAGCCCAATTCGCGGTCAAAACCTATAAATTCGATGTAGCTACGAAATTGCGCCTAAGTATAACGCAATACCCGCGGCCGTTAAAAACGAACTTTACATGTTTGCTTATTGAATTACGTAAATGTGCGCTAATATACAAAATACAAGAAAACCTGCTGTAGATATTCACGTATACAACACGACGTTCGGGTTGTTTTTGCAGGCTTTCAGTTAAATTTAAAGGATATTTATGATTTACAGCATGACAGCGTTTGCACGCGTAGAAACCAAAAAAGAGTGGGGCTCAGCCGTGTGGGAAATACGCTCGGTCAACCAACGCTTTTTAGAAACTTACTTTCGCCTGCCGGAACAGTTTCGCTCATTGGAGCCGGTTTTACGTGAACGATTCCGTAAAAAGCTAGCCCGAGGTAAGGTGGAATGTGCGCTGCGTTTTACTGCCAACGATGCTGCTGTAACTAAGCTAAGCTTAAATGAAGAGTTGGCTAAGCAAGTGCTTCACGCCGCTGACTGGGTGCAATCCCATGGCCAATCCACGGGGGTTAACCCACTAGACGTTTTGCGCTGGCCTGGGGTAATTGCAGCGGAAGAAGCCGATATGGACGCCATCCACGCTGACGTAATGGCCGCGTTCGACCAAGCTCTTAACGATTTTATCAGTGCCCGCGCTACCGAAGGTGAAGCCCTTAAAGGTATGATTACGCAGCGCCTTGACGCTATAGAAGTGGAAGCTGAAAAAGTAGCCGCGCGTATGCCTGAAATCATGGTGTGGCAGCGAGAAAAAGTGCAAACCCGCTTTGAAGAAGCAAAGGTTGAACTTGATGCAGGCCGTTTTGAACAAGAAATGATCATGCTGGCGCAAAAAGTAGACGTAGCAGAAGAGTTAGATCGTCTGAATGCTCACGTTAAGGAAACCCGTAATATCCTTAAAAAGGGTGGAGCAGTAGGCCGCCGTCTTGATTTCATGATGCAGGAGTTTAACCGCGAATCAAACACGTTAGGCTCAAAGTCTATCAGCACCGACATCACACAATCGGCGGTTGAACTTAAAGTCCTGATTGAGCAGATGCGCGAGCAAATTCAAAACATAGAATAACAAGTTTTCTAGTATATTTTGGGCTTAAATTGGCGATTTAACATGCTTTTTTAAGGATTAGTCACCATTTATTCATCATAGCTAATAAAAAAACAAGCTAAATCAGCCCCCAAGTGGTGACCAAAGTGGTGACTTTTGGTCCAGCTTTCCCCTCATTTTGTTCCGAATAATAAGGGAAAGTCAATGAACATCTCACAAACTGCAAAACATATTGAAGCGCTGGTTCAATCCGGCCACCCCACTTTCGAAAGCGTCTACCCTAGTCTCTATCTTGATGTGAAATCCAAAGGCACGGCCAGTTGGATCATTCGTTACCAATTATTTGGAAAACGACGTCAGTACAAAATAGGTGGTTATGGCAAGGGGCATGAAGAGCTACTTGATCTTGAAGGCGCCATTAAGCTCACGATTGATTGCCGACAAAAGCTAAATGACGGCATCGATCCAAAACTCGATATTGAACGTCAAAAGCAGCCTAAGCTCGTGACCTTTGATGATTGTGCTAACAAGTACTTAGAAAAGAAGCGCACTAAAATAAAGACTGCGTATGTATACGAACGGGTTTACAACAATGAGATAGAGCCACACCTAGGTAACATCCGCATCGACCGAATTCATAGTTATGACATCGACAACGTTATACAGCGTGTGTTGGACTCTGGCCGTCCAGCTATTGCCAATCAGGTGCTATTGTTTATCAAACGCGTTTACCGTTTAGCGACAAAATATGGCGCAGTCACGGTCAATATTGCCCAAGAATTTTCGCAAGTTGATGATGCAGGAGGCGCAGACACTAAGAGGCAGCGCTTCCTAGAAGAGCAAGAAATTGAGTCAGCATTTACCGTATTTCGCGAGCATCCTATCAAGATCCCGCGCAGTACCTATATTGCGTTGGCGCTACTACTGCTATTAGGCAATCGAAAAATGGAACTGCTCTCAGCTAAGTGGGAACAAGTCGATCTTAAGCGGCAAACCTTTAAGTTGTTCGCAAACACTACTAAAACCAATGCGGCGTAGTGATCCCCATCCCAGATAAAGTATTACCGTTGTTTCAAGATCTCTACCTTCTTAGTGGCGACCATGAGTATCTTTTCCCCAAACGCAGGGCCAGCAAGCATCCTCACATCTCACCGGATACCATAAATGATGCTGTCGCCTGCTTGTTTGGCATTAGCTATGGTAACCGCAAGCGGGGGCCGAATTACATGAAGGAAGAAGGCGTCCATCACTTCACGTTACATGACTTAAGACGCACATTTCGTACCTTACTGTCCAAATTAGGTGTACGTCGTGACGTGGCCGAGAAGTGTATGAACCATAGCCTAAAGGGCGTTGAAAAAACGTACGACTGCTATGGCTTTTTTCCAGAGCGTGTAGATGCATTAAACCGACTAGCTGACTTGGTGATGCCCCTTATTCAATATAAGCCAATGACAATCACTAACCTGTAGCTTAGCAGCGAATTAGTATCAAAACACAACCAAATATCATCTTGAATATTGCTGTGCTAATTTTAATTTGAGCGAGATAGCCATAGCTGAAAAGTATATGAACTGAACCCCAAGGATGTTGAAAAAAACTTTGACGGCTATGGTTTACTTGTTGAGAGTTCGGATGCGCTGATTCGGTTAGTCACGCTATTGCTACCCCTAATGAAGGTAAGCTATAACCACTTACCTGATGGTCAATAGAAAAAATGCTGAGCTTGTCTCAGCGGAATCTTAAAATGGAAACGTTATGTATTATCCAGAATTAAAGCTCTTTCCTCCTGTCCTCATTGTGTATTGTGATGACTCAGAACAATACCCAACTTCTGTTGGCTTATTGGCGCAGGGTGCCGCCTACCATTGGTACGTAATGCCGGACGATGAATGGCTGAACAATAGCTATTCCCTATCCACGAAGGAACATTTAACCTTAGATTATCTTGATCAGGTGGGCGACCCCAAAGACTATATTTTTGATCACATTTCAGACCTTACTTCGGGTTACGAATTGCTTCATACGTTCAACGTTCCAAGGACCACGAAACTTTTACAGCAGATCAACTATGAAGACAGCCACTCAAGGAATGAAGATAATATTATGTTCAAGCTTAAAAATATCGCAGCGTTGGTACCGGAAAGATATCAAAAGAGGTTTTCGAAAGAAATGGATATAAGCACTGATCGCGAGCGACTTAACCCAGAGCATGCAGATGACACTTGTATCGCTGCTGTCTGGACGGTTTTGCGCCTCAGTGGTATTCAGCAATGCTAGTGAACGATGAATAGTAACATGACTAACCACTCAATAATTCACCGATATGAGTGAATTATTTCACTTTAATAAATCGCTCTATATAAAATCACCGTTAGCGGTGAATAAACTTGTCATTCATTGATATCCGCCTATAATCACTGATACTAATGAATATTAGAGTAAAGCGATGGCAAAGAAAGTCACTACCTCAAAAATGCCTGAGACAGCATTTATTGATAACGCACTGGTGTTAGGGCAATTGATTAAGGCTAAGCGCACAGAGATGGGCATGAAACTCGCTGATTGCGCTGCGCTATGTAATGTGGGTATCAATACCTTATCTCGCATTGAAAATGGCAATGATAATTGCACCCTCGCTGCGGCATTTTCCGTGCTACATGGATTGGGTATCAAACTTACGTCACCTTCGCTTGAAAAACGACATAACTCAAGTGTCAGCGATGACGAGTGGGTATAGCAAGAATGCCAGCAGACAATATCAACCAGCCCTCAGAATACACTCTGCTCATCTACTTAGCAGAACAACGTATTGGCACGTTAACTTTAGATAAAAGTACCAATCTGCTCAAACTTGAATATGAGCAGGATTGGCAGCAAACAGGCTACCCACTTTCTCCATCGTTAACACTGGATAACGTTCATTCTCGTGAAGTCGCCTATAACTACATTGATAATGCCTTACCTGAAGGAGAAGCCCGAAAACTCTTAGCGGAGCATCTCGGCGTCTCAGAAAAAAATGTTTACTCCCAAGTAAGGGCCATTGGCAAAGATTTGGCCGGGGCCATTTCATTTGAAGCGATAAAACAAAGCTCAGATGTTTTACCAGAGGCACGTGAGCCGCAATTTAGAGCGATAGAATATGAGGAGCTGGTAACGCGGCTTGCCAACAAGGAAGATATTGGCCTAATAACATGGGATGACAAACCACGTCTGAGTGTGGCTGGCGTACAAGACAAGCTCAACATATTCATAAATAATGAAGGCCAAATTGGGTTTGGCGATGGGACATTGTGTTCAACGCACATTCTCAAATTTGAAAAGCAGAATTGCCCCAATCTTGTACTCAACGAATACTTCTGTATGAAGCTGTCAAAGGCAGTCGGTCTACCCACCGCAGACGTGCAGTTCACTCGCTTTGAACAATACCCGGCATTGATTGTAGAACGATTTGATCGAAAATATGCACCTGAGCAATCCAAAGTCTTTCGCAGACACGTGATTGACGGCTGCCAAGCGCTAAACCTACCGCGGGACTACAAATACGAACGAAACCTAGGTGATGGCAGGGACGTACAACACATTCGGGACGGCGCAAGCTTGCCCCGGCTCTTTGAGCTGGCAAAAACCATGACATCGCCCGTTGAGAGTCTTCAATGGCTTATAAATTGGCAGTTATTTAATTTGATGATAAGCAATTACGACAGTCACGGAAAAAACGTCTCCCTGTTTTTTGATAAGCGCAATAGTCGATTCACGCCAGCCTATGACTTAGTAAATGTTGCCATGTTCCCGCAGTTTAAGCATGTACTTGCTATGGCGATGGGCGATGAGTTTGACCCCGACAGTATTAACGCCTATCAAATGGCTGATTTCGCAGAAACCTGCGGGGTGAATAAAAAGCTCTTGTCGCGCCAGTTAAGTGATTTGGCAGATAAAGTCATAACCATACTTACACAGCAGTCATTTATCGAAACAATAACTCAAGAACCGCTTTTTACCGAAGACGACCGACAATACATGGCTGAGGTGCAAGCGCATATCTTGGTACGAACACAGCACTTAAGATCACAAGCGTCAGATATACCAAATATTGAAGTTTGAGAGTAAAAGCCAGAGGAAAAAGTGTACTAAATTCGCTCTGCATGAGTGCGAGTTTTTGGCAACACTTTTGCCAAATTTGGCAAAGAGATTGCCGACTTTGACACGCGAATTGCCAAGAATGGCAAGGTTTTAAAAGCACAAAATAAACGCTTTTTTGGCGAATTGAAATTTAAACGCAAAGTTCACCTTACATTGGTTATATAACTTTATAAATTTCATAATCGTTATAATAGTTATACCATGAATAGCTCAAATTCTCTACGGAAAAAGCGGATTCACACTCACTTATAGCGAACTATTTTTCAGTGCTTTTTCGATATCTACACTATTATTTGAATGGCTTATGGTTTCTTTCTGACAATCAAAAAAATAGTAAGTATTAAAAATATCTGCATACTCACTTATGCAGACTTAAATATCCAAAGCCAATAATTTTCAAATACTTAAATTATTATAGAAGCGAAGTTATGGAAATACAGAAGCAAGACATTAACGAAATGTTTAAAGAGATGGTTGATGAGGCAGTTGCTTTTGCGATTGTCGGTAAAGATGGACAGGTCGCATATTCATCAGGGTAAGAGCGTGATCATTTTTTAAGCAGTTATCACTTTTTCAAGATACGCAGTATCCATAGCCGCAATGCGCTGTTTACGTCGGATGCTGGCCT